>NZ_JBHYXC010000006.1:0-31882 GCF_042751495.1 Streptomyces sp. NPDC059373 | reverse complement strand
GGAATTCATTGCTCCCCCGGGGGGGGCTTTTGTTCAACGTGATTCCACCACTTTAGGTGAATTCACGTTCACCAACAAATCGCGGCGCGCGCCGAGCGCCCGGGGCTGCCAGGCGTCGCCCGGGCCGCGTAGCGACCGCCCGCGCCGGGTAAGGCGAAACGCATGCACGCCGTACTGCACGCGCTGTCCATCGCCGGTTCCATGACGTGGGAGATCACCTGGGCGCTGATCCTGGGCTTCGCGCTGTCGGCCGTCGTCCAGGCCGTCGTCCGCAGGTCGACGGTCGTACGCCTGCTGGGTGACGACCGGCCCCGCACGCTGGCGATCGCCTCCGCGCTGGGAGCGGCGTCCTCGTCGTGTTCGTACGCTGCCGTGGCGCTGGCCCGGTCGCTTTTCCGCAAGGGCGCGAATTTCACCGCTGCCATGGCCTTCGAGATCGCCTCGACCAACCTGGTCGTCGAACTCGGCGTGATCCTGGCGCTGCTGATGGGGTGGCAGTTCACGGTCGCGGAATTCGTCGGCGGCCCGGTGATGATCGTCGTGCTGGCGCTGCTGTTCCGGCTGACCCTGCGCAGCCGTCTGCTGGACGAGGCACGGGCGCAGGCCGATCGGGGGCTGGCGGGTTCCATGGAGGGTCATGCCGCGATGGACATGTCGGTCCGGCGGGAGGGGTCCTTCGCCCGGCGGCTGCTGTCGGGGGAGGGGTTCACCTCCGTGGCGCACGTCTTCGTCATGGAGTGGGCCGCGATCCTGCGGGACATCGTGCTGGGCCTGCTGATCGCCGGCGCCATCGCGGCCTGGGTGCCGGAGTCCTTCTGGCAGACGTTCTTCTTCTCGGGGCATCCGCTGGCGGCGAAGATCTGGGGCCCGCTGATCGGCCCGCTCGTCGCCATGGCGTCGTTCGTCTGCTCGATCGGCAATGTGCCGCTGGCCGTGGTGCTGTGGAAGGGCGGCATCAGCTTCGGCGGTGCGGTTGCCTTCATCTTCGCCGACCTGCTGATCCTGCCGATCCTCAACATCTACCGGAAGTACTACGGCATGAGGATGGCGCTGTATCTCCTGGGGACCTTCTACGCCGCCATGGTGGTCGCGGGCTACGTCGTCGAGTTCCTCTTCGGCGGCCTCGGCCTCATCCCCGACCAGGCCGACGCCAAGATCCCCATGGAAGGCGTGACCTGGAACTACACCACCTTCCTCAACATCGCCTTCCTCCTCCTGGCCGCCGCCCTGCTGATCCGCTTCGCCCGCACCGGCGGCCGGGACATGCTCCGCATGATGCACGGCTCACCCGACGCGGGCCACGACGCCCACTCCGAAGCGGCCTGAGCGGCCCGGCGCACGCTCTATGCGACGGGCAGCCCTGCCAGGGCGGCGGCCACACCCAGGGCTCCCGCGCCGAGCAGGGCCGGAACCACACCCCGGCGGGCGGCGAGCAGCCACACCGCCGCGACGGCCAGCACCGCGAACTGCCAGGGGTGGCGAAGGGCCAGGGCGAGCGGGATCGCGGAGCCCGCGATGGCGCCGATCACGGCGGGGCCGGCGCCGGTGAGGAAGGCCTGGACGGCGGAGTTGGCGCGCAGCCGGTCGAAGTGCGAGCCGCCGAGGATCACGAAGAGGAAGGAGGGCGCGAAGGCGACGGCCCCGGCCAGCAGACCACCCGCGACGCCGGCAGCGGCATAGCCGACAACGGCGACGGTCTGGACGACCGGACCGGGGGTGATCTGGCCGAGCGCCACGGCGTTGAGGAACTGGCCGTCCGTCATCCAGTGGTAGCGGTCGACCGCGTCGGACTGCATCAGCGGGATGATCACGAAGCCGCCCCCGTACGAGAGCGCGCCGACCTTCAGCGCCACCCAGCCGAGCGCGAGCAGACCGCCGGACGCCGGGACGGCGGCCGCCAGCGGCACCGGCCAGGCGCGTCCGGCGCCCCGGCCCGTACGGCCCGTACGGCCCGAACGCGGTGTGCGGATCGCGACCTCCAGCAGGCCGACGGCGACCAGCACCAGGACCAGCCACGGGCCGGTCAGCGCGGCAGCCGCGCCGCCGACCACGAAGTAGCCGATCCACCGGCCCCGCGCGGCTCGAGCCTGCCCGGCCCGCTGCCGGCTCGCCGGGACCAGGCCCGCGGCGGCCTGCACCGCCACCGCCGCGACGGCCGCCCCGGCCCCGGCCGCGGCGCCGCGCACCCACAGCGGCGGATGGCCGGCCAGGAACAGCGCGGCCAGCGCCAGGATCAGCGCCAGCCCCGGCACGATGAAGCAGAGCCCGCCGACCAGCGCCCCGGCCAGGCCGCGCAGCCGCCACGCGGTGAAGATCGCCAACTGCGTCGAGGCCGGCCCGGGCAACAGGTTGGTCGCAGCGATGCCGTCCTCGAACTCCTCGGCGCCCATCCAGCCGCGCCGCTCCACGCAGAGTTTCCGCAGGAGGGCGATGTGGGTGGGCGGGCCGCCGAACCCGGTGCAGCCGATCCGGCCCCATTCGACGGCGATGGTGGCCAGGCTCACCCGGGCCGGCGCGCTGCCGGGATCGTCGTGCTGGTCGGGCATGGTCTCCACCGGTGACGTCCCCCTGGGCCTCGGGCAGGTCGCGGGCCGGCTGGGGGCCGCGCCGGGTGACCCTAGCGTGTGAAGGTGAACCCTCAGCCATCCCACCTCGCCGACGCACACCGAAGCACCGGAGGACCTGATCCTGAACACGGCTTTCGCGGAGGCGCTCTCCGCCGTGCTGTTGCTGCTCGTGCTGGCCTGCGCGGTGGTACGTCCCTGGGGCCTGCCCGAAGCGGTCGTCGCGGTCCCGGCGGCCGGTCTGGTCATCGTCACCGGCGCGATCTCGCTGGACCACGCCCGGGCGGAGGCGGAGCGGCTGGGGCCGGTGATCGGCTTCCTGGCGGCGGTGCTGGTGCTGGCGCAACTGTGCGACGACGAGGGGCTGTTCCGCGCGTGCGGCGCCTGGATGGCCCGGAGCGCGGCGGGGCGGCCCCGGCGGCTGCTGGTCCAGGTCTTCGCCGTCGCCTCGGTGATCACGGCGGTGCTCAGCCTGGACGCGACGGTGGTCCTGCTCACCCCGGTGGTGTTCGCCACCGCCGCCCGCCTCGGGGCCCGGCCCAAGCCACACGTCTACGCCTGTACGCACCTGTCCAACACCGCGTCCGTACTGCTGCCGGTCTCCAATCTCACCAACCTCCTGGCGTTCGCCGCCAGCGGGCTGGCCTTCACCCGGTTCGCCGCACTGATGGCGCTGCCCTGGCTGGCCGCGATCGGCGTCGAGTACCTGGTCTTCCGCCGGTTCTTCGGCACCGACCTGGACGCCGGTGCCCAGGCCCCGCCCGGCGACAAGGTGCCGCAGGTGCCGGTGTTCACCGTCGTGATCGTCGCCTGCACCCTGGGCGGCTTCGTGCTGGCCTCCGCGGCCGGGGTGAACCCGGCATGGGCGGCCGCGGCCGGCGCCGTGGTGCTCGCGGTCCGCGCCCTGGCCCGGGGGAGGACCACGCCCAGGGCCGTCGCGCGGTCCGCCGCCGTGCCGTTCCTCCTCTTTGTACTGGCCCTGGGCATCGTGGTCCGCGCGGTCGTCGACAACGGCCTCGCCGACGGCCTGGGGCATCTCGTGCCGGACGGGACCGGGCTGCCGTCACTGTTCGCCATCGCCGGGCTGGCCGCCGTCCTGGCCAACGTCATCAACAACCTGCCGGCCGTCCTGGTGCTGCTGCCGCTCGCCGTCCCGGCGGGCTCCGGCGCGGTCCTCGCCGTGCTGCTCGGGGTGAACATCGGCCCGAACCTCACCTACGCCGGGTCCCTGGCAACGCTGCTGTGGCGCCGTATCCTGCGAGAGCACGACACCGACGTGGACCTGGGCGAGTTCACCCGGATCGGACTGCTCACCGTGCCCGCCGCGCTCGCCCTGGCGGTCCTGGCGCTGTGGGCGGGGCTGCACGTCGTCGGAGCGTGAGGTTCCCGAGGCCGAGGAGGCCGGCCATGACCGTGATCGCCTGGATCGCCGAAGGCACCTGGCCCGCCTGCGTGGACGCCGCCCGCGCCCACGCGCCGGCCGGCGCCGACATCGTGCTGCTCCACGTCGCCGGGGCCGACTCCCCGGCCGCCGGCCACGGCGCGTACGCCGGTCTCCTCGGCCGGGGCCGCCCCGACCGCGACCCCGGCACCCGTCTGGAGGAACTGGCCGCCACTTCCGCCGACCAGCTCCTGCGGGACGCCGCCGAACGGCTGGGCCTGCCCTGCACCCGCCTGGAGCGGCACGGACCCATCAAGCACGAAGTCGTCGCCGCCGCCGAGGGCGCCGACCTCCTGGTCCTCGCCCGCGACGGTGACCGCGCCCACCCCGGCCCCAAGAGCCTCGGCCCGGCCGGCCGCTTCGTCGTCGACCACGCCACCTGCCCGGTCCTCCTCGTCTGGCCCCATCCCGTGCCCGGACCGGGCGGCCCCGGCATCAAGGACGCGTCAAAGTGAACGCCGCCCCCAGCCGGCATCCCGTTTGTCCTGGTCGATCGCCATAGGGTGGCCCCATGGCACGGGGAAAGCTACGCATCTACCTCGGAGCCGCACCAGGCGTCGGCAAGACGTACGCCATGCTCTCCGAGGCCCACCGCCGCCTGGCGCGGGGCACCGACGTCGTGGTCGGCTACGCGGAGGACTACGGCCGGCCGCGCACCGAGGAGCTGATGCGTGGCCTGGAGCGGATTCCCGCGCGGGAGATCGGCTACCGGGGCACGGTCTTCACCGAGATGGACGTGGACGCCGTGCTCGCCCGTGCGCCGCAGGTCGCCCTGGTGGACGAGCTGGCGCACACCAATGTGCCGGGCTCGCGCAACACCAAGCGCTGGCAGGACGTCGACGAGCTGCTCTCGGCGGGCATCGACGTGGTCTCGACCGTGAACATCCAGCACCTCGAATCACTGGGCGACGTGGTGGAGGCCATCACCGGCGTCCGCCAGCGCGAGACCGTACCCGACGAAGTGGTGCGCCGGGCCGACCAGATCGAGCTGGTCGACATGTCACCGCAGGCCCTGCGCCGCCGCATGGCGCACGGCAACATCTACGCCCCCGACAAGGTCGACGCGGCCCTGTCGAACTACTTCCGCCCCGGCAACCTCACCGCCCTGCGCGAACTGGCCCTGCTCTGGGTCGCCGACCGGGTCGACGAGTACATGCGCCAGTACAAGGCCGACCACGGCATAGGCGACGTCTGGCAGGCCCGCGAGCGCATCGTGGTCGGCCTCACCGGCGGCGCCGAGGGCAGCACCCTGATACGCCGGGCCGCCCGCCTGGCGGCCAAGGGCTCGGGCGGCGAGATCCTCGCCGTGCACATCGACGGCGCCGAAGGACTGCACTCCGGCTCACCCAGGGAACTGGCCGTGCAGCGGACCCTGGTGGAGGACCTGGGCGGCTCCTTCCACCACGTCATCGGCGATGACGTGCCGACCGCGCTGCTGGACTTCGCACGGGGCGTCAACGCCACCCAGATCGTCCTCGGGACCAGCCGCCGCAAGGCCTGGCAGTACGTCCTCGGGCCCGGCGTCGGCGCCACCGTGGCCCGCGACTCGGGCCCCGACCTGGACGTGCACATCGTCACCCACGAACAGGCCGCCAAGGGCCGTGGCCTGCCCATCGCGCGCGGCGGCCGGCTCGGCCGCTCCCGGGTCATCGCCGGCTGGCTCACCGGGCTGGCGGGGCCCGTGCTGCTCACCCTGCTGCTGACCCACACCGGGATCGGCCTCCCGTCGGACATGCTCATCTTCCTCACCTGCACCGTGGCCGCGGCGCTGCTCGGCGGACTGCTCCCGGCACTGGCGTCCGCGCTGGTCGGTTCGGCCCTGCTCAACTACTACTTCACGCCGCCCATCCACACCCTGGCCATCGCCGACTCCGAGAACATCGTCGCCCTGGTGGTCTTCGCGGCGGTGGGCGCGGCCGTGGCCTCGGTGGTGGACCTCGCGGCCCGCCGCACCCAGCAGGCCGCCCGGCTGCGGTCCGAGGCGGAGATCCTCTCCCACCTCGCCGGGAGCGTGCTGCGCGGGGAACGCTCGCTGGACGCCCTGCTGGAACGCGTCCGCGAGACCTTCGCCGTCGAGTCGGTGGCCCTGCTGGAGCGCGAGGACGACCCCGCCGCCTGGACCCGGGTGGCCTCCGTCGGCCCCCTGACCTGCTCCCGGCCGGAGGACGCCGACGTCGAGGTCCCGGTCAGCGACCGGCTCTCGCTCGCCCTCGTCGGCCGGGTGCTGCCCGCGGCCGACCAGCGCGTGCTGTCCGCCTTCGCCGCCCAGGCCGCCGTCGCCCTGGACCGCCAGCGGCTGGAGGACCAGGCCGAGCAGGCCCAGCGGCAGGCCGAGGGCAACCGCATCCGTACCGCGCTCCTCGCCGCCGTCTCGCACGATCTGCGGACCCCGCTCGCCGCGATCAAGGCGTCCGTCAGCTCGCTGCGCTCCGACGACGTCGCCTGGTCCCCGCAGGACGAGGCCGAACTCCTGGAGAGCATCGAGGAGGGCGCCGACCGGCTCGACCACCTCGTCGGGAACCTGCTCGACATGTCCCGGCTCTCCACCGGCACGGTCACACCGCTGCTCGGGGAGACCGACCTGGACGAGGTGGTGCCGCTCGCCCTGGTCGGCGTCCCGGACGGCAGCGTCGTCCTGGACATACCGGAGAGCCTGCCCATGGTCGACGCCGATCCCGGGCTGCTGGAGCGGGCGGCCGCCAACATCGTGGAGAACGCCGTGAAGTACAGCCCGCCCGGCACCAAGGTGCTCGTCGCCGCCAGCGCCCTGGGCAACCGCGTCGAACTGCGCGTCGTCGACCGCGGCCCCGGCGTCCCGGACGACGCCAAGGAGACCATCTTCGAACCCTTCCAGCGCCACGGCGACCGCCCCCGGGGCAACGGCGTCGGCCTCGGCCTGGCCGTCGCCCGCGGCTTCGCCGAGGCCATGGGCGGCACCCTCGCCGCCGAGGACACCCCCGGCGGCGGGCTCACCATGGTCCTGACCCTCCGCGCCGCCCGCGCAGAGGACCGTAATGTCCAGAGAGGTCAGATATGAACCGGGTGCTCGTGGTCGACGACGAGCCGCAGATCGTCCGCGCGCTCGTGATCAATCTGCGGGCGCGCAAGTACGAGGTCGACGCCGCCCAGGACGGCACGACCGCGCTGCGGCTGGCCGCCGCCCGCCACCCCGACGTGATCGTCCTCGACCTCGGCCTGCCCGACATGGACGGCGTCGAGGTCATCCGCGGGCTGCGCGGCTGGACCCGGGTGCCGATCATCGTGCTCTCCGCCCGCCAGACCTCCGACGAGAAGGTCGAGGCGCTGGACGCGGGCGCCGACGACTACGTCACCAAGCCCTTCGGCATGGACGAACTGCTCGCCCGGCTGCGCGCCGCCGTACGCCGCGCCGCGCCCGTCGGACCCGAGGACGCCGCCTCCGTGGTCGAGACCGGCTCCTTCACCGTCGACCTCGCGGCCAAAAAGGTGAACAAGAACGGCACCGACGTCCGGCTCACCCCCACCGAATGGCACCTGCTGGAAGTCCTCGTCCGCAACACCGGCCGCCTGGTCACCCAGAAACAGCTCCTCCAGGAGGTATGGGGGCCCTCCTACAGCACCGAGAGCAACTACCTGCGGGTCTACACGGCCCAGCTGCGCCGCAAGCTCGAGGCGGATCCCTCCCGCCCCAGGCATTTCATCACCGAACCCGGAATGGGCTACCGCTTCGAGCCGTGACAGTCAGGTTGTGTTCAGGTGTGCCATGGCAGCGTGCCGGACCATGGCGACTCATACCGATGTGCCCGGAACCCGGTTCCGGAGCCGTCAGATGCTGAACAAGGTTCCCGAAGTCACCCTCTACTTCTGGGTCATCAAGATTCTGTGCACGACGGTCGGCGAGACCGCGGCCGACCTTCTCAACGACAATCTGGGCTTCGGCCTGACCAACACCTCCCTGATCATGTCCGTCCTGCTGGTCGTCACCCTGGTCTTCCAGTTCAGGGCGAAGGCGTACGTGCCGGGCCTCTACTGGTTCGCCGTCGTACTGATCAGCGTCGTCGGCACGCTCGTCAGCGACAACCTGACGGACAACCTGGGCGTGTCCCTGACGGTGACCACCCCGGTCTTCGCCGTCCTGCTGGCCATCTCCTTCACGGCCTGGTACGCGAGTGAGCGCACCCTGTCCATCCACTCCATCAGGACCGTCCGCCGCGAGGGCTTCTACTGGCTGGCGATCCTCTTCACCTTCGCCCTCGGCACCTCGGCCGGTGACCTCACCGCGGAGCGGCTGAACCTGGGCTACTGGGTCTCCGCGCTGCTCTTCGGTGCCCTGATCGCGGCCGTGACCGCGGCCCACTACTGGTTCAAGCTGGGCGCCGTCCTGGCCTTCTGGATCGCGTACGTCCTGACCCGTCCCCTCGGCGCCTCGATCGGCGACTACCTGTCGCAGGCCAAGGCCGACGGCGGACTGGGCCTGGGGACGATCGGTACGAGCATGATCTTCCTCGTCACGATCCTGGCTCTGGTGATCTACCTGACCGTCACCCGCCGTGACGTCATCGAGGTCGAGCCCGAGCCCGAGGCCGTGCCCGAGGCCGCCTACGAGAGGTGACGGCTCGCCCGTCACCCGGCCGGGAGCGTCACCACGAAGGCCGCGCCCCGCTCGGTGTCGGCCAGGACGATGTCGCCGCCCGCCGCCCTGGCCAGGCGGCGGGCCAGGGCGAGCCCCAGGCCCGCCCCGTCGTGGCCGTCGTCGGGCTCGGCGCGGCGTCCGGGGTCGAAGACGGCAGCGCCGACCTCGGGAGGCACTCCGGGGCCGTCGTCGCTGACGGTCACCTCGGCGGCGCCCGGGCGCTGCACGCACGCGACCGTGATCGTGCGGACGGCGTACCGGCGGGCGTTGTCCAGCAGGGGCCCCAGGATCCGCTCGGCGACCGCCGCCGAGACCCCGGCGGCGGCTGTGGTGCCCCGTACGGTGACCGGCGGGGCGTCCGGATGGTTCTCGGCCCACCGGCCGGCCAGGTCCCGGGCCACGTCCGGCAGGGCGCACAGCCCCGGGGTCTGCCCGGTGCGGGTCCGGGCCTCCGACAGCAGGCTCTCGCAGATCTCCCGCATGCCGGCGGCCGCGGCCGCGATCGCCTCATGCGAGGCGTGCTGCTCCGCCTCCTCGCGCGGGCGGGCGAGCAGCCAGTCGGTCTCGGCCGTGATGCGGGCCAGCGGGGTGCGCAGTTCGTGCGACAGCTCGGCGGACTGCTGCTGCTCGTGCCGCAGTACGGCGGCCAGCCGGTCGAGCAGTTCGTCGAGGCCCGCCGCGAGCGAGGCCAGCTCGGCGGGCCGGTCGGCCGCGCCGAAGCGGTCGGCGGCGCCGCGCTCGCTCCAGCGGGCGGCCTTGGCGCTCATCTCGGCGACCGGCCGCAGGGCCCGGCCGACGACCGTACGGGTGACGAGATATATCCCGCCGAGCAGCAACAGGGCGAGCCCGATCGAACCGGCCAGGGCGGAGTCCGCGGTGCTGCGGTACGGGTCGAGGCCGACCGAGGCGACGACGGTTCCCACCTGCTTGGAGCCGTAGCGGATGGGCAGGGCGTACAGCCGGGACGCGTACGGCTCGGCGGTGGCGGCGAAGGTGCGGCCGTTCCCGGCGAGCCGGTCGGCGGCGGTATGCGACTCGCCGGGGGCGGTCGGGCGCTCGATCAGCTGGTGGCCCTGGTAGATCCAGACGCCGACATCCAGCGCGCGGTCGTCGGTCGGCTCGTGGATGATCACCCGCCCGTCCGGGCGGGCCTCCACGGTCGCCGCCACCGCCGAGGCCCGGGTGCGCAGCAGGTCGTCGGCCTGCTGGCGCAGCCTCGCCGACAGGGCGAGGTTGAAGCCCACGGTGAGCACGATCACCCAGATCGCCGAGGTCGCCAGGGCGACCAGCGCCAGGCGACCGCGCAGGGTGGCCGGACGACGGAGGCGGCGGAGACGGGGGAGGCGGCCGGGACGCGGGCTCATGCGAAGCGGTATCCCACGCCCCGTACGGTGTCGATGCCGCGCGGGCTGTCCGCCTCACGCAGCTTGCGCCGCAGCCGGGTCAGGTACTGGTCGAGGGTGTTGTCGCTGACCTGCGCGCCTTCGGGCCACGCCGCCCGCAGCAGCGCCCGCCGGCGCACCACTGCCCCCGGGGCCGCCATCAGGCAGGCCAGCAGCCGGAATTCGGTGGGCGTCATCGAGACCGGCTCCCCCCGCACCTCCAGCACGTGCCGCACCGGGTCCAGCCGCAGCTCCTCGACCTCCACCGACGGCTCGCGCCCGGCCCGCCGCAGCGCCGCGCGCACCCGGGCGGCGAGTTCGGCCAGGTGGAAGGGCTTGGCCAGGTAGTCGTCGCCGCCCGCGGAGAAGCCCGAGAGCCGGTCGGTGATGTTGTCGTGCGCGGTGAGGAAGACCACCGGCGCGTCGACGCCGGACGCACGCATCGCCTGGCACACGTCCCGTCCGTCCGAGTCGGGCAGCCCGATGTCCAGGACCACGGCGTCCACCCGCTCGCGCACCCGGCGCAGGGCACTCGCCCCGTCGGCGGCCGTGAGCACGTCGAAGTGCTCCTCGCGCAGGCCCCGGGCCAGGATGTCGCGGAGTCCGTGGTCGTCCTCGACGACCAGGACACGGTGGGAGGTCATCGGGCCAGTATCACCCGAGCGACGCCGGTGATCGGCCGCCGACCTGATCCGTTCAGGCTGCGTACAGGTTCTGCCGGCGCGATCCGCTTCCCGCATGCTGTGCCGCCACCCGGATCCGCCCGTCATGGAGTCCGTCAAGCGTGCGCCCGAAATGTCCGACTATCCGACGTGGACGCGGGGGCGCCGGGCGCGGTCGGGCTCGGCCTCGCGCAGGACTTCGCGGGTGACGGGGGCGACCTCGCCCTGGCCGAAGAGGAAGAAGCGCAGGAAGTTGGTGAAGGGGTTGCCCTCGGTCCACTCGAAGTAGATGTGCGGGCGCTGACCGGTCGTGTCACGTACGTAGAGGAGCAGTGCGGCGAGCGCGTTGGGGACGGAGGAACTCTCCAGCGTCAGCACGCGATAGCGGCCGCACATCACCTCGCCGCGCACGCTCAGCCCGGACTCGAATTCCGACGGGTCGAGGACGGTGACCTCGACGAAGACGAAGTCCTCCTCGGCCGGGAGGTCGTTGTCGGCCCGGATCTGCTGGACCTTGTCCCGGTACTCGGCGACGTCGCGGCGGTCGGGCTCGTTGGCGATGAAGCGGATCTTGCGGTTCGCGATGTCGCGTACGAACCGCTCGGCCATGTCGTCGAGGGTCACGCTGGTGACGCGCAGTTCGAAGGCGCGGGCGAGCCGGGAGAGCAGCGAGACCAGGATGATGCCCGCGATGAAGCAGGCGCCGATCTTCACACCGTCGGGCCGCTCGATGACGTTGACGACGGTCGTGTAGAGGAAGACCGCCGAGATGACGGCGAAGGCGATCATCCCGTTGCGCTGCCCGGCCTTGTGGCAGGCGATGGTGACGGCGATGGCCGCCGAGCTCATGAGCACCAGCACGCCGGTGGCGTAGGCGCCGCCCTGGGCGTCGACGTTGGCGTTGAAGATCCAGGTCACCAGGAAGGCGATCAGCGTGAAGACCAGCACCATGGGGCGCACCGCACGGGCCCAGTGCGGGGCCATGCCGTAGCGGGGCAGGTAGCGGGGCATCAGGTTGAGCAGCCCCGCCATGGCCGAGGCGCCGGCGAACCACAGGATGGCGATGGTGGAGAAGTCGTACACGGTGCCGAAGGCGGAGCCGAGGTACTCGTGCGCCAGGTAGGCGAGGGCGCGGCCGTTGGCCGGGCCGCCGTTCTGGAAGTCCTTCGCCGGGATGAGGAGCGTCGTGATGAAGCTGGTGGCGATCAGGAAGACGCTCATGATCACCGCGGCGGTGGTCAGAAGCTTCTTCGTCCCCCGGATCCGCCCGGCCGGCTTCTCCTCCGTGTCGCTGGGGTCGCCCTCGACGTGCGGCATGACCGCCACGCCGGTCTCGAAGCCGGACATGCCCAGCGCCAGCTTCGGGAAGATCACCAGTGACACGCCGATCATCACGAAGATGTTCCCGTGCTTCGCGGTCAGAGCGCTGGACCAGTCGGTGACGACATGCGCGGCCGTCAGGATGTGCCACAGGCCCACCCCGACCACGACGACGTTGAGCGCCAGGTAGAGCCCGACCAGGGCGACGGCGACCCCGATCGCCTCCAGGAAGCCCTTGAGGAACACCGCGCCGAGCAGCGCCACCAGCACCAGGGTGATGATCATCTCCTGGCCCTGCAGCACGCTGGTGAAGTGCGGATTCTCCACCAGGTGGGTCGCGGCGTCGGCCGCCGACAGAGTGATCGTGATCAGGAAGTCGGTGGCCGCGAAGCCCAGCAGCGCCAGGACGAACAACTTGCCCTGCCAGAACGACAGCAGCCGCTCCAGCATCGCGATCGAACCCGCACCGTGCGGGCTCTCCTCCGCCACCCTCCGGTACACCGGCAGCGCCCCGGCCAGCGTCACGATCACCAGCACGATGGTCGCCACCGGCGACAGCAGCCCGGCCGCCAGCGCGGCGATGCCCGGCTGATAGCCCAGTGTCGAGAAGTAGTCCACACCCGTCAGGCACATCACCCGCCACCACCGCTGACCCTTGTGCGCGGAGGTCGGCTGGGCATGCGGGCCCTGCTGGTGCTTGGCCATGTCGGACAGGCCCTCGAGCAACCAGGCACGCAAGCGGTGCCGCGGGGTGGCCTCGGGTTCGGACGCGGCGGGGGCGGACGTGGCCACCGGGTACTCCTGTCGTACGTGAAGCAAAACCGGCCATCGGCGGATGGCCAGGTCAGAGTACGCAACGCGGCCATGGCGGCCGATGCTCGCCACGACGAAGCGACGGCCGCCGCTTGTCGGCGGCAGCCGCAGGTAATCCCCCGGAACCAGCCGAAAGCGCAGGTCAACGACGCGCCGTTGCGTGCGACCCGCGCATTGCTCCCACCATGTCCCGCATGGCGCGCCGGGTGCGGGTGGACGGGAAATCCTGACGCGTTCTTAACGCGTCGTCCGGGCGTCGGCCTCGGGCAGGAGCTGCTCGGTCCAGATGCACTTGCCGTCGGAGGTGTAACGGGTGCCCCAGCGCTGGCTGAGGGCGGCCACGAGCTGAAGCCCGCGGCCGCCCTCGTCGGTCTCTCGGGCCCGGCGGATACGGGGCGTGGTGAGGCTGCCGTCGGAGACCTCGCAGATGAGCGTGCGGCTCCGCAGGAGGCGCAGTTGTACGGGGCCCTTGGCGTGCCGCACGACATTGCCGATCAGCTCGCTGGCGAGCAGTTCGGTGGTCATGACGAGATCGTCGAGCTGCCAGTCGGCCAGTTGACGGCGGATGTACTCGCGGGCCTGGCCTGCCGCGACGGGGTCGTCCGGCAGCGTCCACGACGCCACGTCCTGGGGCAGGAGGGCGTGGATGCGGGCGATGAGCACGGCGGCGTCGTCGCTGGTCTGCTCCTGGGCGGGCAGCAGCGCGGCGGCGAGCGACTCGCAGAGCCGGTCGAGGCGCCCGGCCTCGCCGGCCCGGTCGTCGGCCGGGGTCGCGTCGGGAAGGGTGGCCAGTACGCCGGCCAGCTGCGCGATGCCGCTGTCGATGTCGCGCCGGGCGGACTCCACGAACCCGTCGGTGTAGAGGACCAGAAGGCTTCCCTCGGGCAGCTTCACCTCGGTGGTCTCGAACGGCGGCGTGGCCGCGCCGAGCGGCGGGTCGGCGGCCAGGTCGAGGAGGCGCACCCGGCCGTCGGGGTGGACGACGGCCGGCGGGGGGTGCCCCGCGCAGGCGAAGGTGCAGGCACCGGTGGCGGGATCGTAGAGGGCGTACAGACAGGTCGCGTAGAAGTCGTCGCCGAGGTCGCTGACCAGGTCGTTGAGATGCGAGAAGACCTCGTCCGGGGGCAGTTCGAGTCCGGCCAGGGTATGGACGGCGGTGCGCAGCCGGCCCATGGTGGCGGCCTCGGGCAGGCCGTGGCCCATCACGTCCCCGATGACCAGGGCGACCCGGTCGGCGGAGAGCGGGATGACGTCGTACCAGTCACCGCCGAGCATGCCCTCGCTGGCCGGCAGGTAGCGGGCGGCGGTGGTGACGGCGGGCAGGGACGGCAGTACGCGGGGGAGCAGACCACGCTGCAACTCCTGGGCGCGGCCGTGCTCGGCGTCGTACAGCCGGGCCCTTTCCAGGGTCTGGGCGATCAGTCCGCTGAGCGCGACGAGCAGGGCGCGCTCCTCCCCGGTGAGCCGGCGGGGCCGGTCGAAGGAGATGACGCAGCCGCCGACGGGACGGCCGGACACCAGCAGCGGCAGGAACGCCCAGGAGCGCTTGCCGCCCAGGGCCGCGAAGGAGCCGACGCCGGGGAAGTCGGCATCCATCTCCTCCGGTGAGGCGAAGAACCTCGGGACGCCGTCGGTCAGCGAGCGGTCGAGCGGGTTGTCCGCGGGGCGGTCGCCGAGCTGGTCGACGAACGACCGGGGGTATCCGACCGATCCGACGGCCCGCACCTGGCCGCGCTCGATGGCCTGGACGATCAGCCCGGTGGCGCCGAAGAGCGGCAGCACCCGCTGGGCGGCGGCGGTCACCACGTCCTCGACGGTCAGGGCCTCGGCGAGTGCCGTCGTCAGCAGCCCGATGTGGGTGGCCCGTTCGGCGGCCGCCCGTTCCATGGCCGCGTGCTCCGCCTCCAGTTGCCGCTTCTCGGTGACGTCGGTCAGGTAGACGGTCAGCCCGTCCGGCACCGGGATCAGCCGCATGTGATACCAGCGCCGGTCGGCGGGGGAGCGGATGTCCAGCCCGGCCGGGATGCGTTCGGCGGAGGCCTGGCGGCACCGTTCCTCGAAGCCGGGTACGCGGACCGCCGGGATGTCCCAGAGCGTGCGGCCGGCGAGTTCCCGCGAGGACCCGAGCAGCCGCTCGGCGCGGACATTGACGTACAGGATCCGCCAGTTGGCGTCGACCGCGAGGAAACCGTCGCTCATGTGCCGTAGGGCGCGACCCACCGAGTCCATGGCGGCGCGGGTCTCGGTGGTCTCCCACAGGCGCCCCACCATGCGGGCCGGTTCGCCGTCCTCGCCGACGATGATCCGGCCCCGGGCCTCCACCCAGCCGACCGTCCCGTCCGGCCGCCGTACCCGGTGCCTGACGTTGTACTCGCCGCCTTTGCGCAGGGCCTGCTCGGCCTGCGCCACGACCGCCGGCAGATCCTCGGGGTGGACGAGACCCCGCCAGGTCTCGATCCGCCCGTCGAAGTCCTCCGGGGCGATGCCGAGCACCAGCGGCATCGTGTCGTCCCAGACGATGTCACCGGTACGGATGTTCCAGTCCCAGGCCCCGACCCGGACCGTGTCGAGCGCCTGCTGAAGCCGCAGCCGCTCGGAGATCCACCGGGCGGCCCCTTCGAGGAAGCCGAGCTGCGCGGTGGTGGGCGGCCCGGTCCCCGACGTCACCACGGACAGCGCCCCCAGTGGGCCGTCCCCGGCGCGGATCGGGACGGACGCCATCCCGGTGCGCGGGGGGAGACCACTGCCTTTCCGGGGGAGCGGCAGCCATACCGCAGCGTCCTCACGCAGCGCGCGGACCGCGGCCAGGTCCACGGCGTCCTCGGCGATCTCGTCCCAGCGGCGGGCCAGTTCCCGCGACAGCCCGCTGCTCGCCGCCAGCCGCAGCCGCCGACTGCCTCCGGGCCCGTACAGGTGCACCATCCCGCCCAGACCGCCGAGAGCGGTCACCGCCTGCCGCAACGCCAACCGCAGCCGGTCGGCCTCCGGGGGCTCCGCCGGTTTCGGCGGGCCGGAAGCAGACATCGTCTCCACGTCGACGCCTCCGATCTGCGGCCGATCGGCTGTTGACCCCCAAAAGAAGCCAAAAACTACTATATCCCCGCAGGTGCAACGGTTTCCGGCCGCCAGGGACCTCCTGGCCAGGGGCACGCATCGCGTGCCCGGGTCGCAGGGAGGGCATCGTGACACCCAGCAGCGCGCACCATCCGGGCCGCACCGTCAGGGCTGCGGCACCGGGCCGGAAGGAGGCGCTGACCGCAGCGGGACGCGTGGGCTTTGCCGCGCACGGCGTCGTCTACGTCCTGATCGGCCTGATCCTAGGTTCCGCCCTGGCAGTGCGGGCACCAGACCGTGGTGCGCCCGGCGATCCGGTCCCGGCGCAGGTGGCCCCCGCAGCGTGGGCACACCGGGTCGGGGTCGTCGCGGTGGCCGGTGAGCCAGGAGGGGCGGACGGGGACGCGGCCGTCGCGTACGGAGGAGCGCAGGACCCGGCGCATGGTGGCGTGGAGCCGCCGGTAGTCGTCCTCGCGGAGCCGGTTGGCGGGGCGGGCGGGGGCGGTACGGGCCCGCCAGAGGATCTCGTCGGTGAGGAGATTGCCCAGGCCCGCCAGGACGGACTGGTCCATCAGTACGGCCTTGATACGTCCGCGCCGCCCGGCCAGCAGTTCGGTGAACGTGTCGCGGTCCACAGCCAGCGCGTCCGGGCCCTGCCGGTCGAGGATCCGGTCGATGTCGGCCTCGGTCGCGGCGAGCCGCAGGCCCTGAAGCTTGCGCTGGTCCCGGTAGCGCAGGCCCCGACCGTAGGAGAGGGCGAGCAGGACCCGGTCGTACGGGTGCGGTGGGTCCTCCGGCGGGCGGCACAGGAGCTCGCCGGTCATCCCGAAGTGCAGCAGCAGGGCCGGTCCGCCCTCGGTGCGGGCGATCAGCCACTTGCCGTGCCGCTCCGGCTCGGCGAGGGTGCGGCCCCGCAGTTCCTCCCGCAGCCTGCGTACGCTCACGCCCCGCAGCACCCCCGGATCGGCCACCTGGACCCGCTCGATGCGCCGGCCCTGACCGCACGAGGCCAGGACCCGGCGGAAGCCTTCGACGTCCGGAAGCTCGGGCATGGCGCCATCTCCCTCGTGCTCGCGCACCACGCCTACCCAGAAGGGGGGCACCAGTGCTTGGGGTACTGCCGCATACTGGAGTCAATGACGAAGCCAGCAGTTACCAGACGCGTCCTGCCTTCCAGCCCCTTCAAAGCCCCGGTGGCACCGCCGCTGAAGTCGTTCGACATAGGGAATCGGGTCTCCCACGATGAGCACGGCCTCGGCCGCGTCATCGGTATCGAGGACGAGATCGCCGTCCTCGTGGACTTCGGTTCCTTCCGGGCACGGATCACCAGTCCCTTCTCCAAGATGGCCAAGCTTTGACCCGGCCGGCCGCGCCTGACCAGGGCGCCTCGATGTTCTCCGCACCCGAACCGGCGGTTCCCCGCGCCACGAAGGCCTCGCCGCGCCCCGCGACGAACCCCTTCCAGGTGTCAGGGTCCGCCGGCGGTGGTGAGGGCGGTATGGAGGGGCGCCTTGCGGGGTCCGACGTCGTCGTCGGCCTTGTCGGCGCCGGGCAGGACGGTCCGGCCGAAGGGGGAAACAGCGGGGCCGGGTGAGAACTCGCTGACGGCTTCTTCACGCATGGCGAGGCCCGCGCCGGGACGGCAGCGGGCTTGTCAGCGATCCGGCCGCTCCGGCAGATCCGGCACCACGCTCCTCGGCCGTACGGCCACCGGCGCCCCGTCCGGAATGCCGGCCGGCCTGCGCAGGGCCAGTGCCGCGACAGCGGCGAGGCACGCGGCGGCCACGGCGGCCACCCAGCCGTGCCGGAAGGCGGTGAGGGCGGCGTCAGCGGTGCCGGGCTCGCCGAGCAGGGTGACCATGAGGGCGACGCCGAGTACGGCACCGGTCTGGCGGGCCATCGTCGTGACGGCCGAGCCGGTGGCGAACCGATGCGGCGGAAGTGCGGCGGCCGCCGCCCCGACCAGAGTGGGCAGCGCGAAGCCCACGCCGACGCCGGTGATCAGCATGCCGGGCAGGAACTCGGCCGCGTAGCGCGGGCTCGTGCCCAGCGCACCGGCCCACCACCCCAGGCCCCCGGCGAACAGCAGGCACCCCAGGGCCGCCGTACGTCCAGCGCCCAGCCGTCGTACGACGCCTCCCGAGGCCATCGCGAGCGCGGGCACCACCAGCGGCCCGGGGGCGATGGCGAGTCCCGTACGGATCGCCGAGTAACCCCAGACCTGCTGGCACCACAGCACCGAGGTGAGCAGCATCGCCGCGAAGGCGACGGTGAACAGCAGGGCGGCGAGCGTGGCGACGGCGAAGGCGGGGACGCGCAGCAGGGGCAGTTCGACGATCGGCGCCGGATGCCGGGCCGACCGCAGCCAGAAGGCGGCGCCCAGCAGGACCGCCCCGGCCAGGGAACCGATCACACCGGTTGAGGCCCAGCCCCAGGCGCCGGACTTGACCAGCCCGAGGGCCAGCGCGCCGATCCCGAGCGTGAGCAGTACGGCCCCCGCGAGGTCCGGCAGCGGCCCCTCGCGGTGCGGGCGGGCGTCGGGCAGCAGCCGGGCCCCGGCGATCAGCCCGGCCACGCCCACGGGGACGTTGACCAGGAACACCCACCGCCAGTCCGCCTCCACCAGCAGCCCGCCGGCCACCGGGCCCAGCCCGGCCGCGATGCCGCCGATGGCCGCCCACCCCCGGATGGCCCGCGGACGGCGCTCCGGCGGGGTGTTGACCAGCAGCAGCGCCAGCGAGGTCGGCATCAGTGCGGCTGCCCCGGCCGCCTGCACCACCCGGGCCGCGACCAGCCAGCCGACGTCCGGGGCGGCCGCGCAGAGCGCGGAGGCCGCGGTGAAGACCGCCAGGCCGAGCAGGAAGCCGCGGCGGTGGCCGTACCGATCGGCGAGCCGTCCGGCCACCACCAGCAGGGCCGCGAAGACGATGGCGTAAGCGTTGAGCACCCACGACAGCGAGGCGAGCGAGGCGCCGTCGAAGGAGCGGCCGAGGGCGGGGACGGCCACATTGACGATGAACAGGTCGAGATTCACGACGAAGACGCCGGCCGACACGATCAACGCGGTCGCGGCGGGCCGGCTCCGCGCGAGTGAGTTTGATTTTCCAACGGTGGTCATGGCGGCAAAGTAGCCCGGGTGGGTTTGAGATGGCAACCTTGTCCCATGAACGGTTCCGCACCGGCCGCGCTGCCCGGACGCCCCTGCTCCGCCGCCGCCACCCTCCACGTGATCGGCGAGAAATGGGCGCTCCTCGCCGTCCGCGAGATCTTCTTCGGCAACCACCGCTTCGACGCCATCGCCCGCAACACCGGCGCCCCCCGCGACCGCCTGGCCGCCCGACTGCGCGCCCTTGAGCAGGCCGGGGTCATCGAGCGCCGCCCCTACAACGAGCGCCCGCCGCGCTTCGAGTACCACCTCACGGAGGCCGGCCGCGATCTCGACCCCGTCATCCGCTCCCTGCTCGCCTGGGGCGACAAGTGGCTCATGGCCGAGCCCCCCACCGTCCTGCGCCACCACCCCTCCCACGGCCCCGACCACGAGCTCGACGCCGCCTGGGTCTGCCGCACCTGCGGCGAGGAGGCCACCCCCGGCACCCTCGCCCTCGAGGTCCGCACCCCGGGCTGGGACCGTACGGGCCCGGTGGACGCCGCGTAGGGCCTGGCCGGTCAGTCCTGTTCGGGGAGCCGTACCTCCACCTGGCCCTCGGCCGTGACCCGGCTGACGAAGGTTGGCTGGGGGGCGGTGGCCGGGCCATGGAGGTTCGCACCGTCGGAGAGGCGGAAGAGGCTGCCGTGCCAGGGGCATTCGATGCAGCCGTCGTCGGTGAGCTTGCCCTCGGAGAGGGGGCCGGAGAGGTGGCTGCAGCGGTCGGCGAGGACGTGGACGACGTCGCCGGGTTCGCGGACGACCAGCACGGGGACCTCGTCGACCATGCGGCGGCGGGGCTCGCCGACCGGGAACTCGGCCAGGTCGCCGAGGCGGTGCCAGCCGGGCTCCACCAGCAGCGGCACCGCCTCGGCGTGGTTGACGCCCGCGGCCTGCCGGTAGGCGAGGTGGCCGCCGAGGATGCCGCCGACCGTGGCGACGGTGAGGCCGGCGAAGCCGAGGGCGCGGCCCAGGGCCGGGCGGTCGTTCATCCGGGCGGCCAGCGAACCGGCGTACGCGGCGACAGCCGTGACGTTCGCCGCGGCGTGCACCACGCCCACCCGGGCCTGCCGGGGACGCAACTCCGCCCAGTCCACCCAGCCGGCCAGCGCGGCCGGCCCGGCACCGGCCAGGCCCAGGGCCACCATGCGGCGGGCGGCGCGGCTCTCACCGGGGAGCAGGTCGAGTACGGCGGCCGAGGTCCAGGCCCCGATCGGGACCTGGACGAGCGCCGGGTGCAGCGGATGTCCCAGCCACAGCCCGCGCAGCACGTCGCGGCCCGCGCCCAGTGGCAGCGCCCGTACGACCCGCCGCAGTGAATCGGCCAGGCCGTCGAGTCGGTCCTGGCCCTCAAGAGCTTCCATCGCATGCATTGCCTGCGTAAGCCTCATGCTGAGCGGCTTTCCCTCCCGGCTCCCGGCAAACGGGGTTTCCCCGGCGAAGCCCGGTTGGCCGAGCAGAGGCGTCGTCGTCCAGCCCGGGGCGTCCTCCTCCAGCCCGGCCGGACCGGTGGTGCCCTCGAAGCGGGAGAAGGGCGCGCGCAGGGGGCTGGTGACGGCTCCGACGCCCGCGCTGTGGACGCCCAGCAGGGTGACGAAGCCACCGAGGGGGGCGTTCGGCATCGCCCGCGTACTCCTGCCTGGATCCTGCCGCGGGCGGCAGGCGCAGTTCCCGTACATCGTCACGGTCCGGCAGGGTCCACGTCTTCCGTCCCTCGGTCATCGGACGGCTACCCGAGGGACAGTTCCCGCCCGGCGCCGGCGGGGGCGGGGCACCGGCACGTTGGGACATCAGCTGCCGGTGGCGCCTTCCGCACGCCGGCCGGGCAGCCGGACACGCGGAAGGGCGGCGGACGATCCGCCGCCCTTCCGCGGTTGGCTCCGTCTACCACCGGTACCAACGGGACCTGCCCCCACCGGGGGCCGCGCCGCGCGTGACAAAGCCGATCAGCCAGACAACCAGCACAGCCAGCGCGATCCACCAGAGAATCTTCACCGCGAACCCTGCCCCGAAAAGAATCAGGACAAGAAGCAGCACCAAGAGAAGCGGGACCATATCAGTACCTCCTGCCGATGTGGGTGCCCCGAATTCCCGGCATGACACAGCCCGGGTTTCCGGAACTACCTCCCCGATACGCGGAAAAGCGACGGCGTCGTCCGCGGGCCGACCGTCCCAGGTGCGGTGCCGCCGCCATCCGCGTACGTCCGCCCAGGGAGCGGGTCAGGCCGGGCTCACCGCGTCAGACCGGGGAGATCCGGCCGCGCCAGGCTCCGCTCTCGCTGCCGCGATCCTCGATGTACTCCTTGAAGCGCCGCAGATCGCCCTTGGCCCGGCGGTCGATGATGCCGACCATGTCGGCGGCCTTCTCCGCCAGGCCCGACGGCTCGACGTCCATGGCCAGGTTGACCCGCGTGTGGGTCTCGTCGAGCCGCTGGAAGGTCACGACGCCCTTCTGCCTCACGTCGCCGGTTACGGTGCGCCATGCGACCCGCTCGTCCGGGAGCTGATCGATGATTTCCGTGTCGAACTCCCGGCGCGCGCCCGCGACACTCGTGACCCAGTGGTTGTGGCGGTCGTCGAGCTGGGTGACCTGCTCCACGCCCTCCATGAAATGCGGGAATTCCTCGAATTGCGTCCACTGGTTGTAGGCGGTGTGGACCGGGACCTCGACGTCCACGGATTCCGCGACCGTGCTCATCGGATGTCTCCTTTCGGGAGATCGGTGCGATGAGCGGGTTTCCGCTCGGCGGAGGATTGAAACTCCCGTTCTTCGGGGCAGGCGAGCCATATGACCGCGAGCGTCGCCGCCACCACCGACATCCCGCTGCCGGAGCCCCGGGGGACGCTGTCCGCCGCCGTACGGGAGGCGCTCGGCCATCGCAGGCCCGGCGAACCGCTGCCCGAGGTCCGCGTCGATGACGCCGATCCGTACGGCGAGGATCTGCAACTCGCCCTCTACACCTGCTACGAGCTGCACTACCGCGGCTTCGCCGGCGTGGACTCCGGCTGGGAGTGGGACGGGGCCCTGCTGACGCTGCGCGGGGCCATGGAGGGCGTGTTCGAGCGGGCGCTGCGGGCGGACGTGGCGGGCGGCACCGGCCGGGACGACCTCGACGCCGAACTGGACGCGCTGCTCACCGAGCCGCGCGAGGCGGGCGGGGTCGCCGCGTACCTGCGGCGCGAGGGCGGCGTCGGGCAGCTGCGCGAGTACTTCGTGCACCGCTCCCTCTACCAGCTCAAGGAGGCGGACCCGCAGGCCTGGGTGATCCCGCGTCTGGAAGGGCAGGCCAAGGCCTCACTGGTCGCGGTGGAGTACGACGAGTTCGGTGCCGGGCGCGGCGAGCGCGTCCACGCCCGGCTGTTCGCCGACCTGATGGCGGACGCCGGCCTCGACCCCTCGTACGGCCGCTACCTGGACGCCGTCCCCGCCGCCACCCTCGCCACCGTCAACCTGATGTCCCACCTCGGGCTCCACCGCGCCCTGCGCGGCGCCCTGGTGGGGCACTTCGCGGCCGGCGAGATCAGCACCGCCCCCGCCGCCCGCCGCATGGTCGACGCCATCGACCGGCTGGGCGCGGGCCCGGCCTGCCGCCACTTCTACAGCGAGCACATCGAGGCCGACGCCGTCCATGAGCAGGTCATGCGCCGCGACGTCATCGGCGGCCTCCTGGCCACCGAGCCCGGCCTGACCGCCGACGTGGTCTTCGGCATCCAGGCCACCGGCCTCCTCGACGACCGCCTGGAGCACTATCTGCTCGACGCCTGGCAGGCGGGCCGCAGCTCCCTGCGGGGCTAGCGGCTATCGCCTAGCGGCGCGGCCG
Source organism: Streptomyces sp. NPDC059373 (assembly GCF_042751495.1). Lineage (NCBI taxonomy): Bacteria > Bacillati > Actinomycetota > Actinomycetes > Kitasatosporales > Streptomycetaceae > Streptomyces > Streptomyces sp. NPDC059373. The sequence goes on along the minus strand of NZ_JBHYXC010000006.1, from coordinate 9,068 downwards.
GTGGCTGCGGCGGTGGCTGGTGTCGCACCACGGGTAGGCGCCGCTGCGGTGGCAGGTGCAGAGGGCGACGACGAAGCGGTCGGAGGTGACAGTACGGCCGTCGTCGAGGGCGACCTCGACCGGGCCCTCGATCAGGATCGGGCCCTGGGGGACCACGACGACCCGGCGCGGTCGGTCGGTCCGCAGGTCGGTGGGCCGGTCAGGGGGCCAGTCAGGGGTGGCGGGGTTTGTCGGCACGGATCACCACCAGTTCCTCGGTGTTCTGGCCGGGGGCGAGCAGACCGCGCTCCCGGAGGCGGTCGGCGCGCGAGCGCATCACCGGCCCGAAGGGGACGGTCGCCCGGTCGATGACGGCGGCCTTGAGCCCCGCGCCGCGCAGCAGGGCGAGGGTCCACTCAGTGCCGCTCAGGACGGACTGCACCAGCAGCAGCGTGCCGCCGGGCGCCAGGCGGGGCGGGGCCGCCGCGCACAGGCGGTCGAGCAGCGCCCGGCCGTCGGGACCGGCGTCCCAGGCCAAGTCGCGCCCGCCGTGCGGCAGGCGGGGGCGGTGGGGGGCGGCCACATAGGGCGGATTGGCCACGACGACGTCGAATTCCTCGCCCGCCACCGGATCCGTCAGGTCCCCGCGCAGCACCCGCACCGGCGCCCGCCGCAGCGCGGCATTGCACCGGGCCGCCAGCACCGCCCACGGCGACAGATCCACGGCAGTGACCTGCCCCGCCCCGGCGCGTACGGCCGCCAGGGCCAGCGCCCCGGTGCCGGTGAACAGATCCAGCACCCGGGAGCCGGGCCGTATCGCCGCTGTCCGCAGAGCGCGGGCGAGAAGCCACGTATCGCTCTGGGGCGGGTAGACGTTCGGTGGTCGCAGTAGTGGCACAGGCCACGGGTACCTCGAAGAAACCATCTCAAACCAGCGGAAATCGCCTGACTCGGGGTAGGAGTGAGCCATGGCCGACACCGCACTCGTCATCATCGACATGATCAACCTCTACGAGCACGAGGACGCCGACCTGCTGCTCCCCTCGGGGGTCGAGGTCATCTACGTCAACGACAACTACGGCCGTTGGTGCTCCCGTCACGAGGAACTGCTCAAGACCGCGCTGAACGGCCCGCACGGCGACCTCGTGGAGCCGACCCGGCCCGACGAGAACTCGCTCTTGTGGTGAAGGCACGGCACTCGATCTTCTTCCAGACCCCGCTGGAGTGCCTCCTCGGCACGCACGGCGTCGACCATCTCGTCCTGACCGCCGACGCGGTCAAGATCCAGAACCCGGGCGCGGATATCCCGGTAGGTGCCGGGTAGCCGCTCCGGTGACCGCAGAGGGGGGCCGTAAGAGAAGCGAGCGGACATGACGACCTTCGGATACACCATGATGACCGAACAGGCAGGCCCGCGAGAGCTGGTGGACCACGTCGTCCGCGCCGAGGCCGCCGGGTTCGACTTCTCCGTCACCTCGGACCACTACTTTCCATGGCTGGACACGCAGGGGCACTCCCCGTACGCGTGGAGCGTCCTCGGCGCCGCCGCGCAGGCGACCTCCCGCATCCCGCTGATGACGTACGTGACCTGCCCGACGTTCCGCTACCACCCCGCCGTGGTCGCCCAGAAGGCCGCGACGGTCCAGTTGCTGTCCGAAGGCCGCTTCCGCCTCGGCCTGGGGGCGGGGGAGAACCTCAACGAGCATGTCGTCGGCGGCGGCTGGCCGTCGGCGGACGTGCGGCACGAGATGCTCGCCGAGGCCGTGGAGATCATCCGGGCGCTGTTCGGCGGCGGCTACGTCAACCACCGGGGCACCCACTTCGACGTCGAGTCCGCCAAGCTCTGGGACGTCCCCGACCCGGTGCCGCCCATCGGCATCGCGGTGTCCGGGCCGCAGTCCTGCAAGCTCGCGGGTGAGCTGGCCGACCTGGTGATCGCGACGGAGCCGGAGCGCTCGCTGGTGACCGCCTTCGACGAGAACGGAGGCGCCGGCAAACCCCGCGTCGGGCAGCTGCCGGTCTCGTACGACCCCGACCGCGACACGGCCGTGAAGCGGGCGCACGATCAGTTCCGCTGGTTCGGCGGCAGCTGGAAGGTCAACTCCGAGCTGCCCGGCCCGAAGAGCTTCGCGTCGGCGACCGAGTTCGTCCGGCAGGAGGACCTCGCGCAGTCCATCCCGTGCGGTGACGACGTCGAGGCGTTCGTCGAGGCCGTACGGCCGTTCGTCGAAGCGGGCTTCACCGAGGTCGCCCTCGTCCAGATCGGTGGCGACACCCAACGGGACTTCCTGCAGTGGGCGCAGAAGCGGCTGCTGCCCGCGCTGCGCGAGCTGTGAGGGCCCGTCAGCCCTCCTCGTTCACCTCTTTCACGTCCTGCCGCTGTCCCTGCCGCTGCTCCCCAGCTGCTCCTCCCGCTGCCTCAGCCGCTCCCGCTGCGGCACCACGGTGTACTTCGGGTCCCGCGCCGAGGCGAGCCCGGCCTCGAAGACCCCGAAGCGCGTGCACGCCGAGGCCGCCAGCAGCGCGGCCCCGCTGATCCCGGCGGCCAGACGGCTGCGGCCGCCGAGTACGACCGCGCCCGCCGCGCCGACGGCGGACAGCACCCCGGCGGCGCGCATCAGCCGCCCGCCCCGGCCCTGCGCATACGGTTCCGCGACCATTCCGAGGCGGCGCTCCATGCCCTTGGCGGCGATCTGCTCCGCCACGACGGCGGCCACGGCCAGTCGGCGCGCCGGGCCGGTCTCGCGGGGCGGCGCGGCGAGCAGCGCCATGCCGGACGCGGCGGCCGGCGCCGAACCGACGAAGACGAACGGCAGCTCGCGGTGGGCGTCGTGCCACGCCGGGACGGCGGTGTTGGCGGCGAGGACCGCCGTGTACGAGGCCACGGCCGGGCCCAGCAGCGCCGCCCCGGCCGTCGCCGTGGCACCCAGCCGGGGCAGCCGGCCGGTGAGCTCCAGGAAGGCGGCGGCACCGGCCGCGGGCCCGTACACGGACAGCAGCCAGGAACCGACGCTCATCGGCGAGGTCGGCTTGATCACCCGCAGCATGTTGGCGAACCGGTCGGGCCGCCCCAGGTCGTGCACCAGCGCGGCGGCCGACCCGGTGGCCACGGCGGCCCCCGCGGCCGGCGCCCTGCCCCGGATCGGGCGCAGGCCGTACGGCCTGGTCGGCCGGTGATGCGGGCCACCACCGCTCCGCCACCAACACCCGGCACTCCTTCACCGCGACGCCCCGACTCTTCGTCCTGCGCCTGCCCCGGGCGGGGCCGGTGACGCCTGCACGGGGGGTGACCGCCGTCTGCGGCCGCCGCGGCCGGCCGCTACCTGAAGGCGTAGGGGCGCTCGTTGCGGGCGGCGTGCAGAACGGAGGCCCACCACAGGAGTTGGTCGAGCAGCACCTTTGCCGCGCCTTCGGGAGCCTCCGGCTCCCTGAGGCGGCCGTCGGCGTCGAAGAGGAGGTAGTAGCGGGGGAAGGTGACGAGGTCGCGGACGGTGACGGCGTGGAGTTCGCAGAAGACCTGGCGGAGTTGCTCGATGGCCAGGAGGGCGCCGCTGCCGCCGCTGTAGCCGACGAAGCCGACGGGCTTGGCCCGCCACTCGTTGTAGTGCCAGTCGATGGCGGCCTTGAGGGAGGCGGGGAAGCTGCGGTTGTACTCGGGGGTGACCACGACGAACGCGTCGGCCGCGTCGAGCCGCCGGGTCAGGTCGGCCATGGAGTCCGGGCGGGGGAGGTCGGGGGTCAGGGCGGGGGACTCGGGCGGCATGGGGAGGGGGAGGGGCGTGTCGGCGAGGTCGATGAGGTCGAGGTCGAAGTGGCCGTGCAGTTCGGCCTGCTCGCGGAACCAGTGGGCGACGACCGGGCCGAAGCGCCCCTCCCGGACACTGCCGATGATCACTGCGAGCCTGAGGTCGGTGTGGGTCATGGCGACCAATCTGCGGGGTGTGGCGCGGACCAGGGAGGCCGGGCTGAGACTGGTAGTGGCAGAGCCACCATGCGCGTCGGCGCGGCCGGTACATTCGTCAGGGTGAGCGACAACGAGCTGGGCAGATTCCTGCGGCTCTGCCGCGCGGCCGTCACCCCCGCCGAGGTGGGGTTCCCCAGCGGGACCCGGCGTCGTACGCCGGGGCTGCGCAGGGCCGAGCTGGCCACGCTCGCCGGGGTGAGTGTCGAGTACGTCACCCGGCTTGAGCAGGGACGGGACCGCAGGCCGTCGTCGCAGGTGCTGGTCGCGCTCGCGGGCGCGCTGCGGTTGTCGGCCGAGGAGCGCGTCCACCTGCACCGGCTGACCAAGCCGACCGACGGCAGCTCCGTCTGCCTGGGCACCTCGGCGCCGGCCCGCGCGGTGCGCCCGACCGTGCGGGCGCTGCTGGACCGCCTTGAACCGACGCCCGCCGTGCTGCTGAACCGGCTGAGCGAGGTGCTGGCGTACACCGACGGCTACGAGCGGCTGGCAGGGCCCGTCGGCATGCTGGACGGCCACCCGCCCAATCTGGCCCGCTTCGTCTTCACCGACGCCCGGGCCCGTACCGTCTATCCGGAGTGGGACCGCGTCGCCGACGAACAGGTGGCGGGCCTGAAGCGCGAGCCCTTTCGCGCGGATCCCCATATCGCCATGCTCACCGACGAGTTGACGGTCGTCGCCGGTCTGCCCTTCACCGAGCGGCTCGAGACACTGCCGGGCATCCCGAAGCGTTCGGGCGTCGAGCGCCTGGTCCACCCCGAGGCGGGTGAACTGCGGTTGGCGTTCGAGATCCTGGCGCTGCCGGACGGCGACGACCAGCGCCTGCTCGTCCACCTCCCGGCCGACGAGGCCACCTCGGCCGCGCTCGACCGCCTCAACGGCCGCCGCCCAGGGGCACTTCGCGCGGTGAACGACTGACGGAGCCGTTCCCCGGGCGGGGATTCCGGTGATGCCCTCATGCGATTCCTCTATTGACCGGCCCGGTCCATTCGTTGAGCCGTCAGTGGCGCGGGAATACGATCGGTTCCGGGGAATTCGGGCGGGGATAACCAGGGGGGTTATGTCAATGGACCGGTGCGTTTCACGCGCAGGCGATACCGACGACGACACGGGGTGGGGCGTCATGCCCAGCCTTGTGCCGTGATCCGCTCGTCCCGGACCACTCGCACGGCGGCGGAAACAAGCGCGTTGAGGGCGGCGTTGGAGCCGCTGTCGCGCCTGCGTACGAGCTGGGTGAACGCGGCGAAGGGGGGCGTCCAGTCGATACGGGACAGCCGGCCGCCGGCCAGTTCGCGGGCGACGGCGATCCGGGGCAGCAGGGCCATGCCCATGCCCATGGCGACGCTCTGCTTGGCGGCGTCGACCGAGTCGAGCTCGAAGATCCGGGGCCCGGAGGCGGCCGTGTCGAGGCCGATGGCCTGCTCGAACTGCCGGTGGTACCTGGCACGGTCGGCCCGGATCAGGGTGGAGCCGCGCAGTTCGGCGTCGGTGGGACGGTCGCGGCCGGCGAGGGGATGGCCCGGGCCGGCGACGAGCACCAGCGGTTCGGGGCACAGCACCTGGGTGTCCAGGTGCTCGGCGTCGCCTCCGGCCGAGTCCACGAAGAAGGCGCAGTCCAGCCGGCCGTCACGGACGCCGGCCGGCGGATCTCCGCAGGCTGACGCGTGCATGGAGATCTGGACCTTGGGATAGCGCCGGAAGAGGTACTCGATGACCGGCAGCAGCCGGTAGTTGGTCAGGCTCTCCACCGTGCCGACGTCGACCCGGCCGTGCGGCTGCCCCTCCGAGGTGACCGACTGGCGGGCGCGCTCGGTCAGCGCGACGATCTCCCGGGCGTACGGCAGCAGTTCGGCGCCGGCGGCGGTCGGCTTGATGCCGGTGGGCAGCCGTTCGAGCAGCGTGGTGCCAAGGCCCTGCTCCAGGGACTTGATCCGGGTGGTGACGGCCGGCTGGGACAGACTCAGCCGGGCGGCGGCCCGGGTAAAGCTCCCTACGTCGACGACGGTGATGAAGGCGTCGAGCTGAGGTGCGTCCATGACGTCAACTCCCCCTGGCCCGGTCGGTACCGCCCCGGGTCTCCGATGAACCTTCGGTCAGTAAACAAACCGATCGGTAGGTTTGTCAATGGAGTCGGCGGGGTCGTCCGCCGTCCTTCCGTGGGGACCGCCAGACCTCGTACGACCTGCATGAACGCGCGCGGACAGCGCAACGCCGGGTGGACCGCGAAACCGCGGCCCACCCGGCGTATCCGTCCTCAAGCGCTGACGCGCACCGCCACATGCTCGCCGTACCAGGGCAGCGAGCCGGCCATCCGGGCGGCGAATCCCGGCCCGGGATCGAGCTCCAGGGCCCGCCAGACACCGTCGCTGTCGTACCAGTGGTCCCCGGTGAGCAGCGCATGTTGATGAGCCGTCAACTCGGGCAGCGCACCCGCGGCCAGCGCCCGGTGGTCGGCGTACGTCACATCACCGCGCGGCTCCGCCATCCCCAGGACGCCCCACACCGCCTCGACCAGGTCGCGCAGTGGCACCGGCGCCGGGTGGGCGGCGTGCCACACGGAACCGGGGGTGGGCGGCCGGTCGGTGAGCGCGAAGGCCGCCATGATGCGGGCGAGGTCCTGGACCGCGATCAGCGAGGAGCGCGCCCGGCCGCCGTCCGGCCAGAAGGGCACGGCGGTCAGCAGCCGGACGAGGGCCGGCACGAACCAGCGGTCACCCGGCCCGAAGACCAGGTGTGGCCGGAACACCACGCCGCCCCGGTCGTGCACCGCCCCTTCGGCGAGCAGCCGCGAGGTGCTGGCCGCGGACGCCGGTGCCGGGGTCAACTCGGCCTCCCCGGCGCCCCGGTGGGGGCCGTGGCCGTAGACGGACGCGGTGCTCACGTAGCCGATCCTGCGGACTCCGGCCCGCTCCGCCTCGTCCAGCAGGGCGGCGGTGCCGGTGGCGTTGACGGCCGTGCACCGTTCCGGATCCCGCCCCACGTAACTGGACAGGTGCAGCAGCACCCCCACCCCCGCGCAACAGCCGCGCAACGTCCGCGGATCCTCGAGGTCCCCCGCCACCCCCTCGACCCCGGCGGCAGCCATCCACGGCGGGAGCGGACGGCGCGACAGCACCCTTACGTCCCCGGGCCCGGCCGTCCGCAGCAGCTCGCGTACGACGGCGCTGCCGACGAAGCCGGTGCCGCCGCAGACCAGAGTCGTCACGGGGCCGCCACGACGGTGACGGCGGCGGTGGCGACCGTGGCGCCGTCCTGCGCGAAGTGGACGTTCACCACCTGCCGTCCGTCCGGCCCGGGGGTCGCGGCCTCGGCGGAGACCAGGCAGGGAGTGGCGAACTCGATGAACTTGCCGTAGGTGATGGCACATTCGACGGCCAGCCCGTCCGGACTGCCCAGGGTGGCCAGCGCCGCCTGCCTGGCGCCCTCCATCACCACCATTCCCGGGACATGGTCGACGGGGTGGTCGAACAATACCGGGTGGCCGGGATCGGCCCGCAACGTCCAGACCCGTTCCACGGCGGTGGTGCCGAGTACGACATCGGTCTCGTACCGCCGTCCGACGGTCTCGGGGGCCACCGGCGGCGCGGCCGAGCGCTCGGCTCGGGCGTCCACCCGGTCCCCCCGCAGTCTTCGGTACGTGGCGGCGGGTACGCAGGTCAGCGACATGTGGCCGCGTCCGATGCGCTGCCCGTCGCGGTGGCACTCGACGTCCACATCGAAGCCGCCGACCAGGCGGCCGCGGCGTTTGATGTCCCGTATCCGCGCCGTCATGAGGACTTCGGCCGGCCGGTCCGCGAGGAGTATCCCGTCCGCGTCGGCCGCGTACGAGGTGGTGTGCGAGAAGAAGCAGTGCCCGAGAGGGATGTGGAGCCCCTCGTGGGAGACGAGCAGCACCGCCTGGCGGATGGACTCCCCGAGCAGCACCGGATCGTGCCAGCGTTGGGCGACGGCACGGTAGTAACTGTGCCCGCGTGGCCATTGGGCGCCCACCCGGAAGGAGTCCTGGCCGTCGTCGCGGATGCCGGTGAGCAGCACCTCGGAAACTGCGGCGCGGTGAACCAGGGTGCGGGGTACGGTCTGCAGGAAGAGCTCGGGTTCAGCAGCCGGTGAGGGCTGCGGAGTCGCGCGGTCGGCGACGGCGAGTGCACACATCTTGGGCCTCCTGTGCGGATCCTGGAACAGGACAGGTCGAGTTTCATGGCTCGTGGCTCGGCGGTGCTGTCGAGAACCATACTTGGTGGTTGGTTTTTTGTCTGCCGGTGCGGGAGACTGAATGCGGCCGCGTGCGGGAAGATCGGATTCCGTATAGGCGCGGCGCAGCACGGCACGAAGGAGGCTGGGATCTTGGCCAGGCAAGAACGCGCGGAAGTCACCCGCAACGCCATTCTCGACGGGGCCGCCCGGGCGTTCGACGCCACGGGATTTCCCGCGACGAGCCTGAGCGACATCGTGAAGGAAGCCGGCGTGACCAAGGGGGCGCTGTACTTCCACTTCGCCTCGAAGGAAGCGCTGGCGCGTGCCATCGTCGACGAGCAGTTCACCGTCTGGGAGCCCTTCAAGGGCGTCGAACGGCCCGGCGTCCAGACGGTGATCGACCTGCTGCACCAGATGTCGGACAGTCTCCGCGAGGACGTCCGGGTGCGGGCCGGGATTCGGCTGGTGATCGAGCAGGGTACGTTCCAGGATCCCGATCCGACGCCCTACCGGACGTGGATCGAGGCCATCCGGGACTGTCTGGCGCAGGCTCAGGGCCGGGGTGACGTCCGCTCCGAGGTCGACGCCGCCGCGGCCGCCCGTTTCATCGTGGGCTGTTGGACCGGGCTGCAGCTCAGCTCCCAGGTGCTCAGCGGCCGCGAGGACCTGCGGCAGGCCACCACCGACATGTGGCGGCTGCTGTTGCCCGGCCTGGTCCCGCCGCGTCGCCTGGCCCGGTTCCGTCCCGAGGGCAGCGCGGACTTCGCGGGTTAGGGCCTGTCTTGTGGATCTCCGTGGGAGAAGGAGCGGGGTCTGGCGCCTGTGATCGCAAGGCGGTGGGGGCACCCCCAGCCGCCAGGGCTGGGGGAGAAGGAAGCGACGCGGTGGGGGCACCTCCCAGCCGCCAGGCTGGGGGACGTCGTTGACTGACGAC
>NZ_JBHYXC010000005.1:249479-270810 GCF_042751495.1 Streptomyces sp. NPDC059373 | reverse complement strand
GCTTTCCCCGCTCGCGGGGAAAGCAGGCCGCCGCCTCAGGCTCCGGAAGCGCCCGCGCTCGCGGCCAGGTCAGCCGGGCCTACCCCGGCCCGCCGGGCCAGGGCCACGGCGGCGAGCGTCGAATGCACGCCGAGCTTGCCCAGCACATTCTGCATATGCGTACGGACGGTGTGCGGGGACAGATAGAGCCGCTCGGCCACGGCCTTGCGGCCCAGCCCGGCGACCATGCAGCGCAGCACCTCCTGCTCGCGCGGGGTGAGCGACTCCACGAGCCGTTCGCTCTCGGTGCGGTGCCGCCGCGCGGCGGTCAACTCCCGCAGGACACCGGTGAGCAGGGCGGGCGGCAGATGGGTCTCGTCGCGCAGCACGCCCCGCATGACGGCGAGCAGCCGGGACAGTGAGCAGTCCTTGGCGACCCAGCCGGACGCACCGGCCTGCAGGGCGCGGGCGGCGCGGCGCGCGTCGTCGCGCTCGGCGAGGACGACGGTGCGGGTGGCGGGGTGCTCGGTGCGCACCCGCTCGACCAGGGCTATGCCGTCGACCGTGGCCATGGCGGCGTTCGCCCCGTCCGGCGCTGCGGAGTTCGCCGCGTGCAGCGGCTCGGGCAGTCGTGGTTCGGGCACCCGGGCTGCCGCCGCGTTGACGACGGCGCCCATCGGCACCCGCGCGGCGGCGCCGAGGTCGGCGTCGACGAGCAGTACGTCGTAGCGGCGGCCGTCGGCCGCGGCACGCTCCAGGCAGCGCTGGGCGGCCGGTCCGCTGCCGGCCGCCGAAACGTCGACGTCGGGCTCGGCCGCAAGAGCCGCGGCGAGCGATTCGGCGAAGATCCGATGGTCGTCGACGACGAGAACGCGAATCCGTCCCACGGGCCCCACTCCCGGCATTTGGCACTCCCCCACGATGGAGGCGGAGTCCACGGAGGATCCGGCACCCGGAGCGGGTTGTGCACCGCAGCCTCCGTACGACAGCCGCCGTACCGAACTGCTACCCCGTTCCAGGTGCCGAACCCTTGTGTCTCGCCCCCTGATGCGACGCCGGCCCCCACCGGCGCTGTGGAAAAAGCGTAGGGGCAGGGGCTGACAAAGGCGCCCGAATGGCAAAACTTGCTTGATGGAGTTGTGTTTTGTTGCCGATACTGATCGGTTCAGGCCAGCCGTCGGGCTCCCTCGGACGGTACGGCGCTGAAGACCCGGGGCGTGACGAAACCGGCCGTCGCGAAGGCGGCCAGCACCGCGTCCGTCACCTTGTCCGCCGCCGCGTCCTCGACCAGCACGATCGCCGAGCCGCCGAACCCGCCGCCGGTCATACGGGAGCCGAGCGCGCCGGAGTCGTTGGCGGCGGCGACCACGAGGTCCAACTCGGGGCAGGAGACGCGGAAGTCGTCGCGCAGTGAGGCATGGCCGGCGGTGAGCACCGGCCCGATGGCGCGGAAGTCACCGTCTGCGGCGAGCCGGACGACCTGCTCGACCCGGTGGTCCTCGGTGACCACATGCCGGGCCAAGCGGACCAGTTCCTCGTCGTCGAGCCGTTCGAGGGTCGCGTCGAGGCCCTCGTACGGGACGTCACGCAGGGCGTCGACCTCCAGGGCGGCGGCGGCCGCCTCGCAGCCGGCCCGGCGCTTGCCGTACTCGCCCTCGCTGTGGGAGTGCTTGACCCGGGTGTCGACCACGAGGAGCCGCAGGCCCTGCGCGGCAAGGTCGAAGGGGATCTGACGCTGCGACAGGTCGCGGGTGTCCAGGTGCAGGGCGTGGCCGGCGGTGCAGCAGGCGGACGCGGTCTGGTCCATGATGCCGGTGGGGGCGCCGACGTACACGTTCTCGGCGCGCTGGCACAGGCGGGCGAGGCGCCAGGGCTCAAGGCCGAGCCCGTACAGGTCGTTCAGCGCCAGCGCGGTGACGACTTCCAGCGCGGCCGATGACGACAGCCCCGCGCCGGTCGGAACGGTGGACTCGTAGTGGATGTCGGCGCCGGTGATGACATGCCCCGCCTCGCGCAGCACCCACAGGACGCCGGCCGGATAGGCGGCCCAGCCGTTGGCGGCGTCGTCGGCGGTCAGCTCGTCCAGGAACAGCTCCACGGTCCCGCCGTCGACGTTCGCGGAGTGCAGGCGCAGCCGTCCGTCGGTGCGGCGGGAGACCGCGGCGACGGTGGTGTGCGGCAACGCGAACGGCATGACGAAGCCGTCGTTGTAGTCGGTGTGCTCTCCGATGAGGTTGACCCGGCCCGGCGCCGCCCAGACGCCCTCGGGGCCGGTGCCGTACACCTCACGGAAGGTGTCCGCTGTCGTCACTCGCTCTTCTCCAGCTTCTGCAGATTCTGCGCGAAGTCCCATGCGCCGCGGACGATACCGGCGAGGTCGGCACGGGCCGGCTTCCAGCCCAGGCGCTCCTTGGCCCGGTCGGCGGACGCGACGAGGACGGCCGGGTCACCGCCGCGACGCGGGGCGACGACCTCGGGGATGGGATGGCCGGTGACCTGGCGGACGGTCTCGATGACCTCGCGTACGGAGAAGCCGTTGCCGTTGCCCAGGTTGCAGATGAGGTGCTCGCCGGCCGTGGCGTGATCCAGGGCCAGCAGGTGCGCGTCGGCGAGGTCAGCGACGTGGATGTAGTCGCGGACGCAGGTGCCGTCGGGGGTCGGGTAGTCGTCGCCGAAGACGGAGATGGCCTCGCGGCGGCCCTGCGCGACCTGGAGGACGAGCGGGATGAGGTGCGACTCGGGGTCGTGGCGCTCGCCGTACTTCCCGTAGGCGCCCGCGACGTTGAAGTACCGCAGCGAGACGGCGGCCAGCCCGTGGGCGACGGCCTCGCTGGTGATCATGTGGTCGACGGCGAGCTTGGAGGCACCGTAGGGATTGGTGGGCAGCGTCGGTTCGTCCTCGGTGATCGGGACGGACTTCGGCTCGCCGTACGTGGCCGCCGTGGAGGAGAAGACGAGCTTGCGCACGCCCGCGTCACGCATCGCGGTGAGCAGTTCCAGGGAGCCGGCGACGTTGTTGCGCCAGTACTTCTCGGGGTTGACGACGGACTCGCCGACCTGGGAGGAGGCGGCGAAGTGCAGCACGGCGTCGTACGAGGAGTCGAGGATCCGGGCGGCCTCGGTCTGGATACGGCCCTCGACGAACTCGGCGCCCTCGGGGACACCGGCGCGGAAGCCGGTCGACAGGTCGTCCAGGACGGTGACCCGGTGGCCCGCCTCCAGCAGGTGGGCCGCCACGACGCTGCCGACGTAGCCGGCGCCGCCGGTGACCAGAACCCTCTTCGTACCGGTGTCGCTCACTGGGTCTCCGCCTTTCCGATGTCCGTGTCCCGGCCACCGTAGTGGCGGGATCTGAGGGGCCTCTGAGAGCTTTCCCAGAGGTCATTCATACGGGTCACGCGGACGCGACCTCCCGCAGCCGAGCGGCCGCGGCCTCCGGCGGCACGTCGTTGACGAAGGCGCTCATCCCGGACTCCGACCCCGCGAGGTACTTCAGCTTGCCGGCGGTCCGGCGGATGGTGAACAGCTCCAGGTGGAGGGCGAACTCGCGGCGCAGCTCGCTGCTGAAGGGCGCCTGGTGCCAGCCGGAGATGTACGGCGTCGGGGGCTCCCCGGGACCGAAGATCCGGTCGAAGCGGCGCAGCAGCTCCAGGTAGACGGCCGGGAACTCGGTGCGCGCCTCCTCGTCCAGGCCCAGCAGGTCGGGCACCCGGTGCTTGGGGTAGAGGTGGACCTCGTACGGCCAGTGGGCGGCGTAGGGGACGAAGGCGGTCCAGTGGGCGGCGTCGATGACGATGCGGGAGCCGTCCTCCAGCTCCCGGGCCACCGTGTCGTCGAAGAGGTTGCGGCCACCGGTGGCCTCGCGATGCTGTTCCAGGGACCTCAGCATCAGCTCGGTGCGCGGGGTGACGAAGGGATAGCCGTAGATCTGGCCGTGCGGGTGACCGAGGGTGACGCCGATCTCCTTGCCGCGGTTCTCGAAGCAGTAGACCTGCTCGACGGAGGGCAGCTGGGAGAGCTCGGCGGTGCGGTCGGTCCAGGCGTCGAGGACCAGCCGGGCCTGGGCCTCGGTGAGACCGGCGAAGGACTGGTCGTGGTCGGAGGTGAAGCAGACCACCTCGCAGCGGCCGGTGTCGCCGGACAGGGACGGGAAGCGGTTCTCGAAGACGGCGACGTCGTAGTCCGAGTCGGGGATCTCGCTGAGCCTGCCGTTGCGGGAGGGGCAGAGCGGGCACTCGTCGGCAGGCGGGAGATAGGTCCGGCCCTGTCGATGGGAGGCGATGGCCACGGAGTCACCGAGCAGCGGGTCGCGGCGGATCTCGGATGCGGTGGACACCGGGTCGAGCGGCCGCTGGTCCACCGCGTCACGTACGGCGTCGTCCCGGCGGTCGTAGTAGATCAGCTCACGACCGTCGGCGAGCCGGGTCGTCGTCTTCTTCACCCTGGAGGCTCCTCATCGCACCTACCAAACATAACTAAACACAATTAACCACAAGGCAACAGGTACGTCAATCACCCAACATTTTCGGGGAGGGATTCGCGCATGCGATACCTGGCCGACGGGCTCCGGTTGCCCACCAACGCACTGGACTACTCGATCCTTGCGATCTACTTCGTCGTCGTTCTCGGCATCGGCTTCGCTGCCAAACGCAGCGTCAAGACGAGCCTGGACTTCTTCCTCTCCGGACGCTCACTGCCTGCGTGGGTCACCGGACTGGCGTTCGTCGCCGCCAACCTGGGGGCCACCGAGATCCTCGGCATGGCCGCCAACGGCGCCCAGTACGGTGCGTACACCGTGCACTGGTACTGGATCGGCGCGATTCCGGCCATGGTCTTCCTGGGCCTGGTGATGATGCCGTTCTACTACGGCTCCAAGGTCCGGTCCGTGCCCGAGTTCCTGCTGCACCGGTACGACAAGAGCGCGCACCTGCTGAGCTCGATCCTCTTCGCCTGCGCGGCCATCCTCATCGCGGGCGTCAACCTCTACGCGCTGGCGATCGTCGTCGAGGCGCTGCTGGGCTGGCCGCAGTGGGTGGCGATCTGCATCGCCGGATTCTTCGTGCTGATCTACATCACCATCGGCGGTCTGTCCTCCGCGATCTACAACGAGGTGCTGCAGTTCTTCGTCATCCTGGCGGCCCTCATCCCGCTGACCGTCGTCGGTCTGAAGCGGGTCGGCGGCATCGGCGGTCTCACCGACAAGCTCGACGCCTCGCACGGCAAGGCCTTCACCACAGCCTGGAGCGGCACCGGCATCGGCGACCCCAACCCGCTCGGCGCCAACTGGCTCACCATCGTCCTCGGCCTCGGCTTCGTCCTCAGCTTCGGCTACTGGACCACCAACTTCGCCGAGGTGCAGCGCGCCCTGTCCGCGAGGAACCTCTCGGCGGCGCAGCGCACCCCGCTCATCGCCGCCTTCCCGAAGATCTTCATCCCCTTCATCGTCATGGTCCCCGGGCTCATCGCCGCGGCCCTCGTACCGACGATCGGCACCAGCGGCTCGAACCTCACGTACAACGACGCGATCCCCCTGCTCATGCAGGACCTGCTGCCCAACGGCGTGCTCGGCATCGCCGTGACCGGACTGCTGGCGGCCTTCATGGCGGGCATGGCGGCGAACGTGTCGTCCTTCAACACCGTCTTCACCAACGACATCTGGGGGGCGTACATCCAGAAGGACCGCCCCGACGCGTACTACGTGAGGTTCGGCCGGTTCATCACCGTGATCGGCGTCATGGCCAGCATCGGCACCGCGTTCCTGGCGTCCAGCTTCAGCAACATCATGGCGTACCTGCAGACGCTCTTCTCGTTCTTCAACGTGCCGATGTTCGTGGTCTTCATCATCGGCATGTTCTGGAAGCGCACCTCGACCAAGGCCGGCTTCTGGGGGCTGCTCAGCGGCACCGTGGCCGCGATGATCAACTACTTCTGGTTCTACAAGCAGCACGTCATCAGCATCCCCAGCGACCAGGGCGCCAACTTCGTCTCGGCGATCGTCGCCTTCGTCACCGGCGCGGTGGTCATGGTGATCGTGAGCGCCTTCACCCAGCCCAAGCCCGCCGAGGACCTCGCCGGCCTGGTCTACGGCACCACGTCCCCCGGCATGGCCGAGCCGCCCGCCAAGGGCGACGACGCCTGGTACCGCAGCCCCGCACTGCTGGGCTGGACCGCGCTGGTGCTGGCCGCGCTGTGCTACATCCCCTTCTCCCTCTGAGGCTCCCGAGGTAACCGGACATGAGCGAGTACCAGCACGAGGACGACTACCAGCGAAAGATCGAGGAACTCGAGCACGCTTCCACGACCGCGGCCAAGCTCTTCGACATCCGCCGCATCATCGGCGGCCTCTTCACCGTCTACGGCGTCATCGTCACCATCGCCGGCATCACGGCCTCCGACTCCGCCATCAACAAGGCCCAGGGCATCAACATCAACCTCTGGACCGGCCTCGGCATGCTCATCCTCGGCCTGCTGTTCCTCCTCTGGGTCAAGCTCAGCCCGCCGCCGCCCCCGCCCCCGCCGGAGGAGCTGCTTCAGGAGCGCTCCGACTCCGGATCCGGGGAGTGACCCGCGCCCGCCCGGTCCAGCAGGCCGGTGCGGGCGGCCAGGGCGGCGGCCTCCAGGCGGGAGCCGACGCCGAGTTTCATCAGGACGCGCTGGACATGGGTGCGCGCGGTGCTGGAGGCGATGCCCATACCGGCGGCGATGAGGCGGGTGTCCTCGCCCTCGGCGACGCGGACGAGGACCTCGATCTCCCTCGGGGTGAGCAGCTGGAGCAGGCGGGTGCCTTCGTCGTCGGGCTCGGCCACCGGGTTGAGCAGGTCGGCGAAGGCGGCCTGGAGGAGGGCGGGCGCGATCGCCACCTCGCCGGCCCGGGCCTTGGCCATGGCGCGCTCGACGCCCTCGATGCGCTCGTCGTGCCGTACGTAGCCGGACGCGCCGGCCGCGAAGGCCGCCGCGATCCCGCGCGGGTTCGGCACGGGCCCGAGGATGAGCACGGCGACCCCCGGCCGCTCCTTCTTGATCCGGACGACCGGGTCGAAGACCCCCGGTTCGGCCGGCGCCGCGGTCCCGATCAGACAGACCTCCGGCGACCGCGACAGCACCAGTTCCGCCGCCCCGGACGCCGGCGCGGCGGCCGCCAGCACTCGGTGCCCGCGCAGCTTCAGCGCCGAGGCGAGCGCTTCCGCCAGCAGACGGTGGTCGTCGACCACCACAAGCCGTACGCCCATGTGGCGTCCCCTCATCCCCCCTGGGAGTGGTGAGGCCCGGCCTCGCCCGACTCCACTCCGTCCCCCTCACATGCCGTGGCGCGGTCCGCCCGGCGCCCAGCTGTGCCCCCTCTGTGAGCCCGGGTCTAGCCCCGGAAGGTACACGCTTGTTCGACTTTTCGCGCCCCTTACTCGCCAGAAGCCTCTCGCATTAACGGAATTCCCGCTGCTATTGGCCGGATCACCCCCGAAACGGCCCGTTTCGTAGCGGACTCGGACAGCGAACGGCCGATCACCCGAAGGCCGCGACCGACTTCTGCGTGGTCCCGTCGGCACCCGCGCTGCCCAGGGACCTGACGGTGGCGGCGGTGATGAAGAAGTGCTCCTTGTGGATCCAGAGGTAGTCGCCGCTGTAGAACGCGTCCTCAAGACCCTTCCCGCTCTCCGGAAGCTCCATGTACGGCGTCACCTGATGGGTGGTGGTGTCGACCGCGATCAGCCGTCCCCCCTTGTCGTACGTGGGCTGCTGGTAGCCGATCACCCTGCCGCCGCTGTCGTCCAGGCCGACGATGGTGACCTCCCGCTCCTGGTCCGGCTTGGCGAGCCACTTCGCCTTGCCGGTCTTCAGGTCGAAGGCGGTGATCTCGTTCGTACGGCCGTACGCGTTGCTGCCGCTGCCGGAGTGGGACTTGGTGGAGAAGTAGATCGTGTCCTTGTCCAGCGCGTAGTCCTGGCAGTGGCCCTCACCGACGACATGGCAGTCGATGCGGTACTTCGCGTCGGCGCCCGCGTTGCCCAGCGAGATCCGGGACTTCATCTTGCCGTTCTCCAGGTAGACCACGTCGGACAGCAGCGCCTGCGACCCGGCGGCCAGACCGACCACCACCGGGTCGGTGGAGATGACCGAGTTGACCTCGTTGTGCGACGGCACCTGCCAGGTCCACTGCTTGGTGCCGGACTCGTCGATCCCCTGCACGTAGTACGTCGGGTTGCTGTACGTGCCGCACTGGATGACCGCGATCAGCTTCGTGCCGCCCTTGTAGGCGACGTCGCTGCAGTCGGCGCCCTCCTTGGGCGTCCACAGCAGCTTGCCGGTGCTGATCCGGTACGCGGCCGAACTGCCGCCGATCCAGGCGACGGCGGCGGTGTCACCGGAGACCGCGATCATCGAGTAGTCGAAGTTCGTACGGCCGTTCTCGACCGGCAGCTTGTGGTCCCACAGCTTCGCCCCCTTGGCGATGTCGATCGCCATCACCTGGGAGCACTTGCTGCCGTACTGCACCACGATCCGGTCCTGCGAGGACTCCCGGGAGCCGGGGCAGGACTCGCCGGACAGCGGGATCGACCAGTTCTTGGCGCCGCTGTCGATGTCGTACGAGGTCACCGAGTCCGGCGTGGTCTTCACGATCGCGTTGCCGGTGAACCACGCGTCGGGCAGCGAGGCCCCGTACTCGGCCTTGGGCGGCCGGTTGGCGGTGGCGGTCCACAGCGACGCGGCCGCGATGGCCCCGTCACCACTGCGGCCGCCGCCGGTGGAGGAGGAGCTCGGCTTGGCGTCGGGCCCGGAACCGCCGTCGCCGGAGGTCGCGATCCACACACCTCCGACGACCACGAGGAGGGCGGCCACCGCGCCCGCGACGATGCCGATCAGCTTGCCGTTGCCGCCACCGCGCTGCGGGAGCTGCGGCGGCTGCGGCGCGTAGTACGGCTGCTGGGGCTGCGGCGGGTATCCGTACTGCGGCTGCTGGTAAGGCTGTTGGTACGGGTACTGCGGCGGTTGCTGCTGGCCGTACGGGTTGCCAGGCGGCGGGGGCGGCTGCGACATGGGGTTCTTTGTATCACCGGGAACTCACAGCTTCGCGCGCCCGAACGCCACCGTTACAGCCCTGCTACGCGCCCGGCCTGGGCGTCGCCTTACGCGTCGTCGGCCAGCTCCAGCCAGCGCATCTCCAGGTCGTCGCGCTCGTCGCGGAGGGCCCGCAGCTCCATGTCCAGCTCGGCGACCTTCTCGAAGTCGGTCGCGTTCTCGGCGATTTCGGCGTGCAGCTTGGCTTCCTTCTCGCTCATCCGGTCGAGCTGACGCTCGATCTTCTGCAGCTCCTTCTTCGCGGCCCGGCTGTCACCGCCGCCCTTGGGCTTGGCGGCGGCGGGGGCCGGGGCGGGGGCCGCCGCCTCGGCGGCGCGCTTGCGGCGCTCCAGGTACTCGTCGACGCCGCGCGGCAGCATGCGCAGGGTGGCGTCGCCGAGCAGGGCCATGACGCGGTCGGTGGTCCGCTCCAGGAAGTAGCGGTCGTGGGAGATCACGACCATGGAGCCCGGCCAGCCGTCGAGGAGGTCCTCCAGCTGGGTCAGGGTCTCGATGTCGAGGTCGTTGGTCGGTTCGTCGAGGAACAGCACGTTCGGCTCGTCCATGAGGAGGCGCAGGATCTGCAGCCGCCGCCGTTCACCGCCGGAGAGGTCGCCGACCGGCGTCCACTGCTTCTCCTTGGTGAAGCCGAACTTCTCGCACAGCTGCCCGGCGGTCATCTCCCGCCCCTTGCCGAGGTCCACCCGCTGCCGTACGGCCTCCACGGCCTGCAGCACCCGCCAGGACGGGTCCAGCTCGCCGACCTCCTGGGACAGATACGCCAGCTTCACCGTCTTGCCGACCGCGATCCGTCCGGCCACCGGCTGCGTGTCGCCGTCGCTGTACGCGGCATCGGCCAGCGCCCGCAGCAGCGAGGTCTTGCCGGCCCCGTTGACGCCGACCAGCCCGACGCGGTCGCCGGGGCCGAGCTGCCAGGTGAGGTGCTTGAGCAGCACCTTCGGGCCCGCCTGGACGGTGACGTCC
Organism: Streptomyces sp. NPDC059373; assembly: GCF_042751495.1. Taxonomy (NCBI): domain Bacteria; kingdom Bacillati; phylum Actinomycetota; class Actinomycetes; order Kitasatosporales; family Streptomycetaceae; genus Streptomyces; species Streptomyces sp. NPDC059373. The sequence goes on along the minus strand of NZ_JBHYXC010000005.1, from coordinate 260,793 downwards.
TCGAGGTCGAAGACGGTCTTGCCGAGCCGCGAGTTGGCGAACTTCATCAGCTCGGCGGTGTCGCGCGGCGGCGGGACGTCGGCGATCAGCTCGTTGGCCGCCTCGATCCGGTAGCGCGGCTTGCTGGTGCGGGCGGGGGCGCCCCGGCGCAGCCAGGCCAGCTCCTTGCGCATCAGGTTCTGCCGCTTGGTCTCCTCGGTGGCGGCGATCCGCTCCCGCTCGGCCCGGGCGAAGACGTAGTCGCTGTAGCCGCCCTCGTACTCGTGCACATTGCCGCTCTGCACGTCCCACATACGGGTGCAGACCTGGTCCAGGAACCACCGGTCGTGGGTGACGCAGACGAGCGCGGAGCGGCGGACCTGGAGGTGCGAGGCCAGCCAGGAGATGCCCTCGACGTCGAGGTGGTTGGTCGGCTCGTCCAGGATGACCAGGTCCTGCTCGTCGATGAGCAGCTTGGCGAGCGCGATCCGGCGCCGCTCACCACCGGACAGCGGTCCGATGACGGTGTCCAGGCCCTGCGGGAAGCCGGGCAGGTCCAGCCCGCCGAACAGGCCGGTCAGTACGTCCCGGATCTTGGCGTCGCCGGCCCACTCGTGGTCGGCCTTGTCCCCTACGACCTCGTGCCGGACGGTGGCCGCCGGGTCCAGGCTGTCGTGCTGCGTGAGCACGCCGAGCCGCAGGTCACCGAGGTGCGTGACCCGGCCGGCGTCCGGATCCTCCAGCTTGGCGAGCATTCGGATGAGGGTGGTCTTGCCGTCGCCGTTGCGGCCGACGACCCCGATGCGGTCGCCCTCCGCCACGCCGAGCGAGATGCCGTCGAGCAGGGTGCGGGTGCCGTACACCTTGCCGACTGCCTCGACGTTGACCAGGTTGACGGCCATTTTTCTCCATGCTCGCTGGGGGACGATAGGCCTACCAGCCTAATGCGGCGGGGCCGGTGCCCGAGTACGGCGGAGGATCGCGCGCGTTCAGACGGGTGGCCGCCCGGCCCGCTCCACCAGCGCCCAGCCCGCCAGTGCCATCGCCACGGCCGCCGGGGCGCTGATCCGTACGGCGATCAGCACGGCGGTGTGGCCGTCCAGCATTCCGCCGAAGCCGACGATGGACAGCCCGAGGATCCCGAACAGGGCCAGCGCGACCCCCACGGCGGCCGTCGGCCCACCCCACCGTGACCCGGCGGCGGCCGGGCGGGGCCCCGGCGGGCGCTCCGCACGGCGGAAGACGGCCACCAGCGCGGCGGTGACCCCGGCCGCCACCGCCATCCGCACCGGCACCTGGGCCCACCACGCGCCGCTCCCCGGCGCCGGGACGGGCAGGCCGAGGGCCAGCACGACCCCGTACACCCCGAGCATCGCGGTGAGGTGCCACAGGAAGGCCGTCATCGCGATCCCGTTCGCCACCACCACCCCCCGCCACACCCTCGGCCGCTCCAGCAGCCGCGCGGCGGGCCCGCGGAGCAGCTCGACCGCGCCGACCAGCCACACGCCGTGGCACAGCAGGGCGAAGGTCGGCGGCGCCATGTTCGAGATCCGCTCCCCCGGCATCCCCACCATGGACAGCGGATACGGCCCGAACGCCACCAGCGCGGCGGCGCTCACCAGCCCGCCCACCGCCATCACCCCGGGCCTGCGCAACCGCCCGTCCGCCCGCAGAAAGCCCAGCTGATGCACGGCCAGCCATACGAACGCGAAGTTGAGGAACGGCACGAAAGGCACCCCGAACGCGAAGCGCAGCACGTCCACCAGCGCCGCCCCGCCGACCAGCCCCGCGAACGCCCCCCACCCGTACCGGTCGTGCAGCCGCAGCAACGGCGGCGTGAACGCCACCATCGCCAGATAGATCCCTATGAACCACAACGGCTGCGCCACCAGCCGCGCCGCCACCTCCCCCAACGGCCCGCCCGCACCCAGCACTTGCAGCGCAAGCGCCCCCACGCCCCACACCGCCGCGAAGACCATCGTCGGCCGCAGCAACCGCTGCAACCGCGCCCTCAGGAACGCCGCGTACACGCCGCCCTGGCCTGCCGACTTCCGGTCCAGCGACCGGTACGACAGCGCGTGCGAGAAGCCGCCCACGAAGAAGAACACCGGCATGACCTGCAACACCCACGTCAGCGGCTGCAACCCCGGCTTCACCGCCAGCAGATTCCCCACCTCCGCCGTGCCGTCCGCCCCCACCGACACCGCCGCCATCAGCCAGTGCCCCAGGACGACGGTCCCCAGCGACACCACCCGCAGCAGGTCGACGTAGCGGTCCCGCCCGGCAGGCGTGGCGGCGGCGACGGCGCGCGCGTCCATGTTCATGCTCATAACGGAACGATCGCGCGCCGGAGCACCCCGGCATCAGGTCCGGCTTACTCAACTCGCCCGGCCGGCAGCTGAGTACGGCTACTCAGCGGCGGCGAGCGCGGGCATCAGCCGGCGTAGTCCTTCAGCTTCTCCGTCTCCAGGGTGATCCCGACAGGGTCCGGAAGCTCGATGACGGCGCCGAAGGGCCGGACGGTGATCGGCATCCTGGTCCCGCGATGTCACCTCGACGACCATGACCGCCCCTGCCCGGAGGGAGAAAACCGCTTCGCGACGCGCGACAAGCCCTGGTAGGAAATGCCCATGCCCGCCGAAGATCTCGATCCCATGGACCGTCTCCTCGCCGAGCGTGCCTGCGAACGGCTGATCCTCGACTTCCTCCGCCGCCTCGACCTGGGCGAACCGAGCAGCGTCGCCGATCTCTTCACGCCCGACGGCGTCTGGGAATGGCCGCAGGGCGCCCGACGCATCGAAGGCCGCGACGCCCTGCGTACGTACTTCGGCTCCCGTCCCGCCGACCGGCTGTCGCGCCGGATGTGCACGAACGTCCTGGTCGACGTGGACTCCGCCTCGGTCGCCACCGCGACCTCCTACTTCGCCACGTACCGCGTCGACGGGTACTCCGGCGGCATGCTGCCGCCCCAACTCCCCACCAACGTCGGCCACTACGAGGACAGGTTCCGCAAGGTCGAGGGGGAGTGGCTGCTCGCCCACCGGGTCACGTTTCTCCCCTTCGGCACGGAGACGCAGCGGCTCCAGCGGTGAGGCGGGCTACAGCACCGTCGCGCCCGGCGCCGGGGCCGAGGTCACGCGGGCGGCGCGGCAGGTGCCGGAGGCGGTGAGGGCGTCGGCGACGGAGGTCGCGGATTCGGCGTCCTTGGCGAGGAAGGCGCAGGTGGGGCCGGAGCCGGAGACGAGGGCGGCGAGGGCGCCGGCTTCGGTGCCGCAGTGGAGGGTGGCGGCGAGGGAGGGGCGGAGGGAGAGCGCGGCGGGCTGGAGGTCGTTGGTAAGCGCGGAGGCCAGGGCGGTGGCGTCGCCGGTGCGGAGGGCTTCGAGCAGGGCGGGGGCGGCGGCGGCCTCGGGGACGGGGGTGTCGGCGCGGAGGCGGTCGCACTCGGCGTAGACGGCGGGCGTGGAGAGGCCGCCGTCGGCGAGGGCGAAGACCCAGTGGAAGGTGCCGCCCACCTCCAGGGGCGTCAGGATCTCGCCCCGGCCCCGGCCCAGGGCCGCGCCGCCGACGAGGCTGAACGGAACGTCGCTGCCCAGCTCTGCGCAGATGGCCAGCAGCTCTTCGCGGGTGGAGCCGGTGCCCCAGAGGGTGTCGCAGGCCAGGAGGGCGCCTGCGGCGTCCGCGCTGCCGCCGGCCATGCCACCGGCGACGGGGATGTCCTTGGCGATGTGGATGTGCACGTCCGGCGCGATGCCGTGCCGCTCGGCCAGCGCGATGGCGGCGCGGGCGGCGAGGTTGCCCGCGTCGAGCGGTACGTGCTCCGCGCCGGGGCCCTCGACCGTGATGCGAAGGCTGTCGGCCGTGGTGACCGTGACCTCGTCGTACAGGCCCACGGCGAGGAAGACGTTCGCCAGGTCGTGGAAGCCGTCCGGACGGAGCGGGCCCACGGCGAGCTGGACGTTGACCTTCGCGGGGACGCGGACGGTGACGACGGGGGCGGTCACGGTGCTGGGACTCCTCTGGACGGAAGGGCTTCGGCCCATTCTCCCAGCCCCGCGGACCCGGTTGTGCCTGAGGCGCCGCTACGCGCTCAGCGGCATGACCTTGCGGTACGCGGTCACCGCGGTCGTCGCGACGGTCACGTGCATCAGCAGGAGCGCGATCACGCCCTTCGCGCCGCCTTCGCCCCAGAGCAGGAAGTCGGGGACGAAGGAGACCGCGACCACGGCCGGGACGAGCCAACGGACCAGCGCTCCGGGGTCCTTGGCAGCCTTGCGCACGGTCGCCCAGCCGCCGGCGCCGATCAGAACGCCCACGGTGGTGAGGAATATGAACGAGCCGGCCTTGAGCGGCTGGAAGTCGTCCGGGGCACCGATGGCGAGGGCGACGGCCGCGATGACCCCGTTGATCACACTGGACACGACGACGACGGCGGCGATGCCACCCGCGAAGACGGCCGCGCCGCGCCGGGCGGCGGGGGCGGTGGCGGCGGTGGTGGGCGAGAGATCGGACACGTCAGCTCCAGGGGGTTCGGTTCAGGGGACCGGGGAGTATCTTGAACTTTCAAGCTATGACCTCTGACTGACCCTAGACGCGCATACTTGAACTTTCAAGCCTTGCGGAGCCCCGAGCCCCGGCCCCCAGCCCCTGGCGCCTACCGCACCGGCCCGTGCTCCGCGATCGCCGCGAACTCCTCCACCGTCAGCGCCTCGCCCCGCGCCTGCGGCGACACCCCCGCCGCCACCAGCGCGGCCTCGGCCTCGGCCGGCGACCCGGCCCACCCCGCCAGCGCTGCCCGGAGCGTCTTGCGCCGCTGGGCGAAAGCCGCGTCGACGACCGCGAAGACGTCCTCCCGCCGCGCGGAGGTCTTCAGCGGCTCGGTCCGCCGCACCAGCGAGACCAGCCCGGAGTCGACGTTGGGCGCGGGCCAGAAGACATTGCGCCCGATCGACCCGGCGCGCTTGACCTCGGCGTACCAGGCCGCCTTCACCGACGGCACGCCGTAGACCTTGGACCCGGGACCGGCGGCGAGCCGGTCGGCGACCTCGGCCTGGACCATCACCAGGGTGCGCTCGATGGTGGGGAAGGTCTCCAGCATGTGCAGCAGCACCGGCACCGCGACGTTGTACGGGAGGTTGGCGACCAGCGCCGTGGGCGGCGGCCCGGGCAGCTCACGTACCCGCATCGCGTCGGAGTGGACCAGCGCGAAGCGCGAGGCGCGGTCGGGCAGGCGGGCGGCGATCGTGGCGGGCAGCGCGGCGGCGAGCACGTCGTCGATCTCGACGGCGGTGACCCGGTCGGCGGCCTCCAGCAGGGCCAGGGTCAGCGAGCCGAGCCCCGGGCCGACCTCGACCACGACGTCCTCGGGCCGGACGGCGGCCGTGCGGACGATGCGGCGGACCGTGTTGGCGTCGATGACGAAGTTCTGGCCGCGCTGCTTGGTGGGGCGTACGCCCAGGGCGGCGGCCAGTTCGCGGATGTCGGCGGGGCCGAGAAGGGCGCCCTGGTGATCATGATCGGTGCTGCTCACCGGTAAAGCCTACGGCCGCAGACGGGCCACGGGGTCGCCCCCCTGCTGACGTAGAGCTTCTTGGCCCGGTAGGTCTGCTCGGCGGCGGGCGCGTCCTGGGGGCGGCCGCTGCCCCCGATGCGGTGCCAGGTGCCGGTGTCGAACTGGTAGAGCCCGCCGTACGTCCCCGAGGCGTCCACCGCGTCCGGCCGGCCGCCGGCCTCGCAAGCGGCGAGGCTCTGCCAGTTGAGCCCGTCGGTGCCTTCGACCGACGACGGCAGGGACTTGGTGCCGATCCGTTCGACCTGGGTGACGGGCTCGCTGACGATCTCCTCGGCGATGCGCCTGGGCTTCTGCTTCACGCCGTTGATGGTCCGGTAGTCGTACGTGACGCGGCGGACCCCCGGCTCCCCGGGGGTGTCGACGGCGGTGGTGCCCTGGAAGAGCGAGGCGTCCTTGTGCCGCTCGGTCTCGTACGGAATGGGCTCCTCGCGGACCTCCTGCCGGCCGCTGATCCGCATCACGGAGACCGTCTGGCCCTCGCGGGGGAAGGTGTCGGGGTCGACGGAGGTGGTGTCCTGGCCGTGCAGGGCGATCCCGGCCTCGCGCACCGCTTCGCCGACGGTGGCGGCGTTCGTACGGATGGTGCGCTCGTGGCCGTCGACCAGGAAGGTGAGGGTGCGCTCGGTCCGTACGTCCAGGTCGAGGCCGTGGCGGCCGATGGGCTCGCTGCGGGAGGCGGAGAGGTACGCGCCGTCGGCCCGTACGCCGAGTTGGCGCAGGGCCTCGTCGACAGTGCGGGCCGTGGTCCAGACGCGGCGCCGCCGGCCGTCGAGGGTGAGGGAGACCGGGCGGCCGTAGCGGACGGCGACCGTGTCGCCGTCCGCCAGGTCGGTGTCCCGGCCGGGGGCGACGATGTCGTGGTCGCCGACCTCGACGCCCTGGCGGGCGAGCAGTTCGTCCACGTCGTCGGCGAACGTGTGCAGCGTGCGGGGCTCGCCGTCGACACTGAGCTGCACCGACTTCTCGTTGGCCAGGAAGGCGGTCGTCCCGCCGGCCAGGAAGGCGACCACCAGCGCCCGCGGCAGCAACTGCCGCAGCGCGTCGGGCTTCTGCCGCCGCCCAGCCGCCGCCCGCTCCCTGCGCGCGGCGGCCCGGCCGCCACCGCCCTCGGTGGGGGCGGGCACGAACGGGACGTCGGACCACTCGGCCTGGCGCGGCAGCCTGCCGCCGCCGCCGTCCGGGGCGAAGCTCGCGGACCGGTCCGTGACAGGTCGCGGCTGCGTCCGGTGACTGCCCTGCGTATCGCTCACGACGGCTCCCGGCTCCAGTACGTACGGCACGATCCGGAACGGGGACCCTAGCGGAGGAACCGTCACTCTCCAAAGCCGTACGGCTACGCCGTGTCGCGGCCGAATCGCCTCAATAGGCGAATACGCGGGCGGTGTTCGCGCCCAGGGCCGCCGCCAGCTCGTCCTCCGTCACCCGCCTGGCCGCAGCCATCGCGCGGACCGTGACCGGGATGAGGTAGGGCGCGTTGGGCCGGCCGCGATACGGCATCGGGGTCAGGAACGGCGCGTCGGTCTCGACGAGCAGCAGCTCGGGCGGGGCGACGGCGACGGCGTCGCGCAGGTCCTGGGCGGACTTGTAGGTGACATTGCCGGCGAAGGACATGTAGTAGCCCTTGTCCGCGCAGAGCTTGGCCATCGCGGCGTCGCCGGAGTAGCAGTGGAAGACCACCCGATCCGGTGCGCCTTCCTCGTCCAGGATGCGCAGGACGTCGGCGTGGGCCTCGCGGTCGTGGATGACCAGCGCCTTGCCGTGCCGCTTGGCGATGTCGATGTGCCGGCGGAAGGAGAGCTGCTGGTCCGCGACGCCCTCGGGGCCGGTGCGGAAGTAGTCCAGGCCCGTTTCCCCGACCGCCCGCACCTGGGGCAGCGCGGCCAGCGCGTCGATCTCGGCGAGCGCGGCCTCCAGCGCCTGCGGCCCGCCCGCCTGCCGCGCCCCCTGCCGGGACCACCCATCGGGATCTCCGTGGACGATCCGGGGCGCCTCATTGGGGTGCAGGGCGACGGCCGCCCATACGTCGGCGTACTGCTGCGCCGTGTCGGCGGCCCAGTGCGAGCCGCTGACGTCACAGCCGACCTGGATCACGGTCGTGACGCCCACCGAGGCGGCCTTGGCCAACGCCGCCTCGACGGTGCCCCCCTGCATATCGAGATGTGTGTGCGAGTCCGCGACCGGCACCGCGAGCGGCTCCGGCAGCGGCGGGGCGATGGACCTGTCGTCCTTCTTCTGCGACTGCGACATGCCCCGATCTTAGAAACCCGCTCTCACGCGGACTCGCGCTCCTCCCTGCTTTTACGGTGGAGAAGGTGCAGCGGCGACCAGTTCCTGGTGCGGCGCACGGTCTCCTGCTCATGGGGCTGGGTCTGGGTCTGGGTCTGGCGCCGACTCTGGGTCGGCAGGAGGGCGATGACATCGGACACCTGCCCGGCACGCATGATGCGGACCTTGTGCCCCTCGCAGTTCGCGCAGGCCGGCCGGGTCAGCGGGGACGGGACGCGCTTGCCGTCCGCGATGTAGGTGACGTACGGGTTGTTCTGGAGATCCACGCGGTGCTGGATCTCGTACGCCTGCTCCCAGCCGAAACCGCAGCTGATGCAGACGAAGGCGTACGCCTCGCGAACCGTGCCTGTGTCGGTTTCCTCGGTGCCGATGGTCTCGCTCATGGCAGCTCCTGTTGCCCTCCGGACGAGGCGTCCGGAGCGGGACTTCCCACTATCAGCAAACGCCTGGAGCTGCACTCGCGCAGGAGGGCTTCCGCTGTTTTGAGCCAGTTTTGGGCTTTATGTGGGAAGTAGGCCTTCGGGCCACGACAGCCCTTTGCCGAGCGCCGCGTTTAGCCCCATTGTGCTCCCGATCGTGCGCCGGGTCACGCGCCCGGGGCCTGCTCCCGCTTGGCCGCCACCACCGCGTCGAAGACCTCGCGTTTCGGCAGCCCGGCGTCCGCCGCCACCGCCGCGATCGCCTCCTTACGGGTCTCCCCCGCCGCCTCCCGGTCCCGTACCCGCCGCACCAGCTCCGCCGGGTCCAGGTCGGCGGGCCCCGGCTCCGGGGCGCCCTCCACGACGACCGTGATCTCGCCGCGTACGCCTTCGGCAGCCCAGGCCGCCAGCTCCTTCAGCGGGCCGCGCCTGACCTCCTCGTACGTCTTCGTCAGCTCCCGGCACACCGCCGCGCGCCGCTCCGCGCCGAAGACCTCGGCCATCGCGGCCAGCGTGTCGTCCAGGCGGTGCGGGGCCTCGAAGTACACCAGCGTCCGCCGCTCCGCCGCGACCTCGGCGAGCCGCGCCCGGCGCTCCCCCGCCTTCCGCGGCAGGAACCCCTCGAAGCAGAACCGGTCCACCGGCAGCCCCGACAGCGCCAGCGCCGTGAGGACGGCCGACGGGCCCGGCACCGCCGTCACCTTGATGTCCCGCTCCACCGCCGCGGCCACCAGCCGGTACCCGGGGTCGGACACGGACGGCATCCCGGCGTCCGTCACCAGCAGCACCCGTGCCCCGCCCGCCAGCGCCTCGACCAGCTCCGGGGTGCGGGCCGACTCGTTGCCCTCGAAGTACGACACGACGCGGCCGGTGGTGTGCACCCCCAGCGCCTGGGTCAGCCGCCGCAGCCGCCGCGTGTCCTCCGCCGCGATCACATCCGCCCCGGCCAGCTCCGCCGAAAGCCGTGGCGGCGCGTCCGACACGTCCCCGATGGGCGTCCCCGCGAGGACGAGTACGCCGGCGGTTCGGGGGGCCGTTTCGGGTGCGGCTGAGCTATTCACCGGCCCAGTCTCGCACCGTGCTCAGCGCGCACACATCCGCCTTCCCTACGATGGCCCGGTGACGAGTGACACCGCTGACGCCGCGACGCAGCCACAGCACGCCCAGGACGGGGCCGAGAACGCCTCGCCGGCGGACGTGCAGAGCCCGTGGCAGCGCCGCCTGCGCCGCTTCGGCCATGTGGCGCGCCCCCGCCCCGACGTGCGAGACCGCCTGGTCCAGCCGTACCCGGAGCCGGGCACCCGCCTCTGGGCGGCGCTCGGCCTCAGCCCGGTCCTGGCCGACCGGCTGGCCCGCTGGTCGGGCTGGGGCGGCCCGCTGCTGGTCGCCCTCTTCGCGGGCCTGATCCGGTTCTGGAACCTGGGCAGCCCGCACGCGGTGATATTCGACGAGACGTACTACGCCAAGGACGCCTGGTCACTCCTCCAGTACGGCTACGAGGGCTCCTGGACCGACAAGGCCAACGACTCCATCCTCGCCGCCCACCAGACCATCCCGCTCTCCCCGACGGCCTCGTACGTCGTCCACCCGCCCGTCGGCAAGTGGGTCATCGCCGTCGGCGAGTGGCTGTTCGGCCTGAACCCCTTCGGCTGGCGGTTCATGATGGCCGTCCTCGGCACGCTCTCCGTCCTCATGCTGTGCCGCATCGGCCGCCGCCTCTTCCGCTCCACGGCGCTCGGCTGCCTGGCCGGCGGCCTGATGGCGGTCGACGGCCTGCACTACGTCATGAGCCGCACGGCCCTGCTCGACCTCGTCGTCATGTTCTGGGTACTCGCCGCCTTCGGCTGCCTGCTCATCGACCGCGACAAGGCCCGGGCCCGGCTGGCGGCGGCACTCCCGGACGACCGGCCCAACACCCTCGTCGGCGGCCGGACCAACCTCGGCCTCCGCCCCTGGCGTATCGCCGCCGGCGTCTGCCTCGGCCTCGCCTGCGGCACCAAGTGGAACGGCCTCTACATCCTGCTGGCCTTCCTCGTGATGACCGTCCTGTGGGACATCTCCGCCCGCCGCCTCGCCGGCGCCCGCCAGCCCTGGCTCTCCGTCCTCGGCAAGGACGCCGGCTGGGCCTTCCTGGCCATGGTGCCGGTCGCCATCGTCACGTACCTCGCCAGCTGGACCGGCTGGTTCTTCACCAAGGGCGGCTACGACCGCACCTGGGCCCACGGCCGCGCCGGCCTCTCCCCCGACCACTTCACCCTGCCGTTCATCGGCGCCCGGATCCCCCTCCCCCAGATCTCCATGACCTGGGTCCCCGAGGTCTTCCGCAGCCTCTGGCACTACGAGTCCCAGGTCTACGACTTCCACGTCAACCTGGTCTCCCCCCACACCTACCAGTCCAACCCCTGGTCCTGGCTCGTCCTCGGCCGCCCCGTCTCGTACTTCTACGAGTCCCCCAAATACGGCTCCGACGGCTGCACCGCCACCACCGGCTGCGCCCGCGAAGTCCTCGGCATCGGCACCCCCCTCCTCTGGTGGTCCGCCTGCTTCGCCCTCCTCTACGTCCTCTACCGCTGGGCCTTCCGCCGCGACTGGCGCGCCGGCGCCATCCTCTGCGGCGTCGCCGCCGGCTACCTCCCCTGGTTCATGTACCAGCAGCGCACGATCTTCCTCTTCTACGCCGTCGTCTTCCTCCCCTTCCTCTGCCTCGCCCTCGCCATGATGCTCGGCGCCATCCTCGGCCCCCCCGGCTCCACCGAACGCCGCCGCATGTGGGGCGCCGTAGGCGCCGGCACCCTCGTCCTGCTGATCGTCTGGAACTTCATCTACTTCTTCCCGCTCTACACGGGCATGACGATCCCCATGGACTCCTGGCGGGCCAGGATGTGGCTCGACACCTGGATCTAGCAGGCCCGCACACGGCCCCAACGAGGGTGCGTTCCGCACGGCAGCGGGGGGGGGGGCGGAGAGAACAGGCCGGCCCCCGGCGGGGGGGGCGGGGGGGGGGGGGCCCCCACCCCCCGCGCCCCCCGCGCGGGGGGGCCCCCGGGGGGCCACCGCCACC
>NZ_JBHYXC010000005.1:0-249469 GCF_042751495.1 Streptomyces sp. NPDC059373 | reverse complement strand
CGCCAGCCTTGTGTGGGTGCGGGTCGCCCTGGGCCGGGGCCCTTGCCACACGCCCCCGCCCCCCCCCCGCTGCCCGTTTCCGGGGTGTGGGTCCCGCAGCTCAGCCGAGCCAGAGCGTCAGGAGGTAGCCCGGGCTGTCCCAGGTACACGTGTACTTGTAGGCCTGACCGGAATCGACAAAGTTCTGGCCGGCCGTCTTGCAGGCCGCGCTGGTCGTATACACCTTGTACGGCACACTCGCGTTCGCCGGAGCGGCGAGCGCGAACATCCCCGTAAGCGTTGCGGCCACGGCAACGAGCACCGAGGCGCCCCTGCGCTTGTTCATGTTCCCCTCCACGAAAAGCTCAAATGTTCGACTGGAGCATGAACATCTTCACATCGTTGTAGGGAGCACGTCAACAATTCGGATCACGAACGACGGCGAGCCGTCCCCCTGGGAGCGCTCGCGCGCCAGGCCGAGCGGAGCTGCCCGCCGACGTCACCGGCCTGGCGAAGGCCCGCCTGGTAGGAGGCTTCCCGGGCTGCCGGGTCGAAGAGGTCGGAGCCGAAAGCGCGCACCGATGCCGGATCTGCGGCGACGGTCACAACGGTGTGCGCCCCGGCGACCGCCAGTTCCTGCTCGAGAGGTTCACGGGGGAACAGGTGCGCAAGCGGCTCGATGACGACGAGGGTGCGGGCTCCGGCCGCGAGGTCGGCGTTGGTACCCGACCGCAGGCCGCCGTCCATGTACCAACGGCCGCGAACGGCGACGGGAGGTGCCGCCCCGGGGAAGGCGCTGCTCGCCGCCACCGCCTGTACAAGTGGCACGCCGCTGTCGCGGTCCCACACCACAGCCTCACCGGTGTCGGCGTCCACGGCGGTGATCAGCAGCTTCCGGTCCGGCCACGCGTCCGTGCCGATCAGGGCGCGGCGCCCGGCGAGCAACGCCAGTTCAGCAGAAGGATCGTTGCCGCGCAGCCCGATCCGGCCCACCCGGCGCCGGGCCTCGGCGGGTTCCAGGCCGGGATCGCCGAGAACGGCGAATGCCTCGCCCATCCGCCCTGCGTCCACCCGCGGCCGGGGGCCCGCGACGCGTGGCGAAGCCGCGAGCTGTTCAGGGTCCTGCCCGCTGGCGAGCACCGAGGCGACGATCGCGCCGGCCGACGTCCCCACGGTCAGGTCGGCCGCGCCCAGATCCACGCCTTCGCTGCGCAGCCCGTGAGCCAGCCCCGCCGTCCAGGCCATGCCGACGAGGCCTCCGGCGCCCAGGACAAGTGCCCGGTCCGTTAAGTACATCGCTTCCCCCTCTGTTCCGGTCGTCAGTCCAACGAAACGCCATGCGGGTTGATTTCCGGGTGCGTGACCACCTTTTGGCCCGCTCAGACGGCGGCGTGGCCGTCGGCGAGGAGCGCCATCTGGCCGGTGTGGGCGAACCCTTCGCGGATGAGTCCGGCGAGGCGTTCCTCGACGGTGTGGGTGTTGTGGAGGGTGGGGCTTGGGACGAGCCGGGTGAGGTCGGAGTCGGGGGCGGTGGAGAGGTAGTGCTCGGCGAGGGCGTGGGTGGCGGCCTGGTAGGCGAGGAGGAGGTCGACGGAGGGGCTGCGGAAGGCGGCGGCTTGGGTGGGGGTGTGGCCGTAGCCGGTGTCGTTCGGGTCCGGGGGGCGGGAGAAGCGGGTGGCCCAGGCGGCGGAGAGCCAGAGTTGGGGGCGGGCGGTGAGTTCGGAGAGGTTGCGGTCCTGGCCTCGGGCGATGTGCCAGGCGAGCCAGGAGACGCGTTGCCCGGGGGCGTCGATGGTGGCGACGAGGTCGGCGCGGATGCGGCGGAAGAGGGTGAGGGTCAGGGGCTGCCAGGTCATCGGAGGCCTACGCAGTCGTGCTGCCAGAAGGTGTGGGGGTAGACGAGGGTGCCGGTCATCCAGGGTTCGTGGGCGGGGAGGCGGTGGACCTGGAAGGCGGGGTCGGGGATGCGGAGGGAGGGCTTGCGGAAGGCGAGTTCGGCGCCGGGGGTGAAGCCGAGGCGGGAGTAGTAGGCGGGGTCGCCTTCCAGGAAGACCAGGGGGGCGCCGCGTTCGGCGAGGGCGTCGAGGCCGTGGCGGACGAGGGCGGAGCCGATGCCGCGCTTCTGGTGGTCGGGGGAGACGGCGAGGGGGCTGAGGACCTGGACGTCCACCAGGCGGCGGGGGGCGTCGAGGAGGGCGGGGGTGAACATGATGTGGCCCACCGGCAGTCCCTGCTCGTCGGCTACGAGGGAGAGAGCGGAAGCGGGGCGCAGGGCGTCGGCGAGGGCGGCGACGACAGGGCCGTGGTCGGGGCCGAAGGCGCGGCGGTGGAGGTCGCGTACGGCTGGATGGTCCGCGGGACGCTCGGGGCGCAGGGGTAGGGGCATGTCCGGGACGGTAGAGAGTGCCCGGTTCGCGCTCAACCGAGATTTCGGATTTCCCCTCGCTCCTCAGTTCGCCTCCTGTTGTGTATGGGGGGCGCTTGCATCGCAGCGTTTTGAACAGGCTAAAAAAATGGGGTCCGGGGAGGGATCGGTGCCATGCGCCGAGGGGTGAAGACAGGCATCGTGGGCGGGGTGTTCGCCGCGATGGTGGGGACAGCGGGGTACGGGGCGTTCAATCTGTACGAGGGCCTGGCCGGCTCGAACTCACCGGCGCCGATCCAGACGGGGCCGGTGACGGCGGACGAGGTACGGACCGCGGCGAAGGACTTCCTGGCCGCCTGGGCCAAGGGGGACGACACGGCGGCGGCCGCGCTGACGAACGACGCAACGACGGCGGACACCGCGCTGACCGACTACCAGGACAAGACCCACGTGACGGCCGTGAAGCTGACGGCGGGGACGGCGGCGGGCGACAAGGTGCCGTTCAAGGTCACGGCAACGTTGTCGTACCAGGGCAAGCGCTCGACGTGGACGTACGACTCGTCGCTGACGGTGACCCGGGGGCTGACGACGGGGAGGGCGCTGGTGGACTGGCAGGCGTCCGTGGTGCACCCGAAGCTCACGACGGGCGAGTACCTGGAGACGGGCGTGGCGGGCGCTCCGCCGGTGGACGTGCTCGACCGCAACGGCAAAGCCATGGATGCGGCCGACTACCCGTCCCTGGGCGTGGTGTTCGGGCAGCTGAGGGACCGGTACGGAGCGCAGCTCGGCGGCACGCCGGGCGTCGAGACGTGGATCAACAAGGATGACGGCGGGGACCCCGGCGAGACCCTGCACGTCCTGAGCAAGGGCAAGGGCGGCAAGCTGCGGACGACGCTCGACGCCGGGATGCAGGCGGCGGCGGAGAAGGCCGTGAAGAACCGGGCCAGTTCGTCGGTGGTGGCGTTGCAGGCCAGTACGGGCAAGATCCTGGCGGTGGCCAACAACCCCGCGACCGGCTTCAACACCGCGCTGCAGGGCAAGCTGGCCCCGGGGTCGACCTTCAAGATCGTGACAGCGGCGACGCTGCTGGAGAAGGGCCTCGCCAGTCCGAACGAGCCGCTGGCGTGCCCGGCGCAGGCCAACTACGACCAGGGGCAGCTCTTCCACAACGTGGAGCACGAGTCGAACACGGCGGCGACCTTCGCGGGCGACTTCGCCTCGTCGTGCAACACCGCCTTCATCTCCCTGACCGGCAAGATCGACGACTCCGCGCTCACCACCGAGGCCCGCGACGTCTTCGGCATCGGCCCGGAGTGGAACACCGGCGTCTCGACCTTCGACGGCAGCGTGCCCGGCGGCAGCGGCGACGAGAAGGCCGCCGAGATGATCGGGCAGGGCCAGATCGAGATGAACCCGCTCAACATGGCGTCGATCGCCGCCACCGCCCGCACGGGTTACTTCCATCAGCCGGTGATCGTCGACCCGAAGCTGATCGACGGGACGATCGCGAAGGCCTCGCGCTCACTGAAGTCGACCGCCGCGCAGCAGTTGCGGTCGATGATGCGGCTGACCGCGCAGAGCGGGACGGCGGCGACGGCGATGCGGGGCGTGTACGGGACGTACGTCGGGGCGAAGACCGGCTCGGCGGAGGTCGGCGGCCAGGACAAGCCGAACGGCTGGTTCACCGCCTACCGGGATGACGTCGCCGCGGCCGGGGTCGTCCAACAGGGCGGCCACGGCGGGGATTCGGCGGGGCCGATCGTGGCGTCGGTCCTCAAGGCGTCGTAACGGCCCTGCGGTGCGCGGCCTCTAAGTCGATGGCGGTGACAGGGGTCCCTGAGTAGCGTCGGGCCCATGTCACCGCAGCCGCAGCCGCATCCGCAGTTCGCCGAAGCCCTTCGGACGCTGGGGCTCGACGTCCCCGTACGCGCCTTCCCGGACGCCACGCGCACCGCCGCGCAGGCGGCGGAGGCGATCGGGTGCGGGCTCGGCCAGATCGTGAAGTCGCTGATCTTCGAGGCGGACGGCGCCCCGGTGCTGGTGCTGGTGGACGGCGCCTCGCGGGTCGACACGGAGCTCGTACGGGCCGAGTTGGGCGCCGCGCGCGTGCGCCGGGCCGACGCGGACCTGGTGCGGGCGACGACCGGGTACGCGATCGGCGGCGTACCGCCCTTCGGGCACCGTACGCGGACGACGGTGCTGGCCGACCGGGGCCTGCTGGCGCACGGGACGGTGTGGGCGGCCGCCGGGACGCCGCACACCGTGTTCCCGATGGCGCCGGGCGAGGTGGTCAGGCACGCCGGGGCGACGGTCGTCGATGTGCGCGAGCGCGACGGGGCCGTGTGACGCCCCTCGTCGTCACGGCCGTCCTGGTCGCGGCGGTCACGCACGCCACCTGGAACGCCATCGCGCACGGCATCAAGGACCAGCTCATCGCCTTCACCCTGGTGGGCACGGGCGGCGCGCTCTGTGCGGTGGCGATCGCGCCCTTCGCGCCGCTCCCGGCGGGCGGGGCGTGGCCGTATCTGCTCACGTCGGTGGCGATTCACATGGCGTACCAGTATCTGCTGATGAAGTCCTTCAGCCTGGGCGACTTCGGGCAGGTCTACCCCATCGCGCGCGGCATCGCGCCCCTGGTCGTGACCGTCCTGGCCGCCGTCTTCATCGGCGAGATCCCGGACGCCTGGCAGACGGCGGGCGTCCTGGTCGCCTCCGTCGGCCTGGCCGGCGCCGCCCTGTGGGGCATGCGCGGCAAACGGAAGCAGTGGCCGGCGGTCGCCGCCGCGGTCGGCACGGGGCTGACCATCGCCGCCTACACGGTGACGGACGGCGTCGGCGTACGCACCTCCGGCACCGCCCTCGGCTACATCGCCTGGCTGCTCCTCCTCCAGGGCACCCTGATTCCGCTGACCGCGCTCGCTGTGCGCCGCGGTGAACTGCTCCCCCAGCTACGGCCGGTGGCAGCGCGCGGACTCCTGGGCGGAGCGCTGTCCGTCCTCGCGTACGGCCTTGTCCTGTGGGCCCAGACGCGGGCGGAGCTGGCACCGATCGCCGCGCTGCGCGAGACGTCGATCATCGCGGGCGCGCTGATCGGGGCGGTCCTGTTCAAGGAGCGCTTCGGACGGCCCCGGATCGTGGCGGCGGCGCTTGTGGTGGCGGGTATCGGCCTGATGTTGCACAGCGGTTGAGGGGCCCGGCAAGACCGCTCGGCAGAGCTGACCGCTGGGCGGGCGGGGCCGCAGGCCCCGCCCCGAGCGGGCCGGACCTACGCCACGCTTTCCTGTACGACAGCCAGCGGCACCCGTTCCACGACCGGGGTCGCCGTCTCCGTGATGGCGATGCGGCCTCCGAGCCAGGGGTCGGCAAGGGGGCCGGCGGAGCCGGACAGCAGCAGCCGGACGGCGGCCCAGGGGAGGTTGACGCCGGTGTAGGCGGTCTGGAAGATGCCGGCCGAGGGACGGGGGTTGGCCTCGAGCAGCATCGGGCGGCCGTGCCAGTGGCGGAGCTGGACGTTCGACAGGTAGGCGAGGCCGAAGTGGTCGACGACCTGGCGCGCGATGTCGACATAGACCGGGTCGTCGAGGAGGATGCGGTAACGGCCCTGCTTGGCGCGGGCGATGCCGGTCAGGAGGCCGCCGCCGGGGGCGGAGAGGCAGTCGACGCTGACCTCGGGGCCGTCCAGGTAGGGCATCACCATGAGCTGGGGGACCGTCTCGCCCTCGTCCTCGGCGCGGGTCAGCGCGTCGGCCACGGCCGCGACCGAGGCGACCGGCCGGGGCGGGGCCAGCAGGTCCGAGAGGCTGAGCGGACTGTCGTCGAGGATCCGGAAGCCGAAGGCGGAGTACTCGCCGGCGGGCTTGACGCAGACCGAACTCCCGTCGGCCGACAGCTCGGCCACGGCCTGCCGCAGGCCGGCCGCGTCACATACGACCCGCCAGTCGGGGACCGGGATGCCGGCCGCGCGGGCGGCTTCGTACGTACGGGACTTGCTGGTCAGGATGTCGATCGAGGCGGCCGGGGAGCACATGACCTTGGTGCCGATCGCGGCGAAGTCGTCCACGCGCGCGGCCAGGGCGTCGAGGCGGCGGGGCGGTATGAGCACGTCTATGGAGTGCCGGCGCGCGAAGTCGAGGGCGAATTCGGCGTAGTCGTCGCTCGCGACGCGTCGGGGCTCGACCTCCCCGGTGTCGGCAGCCATGAGCGCGGGGGCGCCGGGATCGACGTTGGTGCCGTAGATGCGGACGGGCGCGGCTTCGGGGTTGTCGCGAAGCATTCGCATGACTTCGGAGGTGGCTACTCCGGCACTGCTGAGCCAAATGCGTATGGCGATCGCGGGCTCCCCTCGGGGCGGCTCATGCCGGCCTGCCGGCCGGACATGATCAGGTGTGAGGGGTGATGTTAGCGGCATTGCGTTGCGGTGACGTTTCAACATCAACCCCGGTGGGGAAAGGCTGCACTCTCGCCTGATTACCGGCCGGTACCGTAGCGTTCTTTCGTTCACACACGCGAAGGTGAAGGGCGGCACATCCATGGCGCAGGACGCGGACGTCATCGTCGTCGGAGCCGGCCTGGCCGGGCTGGTCGCGACCGCCGAACTGGCCGACGCGGGCCGCAAGGTGATCCTGGTGGACCAGGAGCCGGAGGCCTCCATGGGCGGCCAGGCGTTCTGGTCCTTCGGCGGACTGTTCCTGGTCGACTCACCCGAGCAGCGCCGGATGCGGATCAAGGACAGCCGCGAACTGGCCCTCCAGGACTGGATGGGCACCGCCGGCTTCGACCGCGACGAGGACCACTGGCCGCGCAAGTGGGCCGAGGCGTACGTCGACTTCGCGGCCGGCGAGAAGCGCAACTGGCTGCACGAGCGCGGCGTACGGTTCTTCCCCGTCGTCGGCTGGGCCGAGCGCGGCGGCTTCCTGGCCACCGGCCCCGGCAACTCGGTGCCCCGCTTCCACATCACCTGGGGTACCGGCCCCGGCATCGTCGCCCCCTTCGCCCACCGGGTACGCGAGGCCGTCGCGCGCGGCCGGGTCGAGTTGCGCTTCCGGCACCGGGTCACCGCGCTGACCACGACGGACGGTACGGTCACCGGCATCACCGGCGAGGTCCTCGTGCCCAGCGACGTGGACCGCGGGCAGGCCAGTTCCCGCGAGGTCGCCTCCGACTTCGAGCTCTCGGCGCAGGCCGTCGTCGTCACCTCCGGCGGCATCGGCGGCAACCACGACCTCGTACGCCAGAGCTGGCCGGCCCGCCTCGGCACACCCCCGGAGAAGCTGCTGTCCGGCGTCCCGGCCCACGTGGACGGGCTGATGCTCGGCATCGCCGAGGAGGCCGGCGCCCACCACATCAACCGCGACCGCATGTGGCACTACACCGAGGGCATCGAGAACTGGAACCCCATCTGGGCCCGCCATGGAATCCGCATCCTCCCCGGCCCGTCCTCCCTCTGGCTGGACGCCACCGGCAAGCGGCTTCCGGTGCCGCTCTTCCCGGGCTTCGACACGCTCGGGACCCTCGAACACATCATGACGACGGGCTACGAGTACACCTGGTTCGTCCTCACCCAGAAGATCATCGAGAAGGAGTTCGCCCTCTCCGGCTCCGAGCAGAACCCCGACCTGACCGGCAAGAGCGTCCGCGCGGTCCTCAAGCGCGCGCTTCCCGGCGCCCCCGGCCCGGTCGAGGCCTTCAAGGAGCACGGCGTGGACTTCGTCGTCGAGAAGGACCTCGCGTCCCTGGTGCGCGGCATGAACGCGATCACCAAGGACGCCCTCATCGAAGAGGCCGCACTGCGCCGCGAGATCGAGGCCCGCGACCGCGAGATCGCCAACACCTTCACCAAGGACCTCCAGGTCACCGCCATCCGCGGCGCCCGCAACTACCTCGGCGACAAGCTGATCCGCACCGCCACCCCGCACCGCATCCTCGACCCCAAGGCCGGCCCCCTCATCGCCGTCCGGCTCAACATCCTCACCCGCAAGTCCCTCGGCGGCCTCGAGACCGACCTCGACTCGCGCGTCCTCACCGCCGACGGCACCCCCCTCCCCGGCCTCTACGCCGCCGGCGAAGCCGCCGGCTTCGGCGGCGGCGGCGTCCACGGCTACCGCTCCCTCGAGGGCACCTTCCTCGGCGGCTGCATCTTCTCCGGCCGCGCAGCAGGGCGGGCGGCCGCCGCCGCCTGCACCGGATAGGCCCCTGGATGTTGGCCCGGCCCATACACCCCTCCATGGCCCGGGGTGCCGGGTGGGCACGGACGCGTGGCCCGGGCCAGTGACATGGGGGACGGGAACAACCCCCACCAACCCGCAGCCGCCATCGGAACCGGAGGGGGCGGGGCGGGGTGGGTCCGTAGAGACGCTAAGGCGACGCAGAACGCCCAGTTCCGAGCGAGCGAGGAACAGGGCGGGCGAGGATAGCTGTCTCATAGGACCCACCCCGACACGCCCCCGACCCACCCACGAACCGAACGCGCCCCGGGCAAGCCCGCGCAGCGCGAGGCATTGACATGGGCGGGACACACCCTAACCATGGGAGCGCTCCCATCATTAAGGGCATGTAACTGAATCACGTACTCCGGCACAACTCCCTTCACCGCACGGAGGCAGTCACATGAGAAGCGCATCCACCGCACCCCCACCCCCACGACGCCGGTCGGCGGCGTTAGCCGCAGGCGCGATGCTGGTCGTCGCCGCGGGCACCGGCGCCGCGTTCACCACCACGGCCTCGGCGGCCACCGCCGGCTGCACGGTCGCGTACACGGTGCAGAACCAGTGGAGCACCGGCTTCACGGCCGCCGTCACGGTCACCAACACCGGCCCCGCGGTGAGCGCATGGGAGCTGAACTGGGCCTTCGGCGGCGACCAGAAGGTATCCAATTACTGGAGCACCGACCTCACCCAGAGCGGTACGGCCGTCTCGGCCAAGAGCCTGTCCTGGAACGCCGCCCTGGCGACCGGCGGCTCGGCGAACTTCGGCTTCAACGCCACGTACAGCGGTACGAACGCCTCACCGACCGCCTTCACCCTCAACGGCGTCGCCTGCGGCACCGGCGGCGGTACGTCCACCCCCACGCCGACCCCCACCCCGACGCCAAGCCCAACCCCCACGCCCACCCCGACACCCACACCCACGCCCACCCCCACCCCCACCACCGGCGCGAAGGCCGATAACCCCTACGCCGGCGCCAACGTCTACGTGAACCCGGAGTGGTCCGCCAAGGCGGCCGCAGAGCCCGGCGGCAGCGCGATATCGAGCCAGCCGACGGCCGTCTGGCTGGACCGGATCGCCGCCATCGCGGGCGTCAGTGGCGGGATGGGTCTGCGCGACCACCTCGACGCGGCGCTGGCGCAGAAGGTGAGCGGGAAGGACGAGGTGGTCCAGCTGGTCATCTACGACCTGCCCGGCCGTGACTGCGCGGCCCTCGCCTCGAACGGCGAGCTGGGCGCCACCGAGATCGGCCGGTACGAGACGGAGTACATCGACCCGATCGCGGCGATCCTGGCCGACGCCAAGTACAGCGGCCTGCGCATCGTGACCATCATCGAGCCCGACTCGCTGCCCAACCTGGTCACCAACGCCGGCGGCACCGCGGGCTCCACCACCGCCTGCGAGACGATGAAGGCCAACGGCAACTACGAGAAGGGCGTCGGCTACGCGCTGCACACCCTCGGCGCGGTCGCCAACGTCTACAACTACATCGACGCCGCCCACCACGGCTGGCTCGGCTGGGACTCCAACTTCGCGCCCGCCGCGCAGGAGTTCTACAAGGCCGCCACCACCTCCGGCGCCACCGTCAACGACGTGACCGGCTTCATCACCAACACGGCGAACTACAGCGCCCTGCAGGAGCCGTACTTCAAGGTCACCGACTCCGTGAACGGCACGACCGTGCGCCAGTCGAAGTGGGTGGACTGGAACCAGTACGTCGACGAGCTTTCGTACGCCCAGGCGCTGCGCGCGCAGCTGGTCACGACCGGCTTCAACTCCACCATCGGCATGCTCATCGACACCTCCCGCAACGGCTGGGGCGGCACCGCCCGGCCCACCGCCGCCGGCCCCACCACCAGCGTGGACGCCTACGTCGACGGGGGCCGCGTCGACCGCCGCATCCACGCCGGGAACTGGTGCAACCAGTCCGGCGCCGGGCTCGGCGAACGGCCGAAGGCCGCCCCCGCCGCTGGCATCGACGCGTACGTCTGGGCCAAGCCGCCCGGCGAGTCCGACGGCTCCAGCACGGCCATCGCCAACGACGAGGGCAAGGGCTTCGACCGGATGTGCGACCCGACGTACACCGGCAACGCCCGCAACGGCAACAACCTCACCGGCGCCCTCGCCAACGCACCGCTGTCCGGTCACTGGTTCTCCGCCCAGTTCCAGGAGCTGCTGAAGAACGCGTACCCGGCGCTCTAGGCCGGTCCCGCACGGTTTACGCGACTGTCACGGCCCCCGGCGCCTGCGCCGGGGGCCGTGCGTGCACCATGGAGGGAGTCGGCGAGGGCAGGAGCACGGGGACATGGTGGACGTCCACGGGACGGTGGCGGACGGGTTCGAGCCGGTCCGGGATGCGTTTGTACGCAATTTCGAGGCGCTGGGCGAGCGGGGCGCCGCCGTGGCCCTGTACCGGGACGGCCGGAAGGTCGTGGACCTGTACGCCGGGCTCGCGGACCCGGAGGGCACGGCGCCGTGGGAGCAGGACACCGCGCAGGTCGTCCGGTCCGCCACGAAGGGGGTGGCCGCCGCCTGCCTGCTCCTGCTGCACCAGCGCGGGCAGCTGGACCTGGACGCGCCGGTGGGCTCGTACTGGCCGGAGTTCAAGGCGCACGGCAAGGAGCGGGTCACCGTACGGGACGCGCTGGCGCACCGGGCCGCCGTGCCGGCACTGGACACGCCGCTGACGCCCGCGCAGGCGGTGGACGGGGTCAGCGGGGTGCGTGCGGTGGCCGCGCAGACGCCGCTGTGGGCGCCGGGCACGGACCACGGGTACCACGCCGTGACGTACAGCTGGCTGCTCGGGGAGCTGGTGCTGCGGGCGAGCGGCCGCTCCATAGGCCGGTTCGTCGAGCAGGAGATCGCCCGTCCGCTCGGCGGCCTGGACCTGTGGATCGGCCTGCCGCCGGAGCAGGCGCACCGCGTCGGCCGCCTCGCCCCCGTCGAGCCGCCGCCCGCCCCGGCCGGGCAGGGGCTGAAGGCCAGGCCCAAGCGCGCGGTCGCCGACGCCTACGCCGACCCGGGCTCGCTCACCCGGCGGGCCTTCGGCGTCATCGACCCGCGGCCCGACGAGAACGACCCCGCCTATCGTGGCGCCGAGCTGGCCGCCTCCGCCGGTGTCGCCACCGCCGGCTCGCTGGCCCGCTTCTACGCCGCCCTCGTCGGGGACGTATCGGAAGGCGGCCGCAAACTTTTCGCCCCGGCCACGCTCACCGCCGCCCGCACCCTCGAGTCGGACGGCCCGGACCGGGTCCTGATCGTCAGCACCCGCTTCGGCCTCGGCTACATGCTGCACGGCCCCGCCTCCCCCTTCCTCTCCCCCAGCTCCTTCGGCCACCCCGGCCGCGGCGGCTCCCTCGCCTTCGCCGACCCGGAGGCGGGCATCGGCTTCGGCTACGTCACCAACGGCATGCAGCGCAATGTCACGGCGGACCCCCGCGCCCAGGCGCTGGTGCGCGCGGTGCGGGGGTGCCTGTAGCTGCGGACCGGCTCAGTAGCCGACCTGGAAGGTGGCGTCCGAGCGGTCGGTGGCTGTGGAGACGGGGTCGATGCGCAGGACGTAGTTGCTGTGCCTGAGGTAGTACGTCGGGTTGTTGTACGACCGGAACGAGCTGTACGAGGAGTCGGCCAGTCCGCTCACCTTGTAGAAGGTGGCGTCCTGCGCGAAGGTCGTCGTCCCGTCGTCGGTGTCGAGTTGGATCGCGTAGTTGTAGTGCCGCAGATAGCGGCCCGGGTAGTTCACCGATTCGAAGGACACTCCCGAGGAGTCGGCGAGGCCGGCGACGATCTTCCACTCGGAGTCGAGGTAGGGGTCGAAGGGGTAGGCGTCGATCCGGCCGACGAAGTTGGAGTGCCGGACGTAACGGGCCGGGTAGTTATAGGACTTCAGCCGGTTCCAGGTCGGGGTCCCCCAGGTGGAGACCAGGGTGTTGTACTCCGCGGTGCTGATCGGCTGGATCGAGGCGTGCTTGGAGTTCAGCGGCTGGGTGTACGCGCGCTGGTCCACGGCCGTCCAGCTGTCGGTGGACAGGTCGGTGGTGTGCCAGGCGTAGAAGACGCCGTTGGGGGTGTACGTGTCGCCCCACAGGTAGTAGCCGTTGCCGGTGGGGTCCTTGACGAGGATCGGCGCCTCGGTGCCGCCGTGGGCGACGCCGGCGGTGTAGATGCTGAAGCTGCCCGGGTCGAGGGACGTGGACCGTGCGCCCACCAGCGCCTGGGCCGAACTGCTCTTGAAGTAGAGGTAGTTCACGCCGTTCACGCCGACGGCCACGTCTGCGTCGATGACGTCGTAGCCCGGGTCGAAGAAGACCTGCGGGGCGGAGACGGTCACGAAGTCGGTGGTGTAGTCGACCATGATCACGTTATGGCCGCCGTACACGGCCGAGTAGATGATCGCGTACGCGCTGCGCGAGGCGTCCCAGAAGGCTTCTGGGGCCCAGCTATGGGTGTCCATGTCGTGCAGCTTGAGCCGGTGGTAGTCGCTGAAGCCCGTCAGCCCGTTGGTGTTCCAGACGTGGATGTACTGATTGGCCTGGGTCCAGTCGGTGCCGTTCAGGTCGGTGGCGAGCACGGTGAGGGTGCCGTCCTGGCGGCGCAGGACGAACGGATCCCGCAGGCCCCCGGTGCCCGCGGTGGGCGTGACGACCGGGGCGTTCTGGTTGAGCGGGGTCCACTTCAGGGAGTCGGTACTGACGGCGAGGTGCAGGCCGTAGTTGCTGCCGTTCCCGTTGGGCGACTCGGTGAAGTAGGCCATGACGTACGCGGAGGAAGCGGCTGCCGCGGGTGTGGAGGCCAGGGCTCCGGTGAAGACGTTCAAAGCGAGTGCCAGGGCGAGCGAGAGAAGGAGGTGCCATCGACGATCGCGCATGCTGAGTCCCTTTCGCATGTTCGATATTACGAACGACGTTCGTAAAGCCGGTCAGAACGTAGACGTGCGTCATGGACCCGTCAATCACTTGGACGCGACTGGGGCAGGCAGGCCCCGGGCGAAACTTTCGGGAAGGGCAACGTCATGAGCAGGTTCGACGGATACGCCGTACTGATCACCGGCGCCGGCCAGGGCATCGGCGCCGCCACGGCGCACCGCTTCGCGGCGGAGGGCGCCAGGGTTCTCGTCACCGACCGGGACGGCGCCCGCGCGGAGGGGGCGGCCGCCGCCGTCCGTCAGCGCGGCGGTACGGCTGAGGCGCTGGCCTGCGACGTCACGGACCGTACGGCCGTGGAGGCCGCCGTGGCGTACGCGGCCGAGCGCTTCGGTGGCCTCGACGTGCTGGTCAACAACGCCTGCGCCTGCCATCCGGACGAGCCGCGCTTCGAGGACCAGCCCGACGACACCTGGTACGAGGACATCGAGGTCACCCTCACCGGCGCCATGCGGTGCGCCCGCGCGGCCCTGCCCCGTCTGGCCGCGGCGGGCGGCCGTGGCTCCGTCGTCAACATCGGCTCCGTCAACGGCATCATCGACTTCGGCAACCACGCCTACAGCGCCGCCAAGGCCGGCCTTGCCAGCCTCACCCGTACGTTGTCCGCCCACGCGGCACCGCGCGGCGTCCGCGTCAACCTGGTGGCCCCCGGCACCATCCGCACCCCCGCCTGGGCCGGCCGCGACGACCAACTCGACCGCCTCGCGCCCGTCTACCCCCTCGGCCGGGTCGGCGAGCCCGAGGACATCGCGGCCGCCGTCGCCTTCCTCGCCTCCCCGGACGCCGCATGGATCACCGGCATCACCCTTCCCGTGGACGGCGGCATCCTGAGCACGAGCGCCATGGCCCGGCGGGTCCTGTCGTAGCGGCCGAGTTGCCCGGGGCTGTGGAGCCGCGAACCATGGGTTAGGTGAGCGACGCCGCGTATCTCCGGTTTCCGCATGTCCACGGCGATCTGTTGTGCTTCGCCGCCGAGGACGACATCTGGGTCGCCCCGCTCGGGCCGCCCGGGGCGTCGCCCGGCCGTGCGTGGCGGATCACAGCGGACCGGACGCGGGTCGGGCACCCGCGGTTCTCGCCGGACGGTGCCGCGATCGCGTTCACGAACTGGCGGAGCCTGGACCCGGAGATCCACCTCGCGCCGGTGGACGGGGGGCCGGCGCGCCGGCTGACGTACTGGGGCAGCTTCGACACGCGCGTACGGGGCTGGAATCCGGACGGCCAGATCCTCGCCGTCTCCTCGCACGGCCAGCCGTTCTCGTACTTCTCCTGGGCGTACAACGTCCCCACCGACGGCAGCCCCGGCGGCCGGCTGCCGTGGGGTCCGGTTTCGGACATCGCCGTACGTGATGTGGACGGCGAGCACCGCACCCTTCTCCTCAGCGGAACCCCGCCGCACGAGCCCGCCGCATGGAAGCGGTACCGGGGCGGGGCGACGGGGCGGCTGTGGTTGCACGGGGAGAGGCTGGTGCCGGACCTCGACGGGCATATGGAGTCGCCGATGTTCGTGGGCGACCGGATCGCCTTCCTGTCCGACCACGAGGGCGTGGGGAATCTGTACTCGTGCGCGGCCGACGGCTCGGACGTACGACGCCATACCGACCACGCCGACTTCTACGCACGCAGCGCGGCCACCGACGGCAACCGCGTCGTCTACCAGTGCGCGGGGGAGATCTGGCTCGTCGACGACCTCGCCGACCCGGCCGCCCTCCCCCGCCGGCTCGACGTCCGGCTGGGCGGCCCGCGGGCCGGGCGGCGCCCGTACCAGGTGCCGGCCGCCTCGCATCTGGACACGGTCGCCTGTGACCGTACGGGCCGGGCCAGCGCGGTCTGCGTACGCGGCAGCCTCTACTGGCTGACCCACCGGGACGGGCCGGCCCGGACGATCGCCGACGAGCCCGGCGCCCGCATCCGGCTCCCGGAGATGCTGGGCGAGACCGGGCGCATCGCCTTCGTCACGGACGCCGAGGGCGAGGACGCGATCGAGATCGCCGACCTGCCGGGGCGGGCGGCAGTCCAGCCGGAGCAGGCCGCGGAACCGGCGGCCGACGCGGCCACCGGCGAGCCGACCCGGCCACCCTGCGGCAGCGGGGGGCGGCGGCTGGCGGTCGGCAAGCTCGGCCGGGTCCATGAGCTGATCTCGACGCCGGACGGGGAGACGCTCGCCGTGGCGGCGAACGACGGGCGGCTGCTGCTCGTGGATGCCGCCGTCGAGGACGGCAAGGGCGAGGTGACGGAACTGGCCCGGTCCACGAACGGCCCGGTCCGGGACCTGGCGTTCTCGCCGGACTCGGCGTGGCTGGCATGGTCGCACCCGGGGATCGGCCGCTCGCTGCGCATGATCAGGATCGCGAAGCTCGCGGACCGCACCGTCATCGACGTGACGAACGGCCGCTTCGAGGACGAGCAGCCCGTCTTCACCCGCGACGGCCGCTATCTCGCCTTCCTGTCCTGGCGCGGCTTCGACCCGGTGTACGACGTCCACACCGGCGACCTGTCCTTCCCGCTGGGCTGCCGCCCCTACCTCGTACCGCTCAACTCCGCGACGCCGTCGCCGTTCGCGCTCCCCGTCGAGGGCCGCCCGGCCGTCGGCGGCCTCGACCCGGTCGAGACCGGCAGCGGGCCGGTCGCGGTGGAGGCGGAGGGCCTGCCGAGCCGGGTGACACCCTTCCCGGTGCCGGCGTCGAAGTACTCGTCGCTCGAACCCGTACGCGGCGGTGTCGTGTGGCTGCGCTGGCCGATCTCGGGCGCGCTGGGCGAGACCTTCGTCAACCCGGCCGACCCGTCGGCCCGGCCGAGCCTGGAGTTCTTCGACCTGGCCAAGTCCAAGCGGACCGAGCTGGTCCACCACATGGACTGGTACCGGGTGAGCGGCGACGGCTCGCGCCTGGTCGTGTACGACGACGGGGAACTGACCGCCGTCCCCGCCAACGAGCTCGGCGATCTCGACTCGACGGTCTACATCGACATGCGCCGCATCCTCCACGACGCCGACCCGGCCGCGGAGTGGCGGCAGTCCTTCGACGAGGCGGGCCGCATCATCCGCGACTACTTCTGGGCCCCCGACATGTGCGGGATCGACTGGCCGGCCGTCCTGGCCCAGTACCGCCCGCTGGTCGAACGGGTCGCGTCCCCGGACGAGTTCGCCGACCTGCTCCGCGAGGTGCTCGGCGAGCTGGGCACGTCCCACGCGTACGTGTCACCGGCCCGGCGCAACGAGGGACCGGCTCACTACCAGCGTCCCATCGGGCTGCTCGGCGCCAACTTCACGCATACCAAGGACGGTTCGTGGGTCGTGTCGCGCATCCTGCCCGGCGAGTCCTCCGACTCCAAGGCCCGCTCCCCGCTGGCCGGCACCGGTATCCGCGAGGGCGCCGCCCTCACCCATGTCGACGGCCGCCCGGTCGACCCCGTCGCCGGCCCGGCCCCGCTGCTCGCCGCGGCGGGCGGTACGACGGTCGAGCTGACCTTCGCCTCCGCCGAGGGGCCGCCCCGCCGGGTCGCCGTCGTCCCGCTCATCGACGAACGGCCGCTGCGCTACCAGGACTGGGTCGCCAAACGCCGCGAGGTGGTACGGGAGATGAGCGACGGCCAGTGCGGCTACCTCCACATCCCCGACCTGGGCGGCTCGGGCTGGGCCCAGTTCAACCGCGACCTGCGGATGGAAGTCGCCCTCCCCGCGCTCATCGTCGACGTGCGCGGCAACGCGGGCGGCCACATCAGCGAGCTGGTCATAGAGAAGCTCACCCGCAAGATCCTCGGCTGGGACCACACGCGCAACGCCGAGCCCGTCTCCTACGCGAGCAACGCCCCGCGCGGACCCATCGTCGGACTCTGCGACGAAGCTACGTCCAGCGACGGCGACATGATCACCGCCGCCTTCCGGCTCCTCAGCCTCGGCCCGGTCGTCGGTACGCGAACGTGGGGCGGCGTCGTCGGCATGACCGGCCGCCACAAGCTCGGCGACGGCACGATCATCACGGTCCCGATGAACGCGGCCTGGTTCGACGCGTACGGCTGGTCCGTCGAGAACTACGGCGTCGAGCCCGACATCCCCTCCCTGCGCACGCCGTTGGACTGGGCGGAGGGCCGCCACATCGAGATGGACGTCGCCGTCCGCACAGCGCTCGACCTGCTGGAGAAGCACCCCGCCTCCACCCCGCCCGACCTCTCCGACCGCCCGGACCGCCGCCGCCCGCCGCTCCCCCCGCGTTCCTGAACACGCCCCTGAACCCGCGGGAAGGGGCGCGCCCTTGGCGGGCGCGCCCCTTCGTCATTCGCGTCTGTGCCGCGTCAGGGCTCAGGTGTCCCAGCGGTCGTCGGACTGCACGTCGTCCAGCATCTCCTGCTGGCCACGGCTCCGGTCACGTGTCTGCTCCTGCGACTCGCGTCCGGGACGCTGCGGCATCTCCTCCGCCAGCGACTCGTCGTCGATGTCCTGGAGCGGGTCCGGCTTGCCGAACCGCTGCTTCGCCTTCTTGGCGTAGTCGTCGGCCTTGCCCTTCATCGGGTCGTTCTTGCCCATGATCACTCCTCTGGGATGTGTGGGATGGGCCCCGACCAGAGTTACACGGCGTGGTGGAATGTGCACTTTGTGCGACTTCACCCAGGTCAGGGTGCGTTGACCGACCCGCGCCCCGCCGGGTCAGCGCGCGGCCCGGCCCCGTTCGTCCGCTTCGCCGCCGCGGCCGACGAGACCGCGCCGGATGCCGCCCGCAGCGGCTATGCGGGGCTCGAGGCGCCGCATTTCGCGCTGGCCGATGGCACCGCCGATGAGCCCCGGCAGGTAACCGCGCACGGACTGCATGCCGCGCAGCCACCACTGGGCGTAGACGTGAGCGGAGCGGCGCTGGACGCCTGCGGCGATGCGCTCGACGGCCGGGTCGAGGGGGTACGTACGGTTGGCGGGCCAGGGCAGCCGGGAGCGGGCCTCGCGCATGACGTCGTCCTGGTCGGCGCCGCGGACCATGTCGGTGTCGGTCCAACTGAGGTAGCCGACGCCGACCTTGACGCCCTTGTGCCCGACCTCGGCGCGCAGGCAGTGGGCGAAGCTCTCGACGCCCGCCTTGCTGGCGCAGTACGCGGTCATCATCGGGGCGGGGGTGATGGCGGCGAGGGAGGCGATCTGCAGCAGGTAGCCCTTCGACTGGAGCAGAGCCGGCAGGAAGGCCCGCGCGGTGGTGACACTGCCAAGCAGATTCACCTGTACGACGCGCTCGAAATCCCGTGCGTCGCTCTCCAGGAAGGGGCCGCCGGTCGCGACGCCCGCGTTGGCGACGACGACGTCCACCACTCCGAACCGCTCGACCACCTCGGCGGCGACCGAAGCCATGGCGTCGTGATCGGTGACATCCGCCGTCCAGTACGCGGCCTGCGGCCCGATCCCCTCGGCGACGGCCTTGAGCTCGTCCGGCTCCAGGCCCACCAGCGCGAGCCTGGCGCCCCGCGCGGCGAGTTTGCGGGCGAGGAGGGCGCCGACGCCGCGGGCGGCGCCGGTGACGACGACGACCTGGCCGTTCAGTGATCTGCTCATGCGGTCGTCTCCTCCGCCTTGGCGGTCTCGGCGGTCTCGGCGGTCTTGGCCGTCTCGGCGGTCAGGTGGTCGCGGACGAGGGTCCGTACGACGGCGGCGAACGCGGCCGGGTCCTCGATGGGCGTCATGTGCCCCAGTCCGTCCAGCTCGGTCAGGCCGACGCAGTTGGCGAGCCGGGTGACCATGTCGTGGCCGTGGGCCGGCGGGGTGAGCTTGTCGGCGGTGCCGACGAGGACGGCGGTGGGGGCCCGGAGCGCGGCGATGCCGGCGTCGAGATTCAGCTCGGACAGCACCCGTCCCCAGCCCGACCGGGGGCGGCGGGCGCAGGCGTGCAGGATGCTTGCGGTCGCGGCGACCTGCTCCCGGGTCGAACCCTTCGCCATCACGCCGTACTTGAAGGCCGCCCGGGTCAGCGCCGTCTGCGGCCCCAGCGGCAACGCCGACAGCAGCATGAACCGCTGGAAGGCCTGGCGCACCCGCACCGACCGCACGCTCGGCGGCAACACGTTCGCCACCGCGAGCAGCCGCCCGCTTCCGGTGTTGGCGAGCAGCACGGCGGCCGTACGGTCCTGGATCGCGGGCCGGTCACCGGCCGCCATCACCGTCATGCCGCCCATGGAGTGCCCGACAAGCACGGCCCGCTCGTCCTGGCCCAGGAAGCCGTCGAGCACCGCCGCCAGGTCGTCCGCCAGCGCCTCCGTGCTGTAACCGCCGCGCCCGGGCGTCTCGCTGCGACCGTGGCCGCGCTGGTCGTACGTCACGACCCGGAACTCCCCGGCGAGTTCATGGATGACCGGGGCCCAGAAGGCCGTCTTGCAGGTCCAGCCGTGGATGAGCACGACGGTCGGCGCGCCTTCCGGACCGTACTCCTCGACGTTGATCCGGGTGCCGTCGGCCGACCGTACGAAGTCCGTACGGCGTGCTGCCGGAAGGTCGTAGACGGTGGTCGCGGTCACGAGGCCACCTCCGCCGGGGACGCCGGAGCGGCCGGGGCGCTCACGGGTGCCGTGTGCAGCAATGCGTACTCCTCCAGTTTCAGCCGCCGCGTCGCGCGCCGGAATTCCGCCGTCGTGCCGGGCCAGGCGGTGGTGTTGCGGCCGTTCGAGTCCAGGTACCAGCTCTTGCAGCCACCGGTCGTCCACACCGTGCGGGCCATGCGGCGCTGCATCTCGGTGTTCCAGGACCGTACGGCGGCCGGCTTGGCATCGAGGGCGTACGCGCCCGTGGTGTCGAGCGCCCGCAAATACTCGGCGACGTAGTTCAGCGAGGCCTCGATCATGAGGATCATCGAGCTGTTGCCGAGCCCCGAGTTCGGCCCGATGATCAGCAGGAGGTTGGGGAAGCCGTCGACCGTGCAGCCGCGCAGCGCCGCCATACCGTCCTTCCAGTGCTCGGCCAGCGACCGGCCGTCGGCGCCGATGACCCGGTCGCCGATCGGCATGTCGGTGACATGGAAGCCGGTGCCGAAGACGATCGCGTCGACCTCGCGCTCGGTGCCGTCGGCCATGACGATCGTCGAGCCGCGCACCTCCTTCAGGCCGGAGGCGACGAGCTCGGTGTTGGGCTGGGCGAGCGCGGGATAGTAGTCGTTGGAGAGCAGGATCCGCTTGCACCCGATCGTGTAGTCCGGCGTCAGCTTCGCCCGCAGCTCCGGGTCCTTGATCGACCGGCGCATGTTGCTCTTCGCGAGCTGCTCGGCCGCCTTCATCAGCTTCGGCCGCTTCACGAACGCCCCGACCTGGAACTCCCTTACGAGCCACAGCAGCCCGCGCCGCGCCTTCGCCGTCGCCGGGATCTGGTGGTGCAGCCACTGCTCGGCCTTGTTGATCCCCCGGTCCATCTTCGGCATCACCCACGGCGGGGTGCGCTGCACGACGGTCAGCGACTTCACGTCGGGCTGAATCGACGGCACGATCTGGATCGCCGACGCGCCCGTGCCGACCATCGCCACGCGCTTGCCCTTGAGGTCGTAGTCGTGGTCCCAGCGGGAGGAGTGGAAGACGGCGCCGGGGAAGCCGTCCAGCCCGGGGATGTCGGGCAGCCTGGGGTCGGAGAGCGGCCCGGTGGCGGAGACGACGAGGTCGGCGGTCAGCTCGCCCTGCGCCGTACGCAGCCGCCACAGCCGCGCCTCGTCGTCCCAGCGGGCCTGCTGGACCTCGGAGTTGAAGCGGATGTGCGGCCGAAGTCCGAAGGTGTCGGTGACCCGCTCCAGGTAGTCACGGATGTGCTGCTGGCCGGAGAAGGCACGCGGCCACTGGGCGTTCGGCGCGAAGGAGAAGGAGTAGAGGTGCGACGGCACGTCGCACGCGCACCCCGGGTAGCTGTTGTCCCGCCATGTGCCGCCGACCGCGTCCGCGCGCTCCAGTACGACGAAGTCCGTCACGCCTTCGCGGCGCAGCCGCACCGCCGCACCCAGTCCGCCGAACCCCGATCCGATCACCGCCACCCGCACGTGTTCGCTGCGCTCGCCCATCCCGCCGCTCCCATGACGACTCCGCCAGTAATCACTGGCACGGTTGGAGGGTAAGCCAATCCGGTTACCAGCGGTAGAGCTCGCGCGAAACTCGAGCACGTAGGCTTCGACTGTGGCGAAGGACGACGTAACCGAACAGCCCGCGGCCCGCGAATACCGCATGGAAGAGCTGGCCCAGGCAGCCGGCGTACCCGTGCGGACCGTCCGCTTCTACCGCGAGCGCAAACTGCTCCCGCCGCCCCGCCGCGAGGGCCGCATCGCCTGGTACGACGACCACCACCTCGCCCGGCTCCGCACCATCACCGGCCTCCTCGACCGCGGCCACACCCTCGGCGGCATCGCCGAACTGATCGCCGCCGCCGAGAGCGGCCGCGACGTCGCCGAGGTCCTCGGCCTGGACGCCGTCACCCCCTGGTCGGAGGAGAGCCCGGTCCGGCTCACCCCGGAAGCGCTCGCCGACTACTACGCGGACCAGGCCACCGCGGACAACCTCGCGACCGCCCTCGGCATCGGCTACATCGCGGTCGACGGCGACGACGTCGTCCACGTCAGCCGCCGCCTCCTCGAGGCCTCCTCCGCCCTCGTCAAGGAGGGCATCCCCCTCGCCGACGTCCTCGCCGCCGGCCGCGAGATGCGCGGCCGCCTCGACTCCCTCGCCGGGCTCTTCGTCGACCTCGCCCGCATCCACATCCTCCCCGGCGCCGACCTCGCCGACGCCATCGCCCGCCTCCGGCCCCTGGTCAAGGACATCGTCGAAGCGGAGCTGGCGCTGGCCATGGACCGCCGCATGCGCGAAGAACTGGCCAACGCCGCCGTCTCCGACGCCTGACCGCGCCCCGCCGCCGGGCTGCGCCCCTGGACCCCACTGGGGGCTCTCCCCCAAACCTTCGTTTGGGAGGTGCCCCCACCCCCAGACCCTCCCCAGCCCCCCGGCCCGCGCCGGGCGCCTTCCCCCGGGTTGGGGGTAGGCCGTCCTCCCCCAGCTAGACGCTGGGAGGTGCCCCCAAGGCGGGACGGGCTGGCCCAACCCGGCCACGGACCGTAAGCCGCCGACGCACGCCCGGACACCCACCGTCGGGGTACGGCCCGTTGCCGGGTGCGGGCGGGTTGGGCCAGCCCGCTCCGCCTCAGGCGAGCGGCCTACCCCCAACCCGGTCTGGGACAGACGCGGCTAACCCGGACGGCCGTACAAGCAGGCGCGGCGCTGAGCGCCGGGTGAGAGTGGGGCTATGTTCGAGCGGTTGCGGCTTCCAGCTGTACCTCGCGCGTACGGCGCGTATGGCGCCTACGGCGCGGTGAGCACGTACTGGCTGTTCAGCCTCGGGGTGCTCGCCGCCGCGCCGGCGATGGCGCTGGGGCTGGGTCTGTCACGGCAGACGACGAACACCGCGGTCGGCCTGGCGGCGCTGTTCTGCGGGATGCTGATCTGGCCGGCCCGCAAGGCCGCCGCGCAGCTCGGGGCGCTGCGGCTGGCGCAGGCGGGGCTCGTCGTGTTCATCGCCGGTGCGGTGCTGGCCGGGGCGGCGCCGAACGGGGCGGTGTTGCTGGTCGGACGGGCGTTGCAGGGGGCATCGGGGGCGATGGTGTTGCCGTATGTGGTGTTGCCGGCGCCGGCGATGATCGGGACGTGGGCGGTGGCGGGGCCGGCGGCGTTGTTGGGCGGGGTGTTGACGTCGGCACTGGACTGGCAGTGGGTGTTCTGGCTGTCGCTGGTCGTCGCGGGTGCCGCACTCGCGCTGATCAGTCTCGCGCCGCCGGACAGCGGAACCCCGGCCACCAGGTCCGTAGCGGTGGAGAACGAGCACTACACCCCGCTCATCCTGCTCGTCCCGGGCCTCCTGGCCCTCTACGCGGTCCTCAACCAGGCCAGCGGCTGGGACTGGAGCTCCGCCCGCAGCCTCATCCTCATCGCGGTCGCCGTGTTCGCCCTGGCGCTGTTCGTGCGGTGGGAGCGCGAGCACGCGGAGGACCCGCAGCTGGACCCGTCCCCCTCCCCGGCCACCGTTTTCCTGCTGCACTTCGCCGTGATCGCCGCGCTCTACGTATTCCTGACCTACCTCCAGGCCCCCCAGGACGGCCGCGGTCTCCCCTCCGTCGTCGCCGGCCTCCTCGCCCTGCCCCTCACCGCGGGCGCGCTCGCCGTCCACTTCTACGGCGGCCGCTTCCCCGCCGTGCCGCCGATGGCCGGGGCCGTCCTCGCCGCACTCGGGCTGGTCCTGACCGCGCTCACCGGCCTCGGCTCGGCCGCTTACTACCCGCTGGCCGTGATCGGGTTGGCGATGACCGGCGCCGGGCTGGCTCTGGGCGTACGTATCGAGGACCCGCACCCAGCCGCCGGGCAGCTCGGCGCGGCCTTCGGCATAGCGGTCACGGGGGCGGTCACCAGCGGAATCCTCACTCCGAACCCGACCGCCCTGGGGCGCGCCACCGCCACCGCGCTGCTCGTGAGCGCGGTGGTCGCGGCGCTGTCCGTGTTCGTGGCGGCGTACACGGCCGCCTCAGCGGGGAGCAGAGCCGAATGACCACAACAGCCGCCCCGGACACGGCCGCTCCCCCGTCCCTCAGCCGCCGCCAGACCAACGTCGTCTTCGTCACGATCATCCTCGGCATGCTGCTCGCCGCCCTCGACCAGACGATCGTCTCCACCGCCCTCCCGACGATCGTCGCCGACCTCGGCGGAGCCGGGCACATGGCGTGGGTGGTGACCGCGTACCTCCTCGCCGAGACGGTCTCGACCGTCCTGGTGGGCAAGTTCGGCGACCTCTTCGGCCGCAAGATCGTCTTCCAGCTCAGCGCCATCGTCTTCGTCGCCGGCTCGATCGTCGCGGGCGCCGCCAACAGCATGCTCCTGCTGATCGTCGCCCGCGCCATCCAGGGCATCGGCGGCGGCGGTCTCATGGTCACCGCCATGGCGCTCATCGCCGACGTCATCCCGTTGCGCGAACGCGGCAAGTACCAGGGCGCGTTGGGCGCGGTCTTCGGCGTCACGACCGTCGTCGGCCCGACCCTCGGCGGGATCTTCACCGACCATGCCACCTGGCGCTGGTGCTTCTACGTCAACGTCCCCATCGCCATCATCATGGTCGCGATGGCCGCCCGCACCATCCCCTCCGTCAAGGCCGCCGTCCGCCCGATCATCGATTACGCGGGCATCGTGCTGGTCGCGCTGGGCGCCTCCGGCCTCGTCCTCGCCCTGGAGTGGGGCGGCAACCAGTACGCCTGGGGGTCGGCCGTCATCATCGGCCTCTTCGTCGCCTCGGTCGTCCTGCTGGGAGCATTCGTCCTGGTGGAGCTACGGGCGGCCGAGCCGATGCTCCCGATGCACCTCTTCCGCAATCCCGTCT
Organism: Streptomyces sp. NPDC059373; assembly: GCF_042751495.1. Classification (NCBI taxonomy): domain Bacteria; kingdom Bacillati; phylum Actinomycetota; class Actinomycetes; order Kitasatosporales; family Streptomycetaceae; genus Streptomyces; species Streptomyces sp. NPDC059373. The sequence continues at coordinate 224,649 of NZ_JBHYXC010000005.1, read as the reverse complement.
TCAGTGTCTGCTCCGCCCTCTCCTTCATCGTCGGCTTCGCGATGCTCGGCGCGCTGACCTACCTCCCCACCTACCTCCAGTACGTCGACGGGGTCTCCGCCACCGTCTCCGGCATCCGCACGCTCCCGATGATGGTCGGCCTGCTCGGCATGTCGATGCTCTCCGGCATCATCGTCAGCCGTACCGGCCGCTACAAGGTCTTCCCCATCGCGGGCATGGCGGTCATGGCCGTGGGCCTGTACCTGATGTCGACCATGAACAGGTCCTCCGGCGTATGGCTGGAATCCCTCTACATGTTCATCCTCGGCCTCGGTATCGGCCTCGCCATGCAGGTCCTCACCATCGCCGTCCAGAACACCGTCGCGTACTCCGAACTCGGCTCCGCCACCTCCGGCGTCACCTTCTTCCGTACGCTCGGCAGCTCCTTCGGCACCGCCATCTTCGGCACCCTCTACACCAACCAGCTCGGCCCGAACCTCGCCAAGGCCCTCGCCCAGGTGCCCGGCGTGCCCGCCATCGCCGCCGAGTCCCCCGCCGCACTCAAGAAGCTGCCGGCCGCGCAGGCGGCGCCGATCATCGACGCGTACGCCGACACCATCAACTACGTCTTCCAGTGGGTGGTCCCGGTGGCCCTGGTGGGCTTCGTCATCGCCTGGTTCCTGAAGGAAGTCCCCCTCCGCGACTCCGCCCGCGCCGGCGCCTCGGACATGGGCGAGGGCTTCTCCGCCCCCGACTCCCCGGACGCGGTCAAGCAGCTCGAACGCGCCATCGCCGGTGTCATGCGCAAGGTCAAGGCCGACGCCCCCGTCTCGCGCCAGATCCTGACCGACTCCGGGTCCGCCCTCACCCCCGCCCAGGCCTGGACCCTCGGCCAGGTCCACTGGCGTAACCGCCTCCAGGGCGGCGCCACCCTCGCCGCCATCGCCCAGGCCCACCGCATGCCCCCCGAAGTCCTCCAGCCGGTCCTCTCCGACGCCGTCTCCTCCGGCTACGCCACCACCGACTCCACCGGCGACCACCTCGACCTGACCCCCGCGGGCCAGGCCGAACTCAACCGCCTCCACGCCGCCTGGTGCCGCTGGCTCGACACCCACCTCGAGGACTGGACCGTCACCGACCCGACCGACCGCGCCCTGCTCGACCGCGCCATCAACAACATCGCGGCCAAGCTCCTGGAGGAGGAGCAGACGAACCGCGAACGCACCGCCGTGTGACGCCTCCGGGCCCTCACCCCGGCACCGCCCTCTCCGCGCCAACTTGCCTGACCACAGCGGCCTTTACGGGCTCCCTCGCATAGAGTGATCCCCGTTACGTACGCACCGCTGTTCCGGAGGGACAACCGAGATGGCAGCCGAAGGCGTGAGCACCACCGACATCCCCGGCGTGGATCCGACCAAGCCCAGCATCGCCCGCACGTACGACTATCTGCTCGGCGGCAAGGACAACTACGAGGTCGACCGGGCGCTCGCGGACCACTTCATCAAGGACCTTCCCGGGTCGCAGGCCATCGCCCACGACAACCGGGGCGTCCTGGTCCGCGCGGTGCGCGAGATCGCCGTCAACACGCCGGTCCGGCAGTTCATCGACATGGGCAGCGGGCTCCCCACCTCGGACAACGTCCACCAGGTCGCCCAGCGCCACGCGCCGGAGTCCCGGGTCGTCTACGTCGACAACGACCCCGTCGTCCTGGCCCACGGCCGCGCGCTGCTGGCCGAGAACGAGAACACCACGGTCTTCCAGGCCGACCTCCGCAACCCCGAGGCGATCTACGAGAGCCCGGACACCCGCGCGCTCATCGACTTCGAGCAGCCGGTCGCCATCATCCTCAGCGCGATCCTCCACCACCTCAACGACGACGAGGACCCGGCCGCCCTCGTCCGCTACTGGTACGACCGCATCCCCTCCGGGAGTTACGTCTTCATCAGCCACTTCCGGAGCGAGAACGACCCCCGCAGCGCCCACATGCAGGAGGTTCTGCAGGCCTCCCTCGGCCGCGGCCGCTGGCGCACCGACGAGCAGATCACCGCCCTCTTCGGCGACCTCACCCTCCTGCCCCCCGGCCTCGTCCCCGCCGCCGAATGGCGTCCCACCGACTCGCGCCACGAACTCACCGTCTGGGAGCGCCTCATCGCCGCCGGACTCGCGGTCAAGCCATAGCCGTAACCGGCCCCACCAGTACGGCTCCCCGCCGGGCGCCGACCACCGGCCCGGCACGGAGTAGCTGCTCGCGCGTACCGACTCCGACCGTGTGAAACTCCCAGTAGTGATCCGACTACCAGGAGGTACCGCTGTGCTTCGCAAGCTCGCCTCGGCCGCAGTGACCGCCGGCGTCATATTCGGTGGCCTGTGCGCCGCAGCGCCCGCACAGGCCGACGATGCCGCGGGCGCGGCGTACGTACTGAAAGGCAAAGTCCTGTGCCCCGGCGGCGTGAAGCCCACCGGCGCCGTGGCGATGCAGCTCAAGGTCGGCGAGGAAGTGACGGGCACCTTCGACAGCAAGGCAGACGGGACGTTCAGCCAGTCAGTGACCTTCCCGAGCAGCCTCGGCTTCGATGCCGTCACCCTGATCGCCACAGCCCCGACCGCGGCGTGCGCGGCGGAGACCAAGCCGACGACGGTGGCGCTGGGAGCCCGGGTTCTGGGCCTGAACCTGGTGCCCGCGCTGCTCGGCGCGGACGTGACGGTCGTGCTCACAGCCAGCGATCAGCCGGTGAAGTAACCCCGGGACACACGGTCGTCGCCCACCTCCCGGGGCGGAGCCGGGAGGTGGGCGGGCCGGTGGGCGTCAGGCGTGGTCGCCGTTGCGGCGGCGGCGTACGAGGAGGAGACCGCCGGCGGTCGCGGTGGCAAGGAGGGCGCCACCGATGAGGGCTTCGGGGGTGTTCAGGCCGCCGGCGGTGCCGCCGAAGCCGCCCTGGATGGCGGCGGTAGGCGCGGGGGTGGTGCCGGGGGTCTGGGAGGGGTCGGCGGACGGCGAGGTGGACGGGGCGGCGGAGGCCCTTGCGCCGCTCGCGATGGTGAGGGTGGTGTGGCCGGACTCGCCGTTGCAGGTGAAGTTGACGGTGTACTGGGCGCCGGGCTTGGCGTCGGAGTCGACGCGGACGAGCTTGGGGTGGCCCTCGACGAGCTGGACGGTGTCGAAGACGCCGGAGGAGGCGGTCACGGAGGGCACGTCGCAGCCGGAGGAGCTGAGTTTGACGAGGCCGCCGGCCCTGACGGTGCCGGGGCTGACGCCGTATCCGAAGGACGTGATGTTGCTGTCGCCGGAGGGGGAGACGGCCGAGACGGCGGGCGAAACGGAGAGGCCGAGGGCGGCCATGGCTATGAGGGCGACGGCAGCCGGGCGGACGGAGCGCGAGCGGGGGCGGGAACGCATGTGAGGAACCTCCAGGTATCGGGCCGAGTGCCCGTCACATGTGACGTTATGTCGGCTTTATACCGGTGGCGATCGGTCGCCGTTCAAATGGGTGAGGCCGCAGGAAAGTTACCGACCAGTTAACTGAAGTTCGGTTAGCGCTCATCCCGCAGGGCCAAAGTGTCTGCATGGACACATCACGTTGGAGACGAGGCGTCGCGACCGCAGCGGTCGTCGCAGCGATCGGCACCGCCGGAGTCGCCCTCCCGGCGACACCCGCCCTCGCGGCGAGCACTTCGGCGAGCAGCACGGCCAGTACGACCACCACGCCCACGTACGACACCTGGGTGCAGGACGTCAGCGCGGTCACCGACACCGCGCAGTCCTACGTCGCGCAGCGCACCGCGAGCGCGGGCAGCGGCGAGAAGCTCGCGATCGTGCTGGACATCGACAACACCTCGCTCGCCACGTACTTCAAGGGCGGCTATCCGACCCCGGCGACACCGGGCGTTCTCAAGCTCGCGCAGTACGCGCACGCCCACGGCGTGAGCGTCTTCTTCGTCACCGCCCGGCCGGACTTCATCGAGACGGTGACCGAGTACAACCTCGACGAGGTGGGCTATCCGGTCGACGGGCTGTACGGGAGGTCGCTGACCGACCTCTTCGGCGACGTGAGCGCCTTCAAGACGGCGCAGCGGGCGAAGATCGAGGACAAGGGCTACACGATCATCGCGAACGTCGGCAACAACACCACCGACCTGACCGGCGGCCACGCCGAGCAGACGTACAAGCTGCCCGACTACGACGGACTCCTCGACTAGCCGGAGGCTAGAGCGCCGCCCGGTTGCCCGTGTCCACCGCCTGGGTGGATGTGGCCGCCCGGGCGGCGTCGGTGGTGACCTCGTCCGCCGTGAGGACGTAGCCGGTGGTGGCGTCCGTGGTGGAGCGGGCGAAGACGACGCCGTAGACCCTGCCGCTCTTGGTGAGCAGCGGGCCGCCGGAGTTTCCGGGGCGGACGGTGGAGCGGATCTGGTAGATGTCACGGGTGACGGTGCCGTCGCCGTAGATGTCCTGGCCGTTGGCACGGATGCGGCCGGCGACGGTGGCTGCGCGGAGGTCGAGGCCGCCGTTCTCGGGGTAGCCGCCGACGACGGCGCCGTCGCCGCGTGAGGCGGTGCCGGCGAAGCTCAGGGTGGGGGCGCGAAGGCCCGGGACGTCCAGGACGGCGACGTCCTTCTTGGGGTCGAAGAGGACGACCTTGGCGGTGTACGAGCGGCCGGTGCCGCCGATCCGGACGGTGGGCGCGTCCACTCCCGCCACCACGTGGGCGTTGGTCATGACGTGCTCGTCGGCATAGACGAAGCCGCTGCCCTCCTGGCCCTGGTGGCGGCCCTCGACGTCGGCGATGCCCTCGATCTTGACGGTGCTGTCCTTGGCGGCGACGGTGGCCGCCGCCGTGACGTTGTCGCCGGAGGGCTCGGGGACGCCGTTGACGGGTTCGGACTCGAAGGGGTTGAAGACCTGCGGGAAGCCCGCCGCCGCAAGGGCGCCCGTCGCGCGGCTGAACCAGGTCGGGGCCTGCGAGGGCATCGCGTCCTGCACGGCTCCGAGGACCGCCGAGCCCCGGATGACCTGGTTGAGGGTCACGGAGGCGGAGGAGACCAGCACGCTCGCCGCGACCCAGGAGACCAGCAGTACGGCGACGACGTTGGCGGCGGCGCCCCCGACCCCGTCCACCCAGCGGGCCGGGCCCCAGTTCAGCCCTGCGCGCAGTTTCCAGGCGAGCCCGGCGGCCACGGCGTGACCGGCGGCGGCCGGCAGGAGGACGGTGAGCAGGGCGACGAAGGTGGCCTGCGAGGTGCCCGCCTTGACGTGCTCCAGGACGTACGGCAGGAGCCATACGCCGAGCACCGCGCCGCCGAGGAAGCCGGCGAGGCATACGAAGCCGGCGACGAGGCCGCGGCGGTAGCCGGTGATGGCGTAGGCCAGCACCGCGAGAAGGAGCAGCAGGTCGAGCAGGTTCAACGGAGGACCCTTTCCGGTACGCCCGCCACGGAAAACGCACATTAACCGACAATCGGTTCCCTTTTGTGACGCACGGCACTCGACACGGCGATCCGAGAAGCGTTGAGGCCCGGTGGCCGATTCCATGATCGGAATCGGCCACCGGGCCTCATCTCCGCTCCGTACCCCGTCCCCACGGGTCGGTGCGGGCTACCACATGCCGCTCACATGTGGACTGCGGGTGCCGCCTGCGGGTCCGTCTGCGGGACGCCGCGCCGGTACAGCAGCACCGCGATCAGGGCGCCGGCGGCGAAGAAGCCGGCGGACCACCAGTAGGCGGTGGAGTAGCTCTCCAGGGCCGCGTTGGCCTGGACGAGCTTGTTGGTCGGGTCCTTGCCGACGAGGTAGGTCGTCGCGGCGCTGGCGGCAAGGGTGTTGAGCAGGGCGGTACCGATGGAGCCACCGATCTGCTGCATGGTGTTGACGGAGGCGGAGGCGACTCCGGCGTCGTCGGGCGCCACGCCGGCCGTGGCCAGGCTCATCGCGGGGGCCATGATCAGGCCGATACCGAAGCCGATGACAAGCAGCGGGGGCAGGACGTTCGCGGCGTAGGTGCTGCTCAGGTCGAGGCCGGTGATCCCGACCAGGCCGACCGCACCGAGGAGCATGCCCAGCGAAACGACGATCTTGGGGCTGATCCTCGTGAGCAGGAAGTTCGTGGAAGCGGTCGCGCTGACCATGAGGGCGCCGACCATCGGGAGGAAGGCGAGGCCCGTCTGGATCGCGGAGAAGCCGAGGCTGAGCTGCAGGTAGTAGGTGAGGAACAGGAACACACCGAACATCCCGGCGCTGGCGATCAGCATGGCCGCGAAGGACGCGCCGCGGTTCCGGTCCAGGAGCACGCGCAGTGGCAGCAGCGGGTGCGAGGCCTTGGTCTGCCACCAGGTGAAGGCGCTCAGGAGCACCGCACCGGCGGCGAGGAAGCCCCAGGACAGCGGGGAGCTCCAGTCGTGGGACTCGGCGTTGGAGAAGCCGTACACGATGCTGAAGAGGCCGGTGGTGACCAGGATCGTACCGGGGAGGTCGAGCTTGGCACTGCGGTCGCGTGGCGTGCGCTTGAGCAGCAGCGTGCCGCCGATGATGGCGAAGACGGCCAGGAAGAGGTTGACGTAGAGGGTCCAGCGCCAGTTCAGGTACTCGGTGAGGATGCCGCCGAGCAGCAGGCCGATGGCCGCGCCGGAGCCGGCGATGGCGCCGAAGATACCGAAGGCCTTGGCGCGCTCCTTGGCGTCGGTGAACGTCGTGGTCAGCAGCGAGAGCGCGGCGGGCGCGAGCAGGGCGCCGAACAGGCCCTGGAGGGCGCGGCCCGCGACCAGCATCTCGAAGTTGGTGGCGGCGCCGGCCACGGCCGAGGCGATCGCGAAGCCGCTCACGCCCACCAGGAAGGCGGGCTTGCGGCCGAAGAGGTCGGCGATCCGGCCGCCGAGCAGCAGGAGGCTGCCGAAGGCGAGCGAGTAGGCGGTGACGATCCAGGTCCGGTTGCCGTCGGAGAAGCCGAGGTCGGCCTGGGCGGACGGCAGGGCGATGTTCACGATGGTCGCGTCGAGTACGACCATCAGCTGGGCGAGGCCGATGATCGCGAGGATCCACCAGCGATGGCGGGAGCCGGTCTCGGAGGCAGGTGAGCCGGCCTGCCCGGTAGCCGCGGTGGCCTCTGCGGAGGCTGTCTGGGACATGGGGACGTACTCCAGTCGTGAGCTGAGAGCTGGGATGTGGTCGGAGAACCGATTCGCTTCTGCGATACGAAACCGTTTCGTACGTGGATTAGCCTAGGCCAGACCCGAGCGAAACGCAAGCGTTTCGATCGCGCCGCCCGGCCCGCCTCCCTAGAGTTGGCGGAGGACCGAGGGAGGTACCCCGTGGGACAGCAGCAGAGCGGCAGCCCCGAGCAGGTGATTCTGGCCCGGATCAGCGCCATGGTCGCCGACGAGAAGACCCTGCGCGACCTTCTCGCCTCCGGCGAGATCGACGGCGAGACCGAGCAGCAGCGGCTCGCCGCCCTGGAACGCGAACTCGACCAGTGCTGGGACCTGTTGCGGCAGCGCCGCGCCAAGGCGGAGATCGGCGAGGATCCGGGGGAGGCGCGAGTGCGGCCGTCCGACACGGTGGAGGGCTATCAGTCATGACCCCGGAAGTGACCGACGCACCCGACGCGAAGCGCTACGAGGCGCGCGTCGACGGCAGGTTGGCGGGCGTCGCCACCTACATCCGTACGCCCGAGGTGATCGCCTTCCTGCACACCGAGGTGGAGCCGGAGTACGAGGGCCAGGGCGTCGGCTCGGCGATCGCGCGCGCCGCGCTGGACGAGGCCCGGGCGCGGGGGCAGCGCGTGCTGGCGGCGTGCCCGTTCATCGCGGGCTGGATCGCCCACCACCCGGACTACCAGGACCTGGAGTACCAGCCGCGCAGCACGGTCAGCGACTGACCGGCGTCACCCCGAGGGCGGGGAGGATGACGGCGTCGACGTACGCGTGCATGAACTCGGGGTCGACCGACCGGTCCTCGATCAGCGGCCGGCCGAGAAAGGCGCCGATCATCATGTAGGGGAGCAGGTCCAACGCCTTCCGGCCGGCGACGATCTCACCGCGCTCGACGGCCCGGTCCAGCATGCGGTGCAGCGCGGCGGTCTCCGGCTCGAACAGGGCTTCCCGCAGCGCCTTGGCGAGATCGGGATTCTGCGCGGTGGCGTGCGCCAGGGCACGCATCACGGCGGTGTCGTCGTCCCCGTGCTTGACGGCGCCCCGGGCCAGCTCGTGCAGGTCCGTGACGATGGAGCCGGTGTCGATCTCCGCGGTGTGCACCGGCTTGCAGGCGCGCAGCGAGGTGGCGACCAGTTCCGGCTTGCCCTTCCACTGGCGGTAGAGGGTGGCCTTGCTGGAACGTGTACGGGCCGCGACGGCGTCCATGGTCAGGGCCTCGTAGCCGACCTCGCGGAGCAGGTCCATGACTGCGGTGTAGAGCTCCAGCTCCCGTTCCGGGGTCAGGCGGGTGCGGCGCGGGGTGGCCGGTGCTTGGGTGGTCATGCTCACCCCTTCGTCATCGAAACGGTTGCGTACACCTAAGAGGATAGACCGCCGCCTGCCGGAACCCAAGTGTCCCGACAGACGGCGGTCGTATGTCCCGACAGGTGGCGGTCGCGCCGAAGGCTCAGCCCAGGCCGGCCGTCAGCGTGATCGTCGTGCCCTTGAGCGCCTGGCTGACCGGGCAGTTCGCCTTGGCGTCCTCGGCGGCCTTGATGAAGTCGGCCTCGTCCAGACCCGGCACCTGGGCCTGTACGGTCAGGTGGATGCCGGTGATGCCCTCGCCGGGCTGGAAGGTGACCTCGGCCTCGGTGCGGAGGCTGGTCGGCGGGGTGCCGGCCTGGGCGAGGCCGTGCGACAGGGCCATCGAGAAGCAGCTCGAGTGCGCCGCCGCGATCAGCTCCTCGGGGCTGGTCTTCCCGTTGGCCTCCTGCGAGCGGGAGGCCCACGTCACCGGGTACTCCCCGACTCCGGACGAGTCCAGGGTGACGACGCCCTTGCCTTCGAGCAGACTGCCTTCCCAGGCGGTGTGCGCAATGCGCTTGGTAGCCATGATGGATTGACTCCTCGTGTGTGCGGTCCTGCGTCCTGGCGCCAAGGGTCCAGTCTCGCTCAGCGGGCCGCCCTTCGCGATCGTTACGCGCCCGTTGCCACCCGGCGCGATTACCGCAGGCGACAAATCTGTGTCACTCACACGGGTGGCCGTTGACGCGGATCGCCACAGACGGCCGCCGCCCAGCCTACTTTCGAGGCTCCAGGCAGCGTCACAAGCGCGTCAACACAAGGATGTGAGCCAGGTGGTGGAGGCTGTGCGGACGCCCATCCGCGCTTCGTGGCAGCGATGTCTCGACCGTGGCCTCACCCCGGACCGGCTGGAGCTTCCGTACACCGACGAGCTCGACCTCACCGGCGACTTCGCCCGCGCCGCCCGGCCACCCCTCGACCGGCTGGAGGCGGCACTGTCCGGTACCCGGGTCAATGTCGCGCTCACCGACGACGCGGGCGTCATCCTCGACCGCAGGGCCGCGCAGCCGTCCTTCCTCCGCGCCCTGGAGAAGGTCGGGTTCGCCCCCGGATTCAGCTACCACGAGCGCGACGCGGGCACCAACGGCATGGGCACCGCCCTGGAGGAACGGCGGCCGGTCCGGGTCGTCGGCCGCGAGCACTTCTGCGATCTGCTGACCCACCTCACCTGCGTGGGCATCCCCGTACGTCACCCGGTCAGCGGCCGCATCCAGGGCGTCCTGGACCTCACCAGCGAAGCCGCCGACGCCCATCCCCTGATGACCGGCCTGGCCCACGAGGCCGCCCTCGCCATCGAGCAGCGTCTCCTCGACCAGTGCTCCGACCGCGAACGCGCCCTGCTGCACGCCTTCCTGCGCGCCGACCGCCGCTTCCGCACCCCGGCCCTCCTCCTCGACGGCGACGGCACCCTCCAGCGGCTCGGCGTCCCCGCCGTCATCACCGGGCGCGACGAGGTCCTGCTCACCGACGCCGCCGCCGGGCTGATCTCCGCCGGCCGGCGTGCCGCGCTCGAAGTGCCGCTGTCCTACGGGCGTACGGCGATGCTGCTCTGCCGCCCGGTCGGCACCACGTACGGCGAGTCCGGCGCCGTCGTCGAGGTGAGCCTGCCGTACGAGGCCGGGCCGCACAGCATCGCCATCGGCACGGCCACGCCGAGGGAGGCGGGCGGCTCGACGGGCTCGAGCGGCGACGACGCCGGGCAGCTGCTCGTCGGCGAGCCCGGGGTCAGCAAGCTCGCGGTGGCCGCCCGGCGCCGGCTCGAGCTGCTCTGCGATGTCGGGGCCCTGATCGGGACCACGCTCGACGTGACCCGGACCGCCGAGGAGCTGGCCGAGGCCGCCGTACCGCGCTTCGCCGACCGGGCGACGGTGGACCTCTTCGAGCCGGTGCTGCGCGGTGAGCAGCCCGGCGTGGCGGGCCTGGGCCTGCTGCACGCGGCGCCGCCGACGTCCGCCGGGGGCACCGTCCGCTTCCACCCGGCCGTCCCGCAGGCCCGCGCCCTCGCCCTGGGCGCCCCCGTCCTGGCCGACGGGGACCGGCTGATCGCCGTACCGCTGCGGGCCCGCCAAACGCTGCTCGGGGTCGCGTGCTTCGAACGGGACGTCAGCGCCGGGGAGTTCGGGCCCTTCGAGGAGGACGACCTCGCGCTGGCCCAGGAGCTGGCCGCCCGCACCGCCCTCGCCATCGACAACGCCCGGCTCTTCACCCGCGAACACCACCTCGCCCTGGAGCTGCAGCGCAGCCTGCTCCCGCAGACCCTCCCCGAGCAGCACGCCGTCGAGGCCGCGTACCGCTACCAGCCCGCCCGGGGTCAGGTCGGCGGCGACTGGTTCGACGTCATCCCGCTGTCCGGCGCCCGGGTCGCCCTCGTCGTCGGCGACGTGGCGGGGCACGGGCTGCACGCCGCCGCCGCGATGGGCCGGCTGCGTACCGCCATCCACACCTTCTCCGCTCTCGACCTGCCGCCCGACGAACTCCTCAGCCGGCTCGACGACCTCGCCGACCGTCTCGACGGCGGCTCGAGGCTCGTCGGCAGCCTCGTCAGCGCCACGTGTCTGTACGCGGTCTACGATCCCGTCTCGCGTCGCTGCGTCATGGCGCGGGCGGGCCATCCGCCGCCGGCCCTGGTCCTGCCCGACGGCCGTGTCGAGATCCCCGACCTGCCCGCCGGGCCACCGCTGGGTGCGGGCGGACTGTCCTTCGAAACCGCCGAGTTCGAGCTTCCGGAGGGCAGCGACCTCGTCCTGTTCACCGACGGCCTCATCGGCGGCGCCGACGGCCGCGACCTCGACCCCGACACCGGCATGCAGGTCCTCCGGCACGTCCTGAGCGGTGCCGGCCGGACCCCGCCACGCACGGCCCGTACGGCCGACGAGGTCTGCGCCGCCGTCGAGGAAGCCCTGCTGCCCTCGCCGTACACCGCCTCCGACGACGTCGCGCTGCTGGTCGCCCGCACCCGTACGCTCGACAGTCGCCGCGTCGCCTCCTGGGACGTCCCCGACGACCCCGCCGCCGTCTCCGACCTGCGCGCCGCCATCATCCGCCGGCTCACCGACTGGGGCCTGGAAGACCTGGCCTTCACCACCGAGCTCATCGCCAGCGAGCTCATCACCAACGCCATCCGGCACGCCGACGGCCCCGTCCAGGCCCGCCTCCTGCGCGACCGCGCCCTCGTCTTCGAGGTCTCCGACGGCAGCGGCACCTCCCCCCGTCTCCGCCGCGCCGCCACCACCGACGAGGGCGGCCGCGGCATCTTCCTCGTCGCCCAACTCAGCGCCCGCTGGGGCACCCGCCACACCCCCCGCGGCAAGGTCATCTGGACGGAGCAGCCCATTCCGGGCCCCGGCGAATTCAGCCCGTCCGGCGTTTGAGGACCCGCCGTCGGGCGTTCGGGGACGGAAACGGGCCCCAAGGGTCAGCTGAGGGCGCGGGCCTCCGCGGCGGCCGCGCCCGGCCCGACCGGGGCGGGGGGACCCGCAGGGATCCGTACCGTGAAGACAGTCCGCCCTGGCACGCTCTCCGCCGCGATGATGCCGCCGTGCGCCTCGACGACGGCCGCGGCGATCGCAAGGCCGAGCCCCGAACCACCCCCGGGGACAACGCCGCGCGAGCGGGACGCGTCGCCCCGGCTGAAGCGCTCGAAGACCGCGGGCAGCAGCTCCGCCGGAATGCCGGGCCCGTCGTCCTCGACCCGTACGACGCATTCGGCACCCACCTCGGCGACCTCGGCCACGATGGTGGTGCCGGCCGGCGTGTGCGTACGAGCGTTCGCCAGCAGGTTGCCGACGACCTGGCGGACCCGCGCCTCGTCGCCCATCACCACGGCAGGCCCGGAGGGCAACCGCACCTGCCAGCGATGACCGTCGCCCGCCGCCGCCCGGGCGTCCCAGACGGCCTCGGCGACCAGCGACGTCAGGTCGACCTCGCCGGACTCCAGCGGGCGGCCCTCGTCGAGCCGCGCGAGCAGCAGCAGGTCCTCGACCAGCCCCGTCATACGGGAGGCCTCCGAGGCGACCCGCTGCCAGGCGCGCGCGAGGTCGATGGCCGAACCGCCGCGGTTGGCGAGCTCGGCGTATCCGGCGATGGAGGCGAGCGGCGTACGCAGTTCGTGGCTGGCGTCGGCGAGGAAGCGCCGCATGCGGGCCTCGCTCTGCTGCCGTACGGCCAGCGACGTCTCGACGTGCTCGATCATGCGGTTGAGGGCGGCCCCGACCTGGCCCGCCTCGCTGCCCGGGTCCGTGTCGGGCTCCGGCACCCGGGTGAGGCCGGCGACCTCGCCGCGGCCCAGCGGCGAGCGGGAGACCTCGACGGCCGTGGCCGCAACGCGGCCCAGCGGCCGCAGTTGGCGCCGGATGACCACGGCGCAGGCGCATCCGGCCAACGCGAGGGCCACCGCCGCGGTGACCGCCTCGGCGGCGACGAGCTTGTCGATGAACTCCTGCTCGGCGGCGAGCGGCAGCCCGGCGAGGACGGGCCGGCTGGTGTCGGCGAGGCGGACCACGCGGTAGGCACCCAGGCCCGGGATCGTACGGGTATGGACGGCGCCGTCGGCCGGGACGGCGGCCAGCGCGGCGCTCTGCGCTGCGGTCAGCGTCTGCGGGCCGCCCTCGGTGACGACCTCGGCCGCGCTGATCGTGCCGTTGGCGCGGTAGCGGGCTGCGAGGGTGCCGACGGCCTGACCGCTCTTGTTGAGGAAGCCCAGATCCGTGTCGTCGTCGGGGGCGGAACGATTCTGCACGCCGCCCTGACTGCGCGCGGCGGCGATCCCGACCCGCGAGTCGAGGCCGTCCATCACGAAGTGCCGACCGACCAGGATCGTGATCAGGGCCATCGCCGCGCAGACCACGACCAGGGTCGCGCTGATCACGACGAGCAGCCGGACCCGTAGCGACGAGCTGCGCAGGCTCACCTCCGCTCCTCGGGGCATTCGATGGCGTGCGGGGGACACCGCCGGGCAGTTCGGAGCGCCGTCGCACCGTCGCCGCCGCGGAACGGCTGACGGCCGGCCTCGGAGACGGCCGGAGACAGCGGTTCCGCGATTCCGTCCTCGTCGGCCACGACGAGAACGCGTACGAGGTCAGCATGTACGGGCATTTCACCATCGTGGATGAGGAGTTTGGGCGTGCGCTTCGGGCCCGCTGTGTGTTTGCTGAGGGTATGGAGCAAACGGAAACCGCTATGGATACCCACGACGTCCATGACGTCTACGACGTCATCGTGATCGGCGGCGGCCCGACCGGCGAGAATCTCGCCGACCGGACCCGGGCCGCCGGGCTGACCACGGTCCTCGTGGAGAGCGAGCTGGTCGGCGGCGAGTGCTCGTACTGGGCGTGCATGCCCAGCAAGGCGCTGCTGCGGCCGGCCGCGGCCCTGACGGAGGCGGCCTCGGTGGCCGGCTCACAGGAGGCGGTCGGCGACCGCCGTCTCGATGCCGCGGCGGTGCTCGCCCGGCGCGACGAGTTCGCCTCGCACTGGAAGGACGCCGGCCAGGTGAAGTGGCTGGAATCCGCCGGCATCGACCTCGTACGCGGCCAGGGCCGGCTCGACGGCCCCCGCCGCGTCTCCGTGGAGACCCCCGAGGGCGGCCACCGGGTGCTCACCGCCCGGCACGCGGTCGCCGTCTGCACCGGCACCCGCGCCCTCCTGCCCGACCTGCCGGGCCTCGACACCGCCCACCCCTGGACCAGCCGCGACGCCACCAGCTCCCCCGACGTGCCGGGCAGCCTCGTGGTCGTCGGCGGTGGCGTCGTCGGCGTCGAAATGGCCACCGCCTGGCGCGCCCTCGGCTCCGAGGTCACCCTCCTGGTGCGGGGCGACGGACTGCTCCCCCGCTGGGAGCCCTTCGCCGGTGAGCTGGTCGCCGAAGGCCTGCGGGAGGCCGGCGTCGACATCCGTACCGGCGTCTCGGTCGCCGGCGTGAGCCGGGCCTCGGAATTCGACCCGGTGACGGCCGACCTGTCGGACGGCTCCCAACTCACCGCCGACGAGATCCTCTTCGCCACCGGGCGCGCCCCCAGCACGGACGAACTGGGCCTGGAGACGGTGGGCCTGCGGCCCGGCTCCTGGCTCGACGTCGACGACACGTGCGCCGTCACCACCGTCCCCGACGGCTGGCTCTACTGCGCCGGCGACACCAACCACCGCGCCCTCCTCACCCACCAGGGCAAATACCAGGGCCGTATCGCCGGCGCCGTCATCGCCGCCCGCGCCTCCGGCGCACCCCTCGACACAGCCCCCTGGGGCGCCCACTCCGCCACCGCCGACACCGCCGCCGTCCCGCAGGTCGTCTTCACCCAGCCCGAAGCCGCATCGGTCGGCCTCACCGCCGACGCGGCGACCCGTGCCGGGCTGGCCGTACGCGTCGTCGACTACGACCTCGGCAACGTCGCCGGCGCGTCCCTCCACGCCGACAACTACCGCGGCCAGGCCCGCGCCGTCATCGACCCCGACCGCGACCTCCTCCTCGGCCTCACCCTCGTCGGCCCCGGCGTCGGCGAACTCCTCCACGCCGCCACCATCGCCATCACCGGCCAGGTCCCCATCCACCGGCTCTGGCACGCCGTCCCCGCGTACCCCACCATCAGCGAGATCTGGCTCCGCCTCCTGGAGACCTACCGCGGCTGAGCCCGCTGCTCCGGCAGGAAGAATTCCCCCACCCCCCACCCCTTCCCGAGACCAGGGGGCAAACCCCCTCACCCCCGAACGCCCTACGGCGGGTCCTCGGAAGGCGTTATGAGGCTTGAATTCCGTTCTGTGGTCGCCTGATCCCGAGGGTCTGCGAGATCCGGGCAGGTCGGCCGTGTCGGGGTGGCGGGGTGAGTGAGCGCAAGCCGTACCCGAGCGACTTGCCCGACGAGCGCTGGGCATCGATGAGCCCGCGCTCTCCGCGTGACCCTCTGACACCCAGGACCGAACCTCTACCACCAGGAATTCCTGACCTCGAAACCGCTGACGCCCACCCACTGCCACCAAACCCCACACTCCCGAGGGTCTTACCGTCATAGCGAGTCCGCCGACCGCCCTGCCCGTCGGGCGGCTGGATGATGATGCGGGGTAGGTCGGACATGACCCCAGCCTCTGTCGGTGAGCTGCTGTGCGCATTCGCTCGGCGTCCCGATCATGCCCCCGTCGGTATGGGGCAAAAGCGGATAGGTCGGGCCGGGTGACACGCGGTGCGGTCATCCCCGATACTCGCCCGCGAGTCGCACTTCTACCGCAATATGGAACTCACAGTGACCAATGGCATGCAGGAGGGCCCCGCGCGTGGCAGACCATCGCGACGAAACCGATGCCACCGAGAAAGCTGAGCGAGCCGAGGGTGCCGGGCGCCCGGAGGGGGCCGAGCACGCTGGACAGGCCGACGAAGCTCAGGAGGCTGAGGAGACCGATGAGGACAAGCCGAGCTTGGTAAAGACCCTCGCGGGCAGCCTCTGGTTCCCCATGCTGTTCTTCTTCGGCTTTCTGTTCTGTTACATGCTGCCGTTCCACGCCCCGACCCCGCGCGACGTGAAGGTTGCCGTATCCGGACCGGCGTACGCCGAGCAGGTGAGGGCCGGCCTGGAGCAGAAAGCCCCGGGAGCCTTCGAGATCTCCCCGGCAGCGGACGCAGCCTCCGCCCGCCGAAAAGTGCTGGACCGGGAGGCGGTGGCCGCCTATGCGGTCCAGGGCGACAAGGCGACTCTCTTCCTGGCCAAGGCTGCGGGGGCCCCGCTGGCGGACGTGGTCAGCGCGACCTTCGTCAAGGTGGCCGAACAGGGTGGCCAGCGGCTCACCATCGTCGATCTCGCTCCCACCGCGGGTGGCGACACAAGCGGCACCGGTCTGTTCTACCTCGGCATGGTGTGGAACATCGTCCCGTATATCACGGTGATGATGATGATGCGCGCCGTCACTCTCAGTCGCCGAGTCAAGGTGATGACTCTGGTCGGCATGGGCGTCTTCATCAGCGTCGTCGGCTACCTGATCGCCCTGGCGATGAACGTCGTACCCAACGAGCCACTGGCCATCCTCTACGCCTTCATGATCACCCAGGCGGTCGCCTGGACCACCTACGGGCTGGTGCCGTTCGTCAGACAGTTCATCCCCGGAGTGGCGATCACACTCTTCGTCCTCCTCAGCATTCCTTCCAGCGGCGGGGCCATCCCCTACCAAATGGTTCCGGGGTTCTTCCGCGCCCTGCACCCGATCATGCCGCTGGGCAACCTGATCGAGGCCCTGCACGGCCTCTTCTACTTCGACGGCAAGGGGATGCTGCTCCCCACCCTCGTACTGTGTGCGTGGCTTGTCGTCGGTGCGGCCCTCATCGCTGTCGGCGGCTTCCTCGAGCGGCGCAAGGCTGCGGAGGCCACGGCCGGCGCGGAAGCGGAGCAACCGATCGAGGAGACCGTCGAAGACCCGTCCATCCAGGCCCCCGCTCCGCACGCCCTGCACCCCGGCTCCGGCAAGCACTTCGGGGAAGAGGCCCCCATGCTCATCGGTACGGTTTGCCACGCCGATGGGACACCCGCCCCGAACGCCATGGTCATGGTCCTGGCCCCGGGCGGCAGGCAACTCATGCGCACCACCACCGACGAGGACGGTCGCTACGCCGCCGCTGGGCTGCCCGAGGAGTTCCTCGCCGTCCTCCTCCTGGCCCGCAACCACTCACCTGTGGTCACCAAGCTCCTGCTCCGTACGGGACACACTCTCCGCCAGGACTTCATCCTCAACGAGGCCACTCCCGCCCCGGTCCGCAGCCACGACGGCGCCGGGGCATGACGAAGGGGGAACACCGCCCGTGTCCGCCGACCTCTTGATCACCAAAGACATCCGGGCCAACACCGTTGCTCATGAGGCTTGATGCCGGTTTCATTCTTGGGGCTGGGTGAGGTGTGCTGGCCGCGGGTTCGTAGCGGGTGCTACGGGTGGGGTTGGGCGAACAGGCCGGGTTCGGGCTCGGTGAGGATGCCCCGGCTGACCATGCGCTTGAGCTTGGAGCGGATGCCTTCGGTGTTCTTCGGCAGGATGGGCAGGTCGAGGGCCTCGCACAGGTCCCGGGCCCGCATCGACCGGCGGTTGTCGGCGAAGACGGCCAGGATCTGCTGGTAGGCCGGATGGTTGGGCGTGGCGGGCTGGGGGGCCGCTTCAGTGACGGGCAGTTCGTCGGCGAGGCCGAGGAGTGTTTTGCGGGTGATCCGCAGGTTATCGGTCTCTTCGTCGAGTTCGCGCAGGTGCACGGTCAGTTCCTCGGCCGAGGGACGCCCGGCCTTCCACGCGGAGAGCACGGGCTCGATCAACGCCCACCGCTCGTCGGACAAGTCGCTCGGGTACTCGAACGCCGGACGGGCCGAATTCGCCCCCGGCCACCCACCAGGCGGGGGCCCAGAGGGGTTACCCCATGGTTTCGGGAAGGGGCGGGGTGGGAGGTGCCGCAGGCAGTAGCCTGTGGGACCCCGAGCGCCAGCGACCCCCGGCCGGGCGAACGGAAGGGGGCGGTGGCGAGAGCCGCTCGGGAGTGGAGGAGGACGAGGCCGGAGGATGCGGGTACGGCTGTTGGGCCCGGTGGAGCTGGCGGACACCGCCGGCACGCCCGTGGCCATCGCGGCGCCGAAGCGGCGGGCGGTGCTGGCCGCACTGGCGCTGGAGCTCAACCACGTGGTGCCCGTGGACCGGCTGTTGGACCTGGTCTGGGACGGAGACCCGCCGCCCCGCGCCCGTACGGCCCTGCAGGGGCACATCTCCGCCCTGCGGCGGCTCGGCCTGGAACTGGTCACCAGGGACCCGGGGTACGCCCTCCTCGGTACCGACGCCGATATCGACCTGCACCTCTTCCGCAGCCTCATCGCCCAGTCGGCCACCGCCCCGGACGACCGCAGCGCCGCCGAACTCCTGGGCCGCGCCCTCACGCTCTGGCGTGGCGCGCCGCTCGCCGACCTGCCGAGCGCGGCCCTGCGCGACGAGGTCGGGGCCCGCATCGTGCAGGACCGGCTGGCCGCGCTCGAGACCTGGGCGGAGCGCAAGGTGCGCCTCGCGGAGGGCCGCGACACCGTCCCGGCGTTGAGCGAGGCCGTGAAGGCGGAGCCGTTCCGGGAGCCGCTGATAGCGCTGCTCGTGCTGGCCCTGCATCAGGCGGACCGCCAGCGGGACGCGCTCGACCTCTTCCACCGCACCCGCGAGCTGCTGGACGCCGAGCTGGGGGTGGCACCCGGGCCGCCGCTGCGGGCGGCGTACGAGACGGTGCTGCGCGGCGCCGACGAGCAGCCCGCACCGGCCGCCGCCGCACCGGCCCAACTGCCGCGCGAGAGCGCCGGGTTCGTCGGGCGCGACGGCGAGCTGGCCGCCCTGGGCACCGCGGCGGCCGGCCCGCGGCTCGCCCTGATCGTGGGCCCCGCGGGGGTCGGCAAGACCGCGCTGGCGCTGCGCTGGGCGCACGCCAACGCCGCCGCCTTCCCGGGGGGCCAGCTCTTCGCGGACCTGCGCGGCTTCTCGGAGGCGGGGTCGCCGGTGTCGACGGCCTCCGTCCTGGCGGGTTTTCTGCGGGCGATGGGCCCCGCGGACCGTACGATCCCGGCCGATCTGGACGAACGCGTCGCGCTGTACCGCTCGCTGCTCGCCGACCGCCGGGTCCTCGTCGTGCTGGACAACGTCCGCACCGTCGGCGACGTGCTGCCGCTTCTGCCCTCCGGCCCGGGCTGCGCGACCGTCGTCACGACCCGCAATCTGCTGGGCGGTCTGGTGGCCCGCGAGGGCGCGGCCGTGCTGCGCGTCGAGGCGCTGCCCGCCGAGGAGTCGCACGCCCTGCTGGCGCACACCGTGGGCCGCAGCCGTATGGCGGCCGAGGCCACGGCGGCGGCCGAACTCGTGCGGCTGTGCGAGGGGTTGCCGCTGGCCCTGCGGGTCGCCGGGGCGCGGCTGGCGATGCGCCCGGCGTGGACGGTGTCCGAGCTGGTCGCCGACCTTTCCGACGAGCAGGCCCGGCTGTCGGTGCTGACCACGGACGACGCGGACTCCGGGGTCGAGGCCGCCCTGCGGCTGTCGTACCGCGTGCTGCCGGAGCCCGCCGCCGCCCTCTTCCGGCTCCTGGGCCTGCACCCGGGCACGGACGTGGACGCCTGGACGGCCGCCGCGCTGTCCGGCCAGTCCTACGCCCAGGCGACCCGCGCCCTCGGTGACCTGGCGTCCGCGCATCTGCTCCAGGAGACCTCGGCGGGCCGTTTCGCCCGCCACGATCTCGTACGGCTCTACACCGTGCGGCTCGCCGAGCGCGATCTGACCGCCGCCGAGCGCGACGCCGCGTACGACCGGCTCCTGGACTACTACCTGGCGGTGACCGCCGTCGCCGCCGAGTCCGTCGTCTCGCGCAAGCAGCTCCTCTACCGGCCCGGCGCCCCGCCGGCCGCCGGCATGCCGAAGGTCGCCGACGACACCGTCTGGTTCCGCGGCGAAGTCCCCGCCATCCAGGCCCTGATCACCGCCTGCGCCGACGGCCCCCTGGCGGGCCGGGCCTGGCGACTGGCCTCCAACACGATGCCGATGTACTTCCGTACGGAGCACGTGGACGACTGGGTCACCGTGAGCCTCGCGGGGCTGCGGGCCGCCGAGTCCTCCGGTGAGGCGGCGGGACGGTCGCGGCTGCTCACGGACGTGGGGATGGCGCTGTGCGAGCGCAGTGACTTCGACGAGGCCATGCCCTATCTCCACCGCGCGGTCGGGCTCGCCGACGACTCCGGGAGCCAGGAGATCCGCTATCTCGCGGTCAGCCGGCTCGCCATCGGCCAGATGGAGACCGGCCTGACGGAACAGGCCCGGGACACCATGAAGGACGCCCTCGGCATCGCGCGCGAGCTGCACGACCTTCCCTTGCAGGCCGCCGTCCTCAACAACCTCGGCCACCTTCTCAATCTCCTCGGTGAGCATCGCGAGGCCCTCGAATCCGCCGACCAGGCCCGCCTGTTGACCGCTGCCATGCCGTCCACGCACACCCACCTGGCGTCCCTCGCCACCACGGCCGAGGCCCTGCACGCGCTGGGCCGGCCGACCGAGGCCATCGCCCACGCCCGCGAGGCGGGCAGGCTCTCCCACCGGTACGGCAATCCCGCGTACGAGGCGCTGGCGCTGCGCCTGATCGGCCAGATCCAGCGCGATCTCGGCCAGCAGGCCGAGTCCGCCGAGTCCTTCCGCCAGTCCCTGGGCGTCCTCGCCCCGCTCGGCGACCGTACGGAGGCGGACGCCGTCGCCGCTCTCCTCGACGACGGGCCCACCGCCGGAGGCTAGTGCCCCTCCGCCGCCGGGCGGAAAGACCCTAGGCCACGCGTTGGGTCGCCGCCCTCACCACCAGGGGCGCCGGCCCGCACCGTGGACACGGTCGGCACCTGGGTCCGCCCGACCCGGGTACCAGCCGGCCGTCATGCAGCTCGATGACCTCTCCCCAGCCACGGCACACCGGGCATCCGTGTTCTTCTGGACACGCACATGCTCGGCACATGACGGCACCTCCGCTTCTTGGGGAGGTGCGGCCGGACAACGTGGGGGGAAGGATGCCCGGCCGCGTGAACTCCCTGTGCGTTACCTTTCCCTGTCCCGCTAACGCGCCGCCGACGCCGCGCTAACGCCTCTCACCCCTCCGCGTCGAGATGTGGCATCACCCGGTCCAGCCAGCGCGGGATCCACCACGCCCGGCGCCCCAGCAGCGTCATCACCGCCGGCACCAGCAGCAGCCGTACGATCGTCGCGTCGATGAGCACACTCACCGCCAGCCCCAGCCCCAGCATCTTGACGACGATGTTGTCGCTGAGGATGAAGGCCGCGAAGACGCTCACCATGATCAGCGCCGCGCAGCTGATCACCCGGGCCGTGATCTCCAGCGCGTGGGCGACGCTGCCCTTGCTGTCGTGCGTGCGCAGCCACGCCTCGTGCACCCGGGCCAGCAGGAAGACCTCGTAGTCCATGCTCAGGCCGAAGACGATGGCGAACATCATCATCGGTACGTAGCTCTCGATCGGCACCTTCCCCGACACCCCCAGCGCGGGTCCGCCCCAGCCCCACTGGAAGACCGCGACCACGACACCGTAGGACGCCGCGATCGAGAGCAGATTGAGGACGGCTGCCTTCACGGCGACGAGCAGGCCCCGGAAGACGATCAGGATGATGATGAAGGCCAGTGCGACCACGACCGCGATGATCAGCGGCAGCCGGCTGGAGACGATGTCCAGGAAGTCGATCTGCGCGGCCGTCGTCCCGGTCACATAGCCCTCGGCCGCCGTGCCGGACACCGCCTGCGGCAGCACGTCGTCCTTGAGGTGGTTGACCAGGTCCGTCGTGCTCTCGTCCTGCGGCGCGCCCTTGGAGATGACCGTGGAGATGAGTACGTCTCCGTCGCCGGTGGCCTGCAAGGGGCTGACGCTCGCGGCGTCGGTGAGCCCGTTGAGGGCCTTGGTCACGCTGCCGGACAGCGCGGCCCGGTCGGCCGCGGGCACCTTGCTCTGGTCGATGACGACGGTCAGCGGCCCGTTGGAGCCCGGCCCGAAGCCCTGCGACATCAGGTCGTACGCGCGCCGGTCGGTGAAGCTCGTCGGGTCGGCGCCGTCCCCGATGTGCCCGAGCCGCATCGAGAACAGCGGAATGGCCAGCACCACCACCGCGACCAGCCCGGCCGCCAGGAACCACCACGGCCGGCGCTCGACACGCAGCGCGTACCGGTGCCAGGTGCCCTGCACCTCCTCCCCCGGCGCGGCGTCGGTCTCCGCGACCGGTCTGCGTACGTGGTAGCGGTCGATCCGCCGCCCGATCAGCCCGAGCAGCGCCGGCGCCAGCGTCAGCGCGCCCACCACAGCCGTGATCACGGTGATCGCGGCGGCGAGACCCAGCTTGCTGATGAACGTCACCCCGGACACCGACAGCCCGGCCAGCGCGATGATGACCGTGCAGCCCGACACCACGACGGCCCGGCCACTGGTGGCCACCGCCCGGCCCGCGGCGACCGCCGGGTCGTCGCCGTCCATCAGCAGCTGGCGGTGCCGGGTGAGCAGGAACAGGGCGTAGTCGATGCCCACGCCGAGGCCGATCATCGTGGCGAGCGTCGGCGACACGCTCGCGAAGGTCAGGCCGGCCGCCAGCAGGCTCAGCAGACTGAGCCCGATGATGACGCTGACGAGCGCCGTCAGCAACGGAAGCCCGGCCGCGATCACACTCCCGAAGCCGATCAGCAGCACCACGATCGCCACCGCGAAGCCGATCGCCTCGCTCGTCAGGTCCGAGGCCTTCGGCCGCGCCAGCTCGCCCAGCGTTCCGCCGTACTCGACCTCCACCCCGGCCTTCCGCAGCGGCGCCACCGCCTCGTCGACCTGGTCGATGTAGGAGTGGCCGAGGGTGGAGGGGTTCACGTCGAACCGTACGGTGCTGTACCCGGTCTTCCCGTCGGCCGACAGCGCGCCGGAGTTGCTCTGCAGCGGATTGCTCGCGCCCAGCACGTGCGGCAGCTTCTGCAGCGCCCCCACCACCTGGCCGACCTGGTCCTGCACGTCCGTCAGCGGCGCCTTGGCGTCGTGCATGACGACCTGCGCGCTCGTGCCACCCGTCTTCGGCGAGTGCTCCTTGAGGACGTTCAATCCCGTGTTGGACTGCGTGCCCGACAGCGTGAAGTCGTCGGAGTACGTTCCGCCGAACGCGTGCTGCGCCCCCTGAAGCCCACCCAGCGCCACCAGCCACAACACGATCACCACGACTCCGCGCCGGGCGCACCACTCGCCGAGGCGCCGCAGCCACCCCTGTCCGTCGGAGCTCATGATTCTGACGGTATGTCGCATACTCCGCCCACGCCGCGCGTTGCTCCGCCGGACGGGTAGGGTGCGCACCCATGGCGACCTGGCAGCGCACCCTCGACCGCGCGGGCATCACCGACCCCCGCCTCCGCGACGACTACACCCGCGCCCGCCGCGCCGTCGCCGCCTTCGAACGGGGCCCGTACGTCGCCGTACGCCTGCTGCTCCCCGACTCCGTCGTCCCGCACGTCATCGCCGCCACCGCCTTCATGCACCACGGGGACAACATCATCGACCGCGGCTCCCTGCCCGACCGCGTCGCCGCGTTCGCGGTCTGGGAGAAGCAGGTCCGTACCGCCCTGGAGACCGGCACCGCCGCCGGCGACCCCGTCCTGGCCCCGCTGCTCCACACGATCGAGGCCTGTCCGCAGCTGCACGGCCACGTCGAGGACTACCTCCTCGGCTCTCCCGTCGACCTGTGCTTCGAGGGCTTCGCCACCGAGGCCGACTACCAGGCCTACGTCGACGGCTGGTCACTCCCCGCCTTCATGATGGTCGCCAGCCTCCTCGCCCCGCCGCCCGGCACGGCCGCCTACCGGGACTACGTCGCCGGCAGCCGCATACTCATCGAGGCCTGGCAGCGCCTCGACTTCCTCGACGACCTCTCCGAGGACCTCGCCCAGGAAGGCCGCCTCGGCATCCCCGCCGACGCCCTCGCCCGCCACGGCGTCACCCGCCACGACCTCGAGAACGCCCGCCCCACGGACGGCGTACGCGACCTCTTCGCCGACATCGCCGGCCTCGTCCGCCCCGGCCTCCGCGCCGCGCACGGCCTCCTGGGCCTGATCGCCGACGGCAACCAGCCCTTCGTCCGCACCCTGATCGCCCTCCAGGAACACCGCCTCCGGGCCGTGGAGAAGAGGGGCGTCGCTCTCCTCCACGGCCCTTCCCGCCCAGCCGTCCCCTCCGCGCTGGGCGTCCTCGCCCGGGAGTACCGCCGGGCGAAGGTCCATCACTGATACGTAACGCCCGACGTGCTGTACAGGCAGTTCGTACCGTCCGGCCCGCTGCCGAGCGCCGGCGGCTCGGCGCCGGTGTTGTTGCCCTTGAAGCGCTCGCAGACGACGAGCTTCCTGTTCGTGTCGCCGACGATCGTCACGCCCGAAATCCTGGCCGTGTCCCCGTAGTTGGAGTTGATACCGGCCAGCACCTTGCCGGGGCTCGTCGCCCGTACGTTGCTGATCACGACATGGCGTGCGTACTGCGTCCTGCAGTTGCCGCACGACCGGTACAGCTTGCCGAAGTCCTCCACCTGGAAGTTCCTGATCGTCAGCGTCCCGGCCCCGTTGTGCTGGAAGACCTTGTCGTCCGCCTTCCTCGCCCCTCCGCCGTCGACCACGTACGTCGCCGACGCCGACTTCCCCTTGAAGGTGGCCGCGTCCTCGCCGACGTCCTCCCACCACACGTTCTGCAGCGTGCAACTGCCCAGGCAGTGCACGCCGTCGGCAGCCGGCGCCCCCAGGATCACGTTCTTCAGCGTCGCCCCGTCCGCCAGCTCGAAGATCGGCCCCTGATCCTCGCTCTGCCCGGCCGTCCCGAGGTCCCCCGACCCGTAGAACCGCTTCAGGCCGCCGTCGTAGCTGCCGGTCACCTCGATGGTGGCGGTGACGGGCTTGGAGGCGGTGGCGGTCGGCCAGGCGGCGAGGGCGGTGGTGGTGGACGCGGAGGGCGAGGCGGAGGGCGAGGCGGTCTTGGTCGCCGTCGCGGAGGCCGAAGCGGAAGCCGAAGAGGTAGCCGACGGTGACGCTGAGGCTGAGGCGCTCTTGGTCGCCGATGCCGACGAACTCGCAACAGCCGTGGTCGCCTTCAGCGCCCAGCTCTTGCTCGCGGCCGAGTCGCAGGAGTTCTGCTGCGCCAGCCCGCCCTTCACATTCAGGCACTTGCCACTCTTGGCGTTGACCAGGTGGTACGCCTCCCCCACCGCGCTCAACTTCCACACCTGCGACGCGCCCCCGCCGCACGCCTGCTGCTGCACCGCCTTACCGCTCGACGTCGCCGCGCCCTTCACCCCCGCGCACAGCCCGCTGTGCCCCGCCTTCACCGTGAACCCGGCCCCCGACACGGCCAACTTCCACGTCTGGTCGGCGGCACTCCCGCACGCCGCCTCGCCCAGCCGCACACCGCTCGCCCTGCTGGCGGCCGGCACGTCCAGGCACGTGCTGTCGGCGGCGTTCACCAGCTGGTACGTACCGGCGCTGGGCCCTGACGCCGATGCCGTCATCAGCACCCCGCCCGCTATCGCACCCCCGGTCAGCGCCGTGGCCAGCGCTCCGACCAAAACGGTCCGCCGACGGTTGCTTCTCCTACGCCGAAGCTTGCGCAGGGCTGCTCGTGTGCTCACGTGGTGACTTTCGTTCGACTGTTCGGGAGTTCCTCGTCCGTCAGTCGCCACCACCCCCACAAAGGTTGCCGCCTACGCGAACAGTCCTCGCACGGCCCGCCCTTCGGCGCTCTCCGTCCCCGGCCCTGCCAGGTATTGGAAGTACTCCGTCCCGAGCGCCACCTCCCGCAACTCCGGGTGCCGGTCCAGTGCGGCGACCCGCGCCCCCCGCGCGAACTCCGAGTCGTGCGACCGCAGTGCCCGCCACTTGACGTCGAGCCAGTCCCGTACGTCCACGGCCACGTACGGCCCTCCGGCCCCGGCCCGGACCCGCTCCTCCCCCGCCGCGTCGGTCAGCACGTCCGCCAGCTCCTGCGGCACCGTGGCGAGCCACACCTGCTCGACCGCCCACTCGTCGGCGGCCGCCTCGACCGCCCCCAGCGTCGCCTCGTGCACGCGGATGTGATCCGGATGGCCCGACAACCCGAACGCGTCGTACGTCACCACCGCTACGGGCCGCAGTTCGCTTATGTACGCGGCAAGTTCGCCGACGACCACGTCGAGCGGCACATCATTCAACGCCCGGTCGGCATACCCCAGCATCCGCGACTCGCCGACCCTCAGCTCGGCCAACGCCGCGCCCAGCTCGCCCGTCCGCGTCCCCGGCGCCGCGAACGACGACCCGTCCGCCAGCTCACCGCTCGTACACGTCATCACCGCCGTACCGATCCCCTGCGCGGCCGCCCGCGCCAGCACCCCGCCCGTCCACAGCGACTCGTCGTCGGGGTGCGCGTGCACCGCCAGCAGCGGGACCCCGGCCACCCTCATCCGCGACCCAGCGCGGCCAGCGCGTCCCGCACCTGCCCCGCCGGGTCCGCCCCGACCGGCCGCAGAACGACGGTGTCGGCTCCCGCGTCCCACAGGCTCCGGATCCGCTCCGCCGCCGTCGCGACGGGACCCGCTGCCAGGAAGACGTCGTCGGCCGGGACCTTGAGCCAGCCCATGTACTCCTCGACGATCGGCGCCGTGGCCGCCGCGACCCGTTGCGGGTCGTCCCCAACGCACAGATGGGTGAAGACGATCACCTCATGCGACGCCGCCCCGGCCTCACCGATGCCCTTGCTGATGTGCCCGATCGCAGCCTCGATCTCCCGCGGCCCCTGGCCCTCCGCGATGACCGTCCCGTCCGCCACCCGCCCGGACAGCTCCAGCGACCTCGGCCGTACGACCCCCGCGACCACCGGCGGAGCCGCCGCCGGCGGATGCACCAGCCGTACGGCGTCCATGCGTACGGTCTGCCCGGCCACCGTGAGGGTCTCCCCGCGCAGCAGCGCCTTGACGG
Source organism: Streptomyces sp. NPDC059373 (assembly GCF_042751495.1). Classification (NCBI taxonomy): domain Bacteria; kingdom Bacillati; phylum Actinomycetota; class Actinomycetes; order Kitasatosporales; family Streptomycetaceae; genus Streptomyces; species Streptomyces sp. NPDC059373. Next base: position 197,726 of record NZ_JBHYXC010000005.1, on the reverse strand, counting down.
CCGCGATCGTCTCCTCGAGCAACGCCAGCTTCCGCGGCGTGGCCGCCCCCACCTGCGCCATCCACTCGGGCGCGCCGTGCCCGATGCCCGCGATCAGCCGCCCCGGGAACACCCGTTCCAGCATGGCCAGTTCCATGGCGAGCAGCGCTGGGTTCCGCAACGGCGCCGGCGCGATGCCGATCCCCACCCGCAACCGGTCCGTCGCGGCGAGCGCGAGCGCCGCCGAGGACATCGCACCGGCCCAGCCGAGGTCCTCCACCACCCACAGGTCGTCCACCCCGAGATCCTCGGCCTCCCGGGCGAACGGGCGGAGTTCCTCCGGTCGGCGGTCCCTGTCGAACATCACGCCGATGCGACGGCGGCGGCCCTGCTGTGAACGATCACTCGACATACCGTCAGCCTATCCACGACGTAGGATCCCGCCCATGTCCGACGGAGGAACTCGCCTGCCCGGCAGGGCCGCCGCCGCAGCCTTCGGCATCCTCTGCGTACTGCTCGCGCTGCTCTCGGGGCTCGCGCTGACAGGCGACACGCGACTCCGGCACCAGCCCCGGCCTTGCGACTACCGCCGTCCCGTGCCGGGGTCGACCACCAACTCGGTGGCGCCTACCCACCGCCCCGCGGCGCCGGCGCCGCGGCCCGCACTTTCTCCAAACTGATGGCCGCCCCCTCCAGAACCGGCCTCGGGCGCTTGACGTAATCGATGGCCATATCGCTCTCCGGAATCAGTCGTCATGCACGCGGGACGCGAGTACGGTACGCCCCGCCCGGCCGCCGCGACCTTCAGAGCAGGGCTGCCCTGAAGGCAGAGCGGTTGGCCGAGGTGTAAGCGTGTTCGCGCTCCTGCCGGGCGAGCCGCAGGGTCACCGGGAACTCCGCTTCGCGAGGGGCTGAGTCACGCCTCGGGGCGGACTTCGGGGCGGACTTCGTGGCGGATCGCCGCGTCGGAGAGGTGGCCGGGCTCGAAGGTGGCCACCGCTACCCGGAATTCCGGGGCGAGCGCGTCCCAGAGTTCCTCCAGGAGCTCGTCGCGGTTGGCGGCTTCGGTGCGGGCCTCGATGAAGGGCTCGCCGGTGGCGACGTGGTGTCCGTCCGATCGGTAGGTGGTCATCATGACGCTCTCGCCCAGGCCCAGGCCCCGGACCGCGAGGGTCAGGACATTGGTCGCGATCCTGCCGCTGAGGCTTCGGCGGGCCGCGCCGAACCAGGCGTCTCCCGGTGAACGCAGGTCCGCAGCCACGGTGATCCGGGGCGTGAAGATCGGCGGGTCGGGCTCGTACTCCAGCCCGTCCAGGGCTGAGGCCGGGTTACGCCCGCTCTGGAGCCGGTCGGCAACGGTGGCCACCTGCTCCCCGTTGCCGAAGACAAGCCAGCCGCCCCGCTCACGGGCGGCCGCGTAGTGCCGCAGGGGATCGTGAGCGGTCTGGTCCGTGGGAGCGACGATCAGTTCCCCGTCCGCACGGCGCAGAGCCCGGGCCCGGGATGCCGCGCTGCGTCCGGTGAGGAAGTACGCCCCGCACAGGGTGCCGTCGAGCGTCCTGGCCCACAGCACTCCCCGCCCCGGATAGCGGTTGACGCACAGAGCCCGGGATACCTGGTCTGCGGTCACGCGCGCTCCTTTGCCGGTCGGGTTTCGCGAGGCGGATCTCGGCAGCGCCACCATCCAAGCAGAGGTGGCCACGCTCCACGTGCCCCGTTTCGGCGTGGTCAGACGGCCGGGGCCCGGGGACAGAAGAGGCTGCCGCGGGCGGAGGCGCGGGCGGTGCGCAGGGCGACGGTGAGCCAGGCGATGACGAGAAGGACGTAGAGGGCTACGGCGGCCCACCGAAGGAACGCCGATCCGGTGTGCAGGGCCAGCTCGGTGGTGCCGGTGACGCACGTGCCGACGGGGAAGGTGAAGCTCCACCAGGTGAGCGAGAAGGGCAGGTGCCGGCGTGCGGTGCGGGCCGTGATGGCGGCGGCGAGGGCCAGCCACATCATGGCGAAGCCCCAGGTGGGCACTCCGTACAGCAGGCCGAAGACCTGCGCCCCGGTGGAGTACGGCCGGGGGAGGGCGGTGTGGGCGACCCCGCCGAGGAGGTTGGCTGCCGTGACCGACTGGCCGAGCGGGCCGAGGACGATCCACAGGGTGGGGACCATGGCGGCGGGGCCGACCTTGTGGTGGACCAGCCGGGCCCAGATCTGGGTGATGATGACGACGCTCGCGAACAGGCTGATGCCGAACATCGCGTAACACGCGAGCAGCAGGGTGAGCCGCAGCTGTCCGGCGGTCGCGAAGGGCACGAGCAGGGCGCCGGTCGAGGCCGACACCATGGGAGGCACGACGGGCATGAGCCAGCCGCCGAACGCCGCGTCCGGGGCAACGGAGTGGCTGGTCATCGCGCGGTAGGGGATCCACACGGCGGTGACCAGACCGAGCAGGGTGCCAGCCGACCACAGCACCGTGTCCACCCCCAGCGCGGCCGGAAGGCCGATCCAGTCCCGCCCCAGGGTCAGGGTGCCGGCCCCCACCGTGAGGAGGGCCATCGCCGGCGCACCCCAGAAGTGGGCCATCACCGGGTTGTCGGCATGGGCCCTGGCCTGGGCACGGTAACGGACCCAGTGCACGGTCCAGGCGGCGGTGAGCGCCACCAGCAGGGCGGCGGCCAGTGCCCATACGACGGTCGCGGCCGTACGCAGTCCCGGCATGTGGACCGGAAGGGTGGCAGCCGCGGTGGCGACGATGCCGGTCCCCATGATCGACGCGTACCAGTTGGGGCCCAGGTTCCGGAACATGTCCGAGGGGCGGTCCAGCTCGCCGAGCAGTCCCAGCGGCAGCCGCGCCGCGGGCCGGGATGCGGGCCTCGGCGGGGCAAGGGTGCTCTTGGTCATCGTTCCGTTGGTCATGCCTACAGCGTTGTCCTGGGCTTTCAGCCTCGGTAGGCGCCAATCCGCGATGGGGTCATAGGCTCGGCTTATGCCCATGCCGAGCCGTGTCAGTGACCTGGCCGCCTTCGATCTGCTGCTCTCCGTCGCGCGGCTGGGCAGCGTGGGCGCCGCCGCTCGTGCTCATGGCGTCACCCAGCCCGCCGCCAGCAGCCGGATCCGCAACCTGGAGCACCTGCTGGGCGTGCCCCTGCTGGAGCGCTCCCCGCGGGGTTCCCGGCTCACCGAGGAGGGCGGGCTGGTGGCCGACTGGGCCCGTACGGCCATCGACGCCGCCGTCGCTCTGGACGCGGGCATCACTTCCCTGCGCAAGACGCTGGAGAGCCGTCTGTCGGTCGCGGCCAGTCTGACAGTCGCCGAATACCTCGTGCCCCACTGGCTCGCGGCCTTCCATGCCTCGGCCGCGACCACCTCGGTCGCGCTGACGACCGGCAATTCCGACGATGTCGCCGCCGCCGTCCTGGCGGGCACGGCGGACCTCGGTTTCATCGAGGGTCCGGACGTACCGGACGGCCTGCGCTCCCGCACGGTCGCCCGGGACACGCTGACGGTGATCGTGAGCCCGGGGCATCCGTGGGCGCGGCGGCGTTCCGGCATCACCACCGAGGAGTTGGCGGCCACGCCCCTGGTGAGCAGGGAGCACGGGTCCGGCACCAGGCGCTATCTCGAACGCGCGCTGCGGCGGACCACCGACAGCGTCCTCGCGGCGCCCATCCTCGAACTGTCCTCCACCACGGCGATCAAGTCCGCCGTCGCAGAAGGCGTGGGCCCGGCGGTGCTCAGCTCACTGGCCGTCACCGGGGAACTCGCCGACGCCAGGCTGGTGTCCGTCCCGGTGCTCGGCCTCGACCTCACGCGGGTCCTGCGTCTGGTGTTCCCGAAGGCGCGGCCGCTGACCGGAGCGGCGCAGGCACTGGCTTCGATCGCCGCTCGCGGCGGCTCCGTGGTCACTCGCGGCGGCTCCGTGGCCTCCCGCGGCGGCACCCGGCCCTGACGTGCCGTTACTGCCTTCCCGGGCATCCGGAGCCCGGCGCGACGTGACAACAATAAGGTATAGACCTTTGCAGAAGTATTGACGCCCATCACCCCCGGCACTTAAATCACGTCCTGAACTAAGCCGTGAGAGAAGCCCCCAGAGTGTCCTGCAGTGTCCCGTCTGTCAGGTGCACGCCTTCTCGCTGATCTCTGACGTCCCCACCAAGGAGTCCGGCATGTCGGCATCACCCCCCACCCGACGTATACGTCCCCTCGCTTTACTGGCCGCCGCCACCCTGCTGCTCTGCGGCTGGCTCCAGCAGGCCCCGTCCCCGCAGGCCGCGAACGCGCCCGCGCTCGCCCCGGCCGCCGCCACCGCGACCTTCACCGACGACTTCAACGGCACGGCCGGCACTCCCGTCAACAGCTCCAACTGGCGCCCCGAGACCGGCGACAACGTCAACAACCACGAGCGCGAGTACTACACCAGCGGCACCAACAACCCCGCGCTCGACGGGCAGGGCAACCTGGTCATCACCGCCAAGAAGGAGAACCCGGCCAACTACCAGTGCTGGTACGGCACTTGTACGTACACCTCCTCCCGGCTGTCGACCGCGCAGACCTTCACCCAGGCGTACGGCCACTTCGAGTCCCGTATGAAGCTGCCGCGAGGCCAGGGCATGTGGCCCGCGTTCTGGATGCTCGGCAACAACATCGGCACCGTCGGCTGGCCCAACAGCGGCGAGCTCGACATCATGGAGAACGTCGGCTACGAGCCCGGCACCATCCACGGCACCATCCACGGCCCGGGTTACTCCGGTTCGGCCGGTATCGGCGCCGGATACACCCTCCCGAACGGGCAGAGCTTCTCCGACGCCTTCCACACCTTCGCGGTGGACTGGTCGCCCAACTCCATCTCCTGGTCGGTCGACGGCATCGTCTACCAGACCCGCACCCCCGCCGACCTGGGCGGCAACACCTGGGTGTTCGACCACCCCTTCTACATCATCCTGAACCTCGCGGTGGGCGGCTACTGGCCGGGCGACCCCGACAGCAGCACGTCCTTCCCGCAGCAACTCACCATCGACTACGTCCACGTCACCACCAGCGACACCTCCACCGCCGTCGGCCATCCGATCACCGGCCTCGGCGGCAAGTGCATCGACGTGGCCGGTGCCAACTCCGCCAACGGCACAGCCGTGCAGCTCTACGACTGCAACGGCTCCGCCGCACAGCAGTGGACGGTCGGTTCCGACGGCACCCTGCGCGCCCTCGGCAAGTGCATGGACATCACCTCCGCCGGTACGGCCGACGGCACGCCGATCCAGCTCTACGACTGCAACGGCACCAACGCGCAGAAATGGACCGTCAGTTCCGCGAACGACATCGTCAACCCGACGGCGAACAAGTGTCTTGACGCGACCGGCAACAGCTCAGCCAACGGCACCAGGCTCCAGATCTGGACCTGCACCGGCGGCGCCAATCAGAAATGGACCGTGACCGGCTGATGAGAAAACTCGCGACCTTCCTCGCCGCCGCCCTCGCCGCCGGCACCCTGGCCGCCCTCGGCGTCACCCAGGCCTCCGCCGCCGACCCGACGGGACCGATCACCGGCATCGGCGGCAAATGCATAGACATAGCCGGTGCGAGCACCACCAACGGCACGGCCGTGCAGCTCTACGACTGCAACGGCACCAGCGCACAGCAGTGGACCGTGAGCTCCGACGGCACCCTGCGCGCCCTCGGCAAGTGCATGGACATCACCTCCGCCGGTACCGCCGACGGCACCAAGATCCAGCTCTACGACTGCAACGGCACCAACGCCCAGAAGTGGTCGATCAGTTCCGCGAAGGACATCGTCAACCCGGCGACGGGCAAGTGTCTTGACGCGACCGGCAACACCTCCGCCAACGGCACCAGACTCCAGATCTGGTCCTGCAGCGGCGGCACCAACCAGAAGTGGACCACGCCGAGCAGCACCACCACGCCGCCCACCACCACGCCGCCCGCCACCAACGCGGTGCAGGCCGTGGCCCCGTACATCTACAACGGCTGGGGCAACCCGCCGGACCCGACGACCATCATGTCGGCCACCGGCGTCAAGTGGTTCACCCTCGCCTTCGTGCTGAGCAACGGCACCTGCACCCCCCAGTGGGACGGCAGCCGTCCGCTGACCGGCGGCGTCGACCAGACCACCATCAACAAGATCCGGGCGGCCGGCGGCGACGTCGTCCCGTCCTTCGGCGGCTACAGCGGCAACAAGCTGGAGTCCTCCTGCACCAGCGCCTCCGCACTCGCCGGCGCCTACCAGCAGGTCATCAACGCCTACGGGCTCAAGGCCATCGACATCGACATCGAGGCCGACGCCTACAGCAACTCCACCGTCCAGCAGCGCACCGTCGACGCCCTCAAGATCATCAAGACCAACAACCCCGGCATCGTCGAGTACGTCACCATCGGCAGCGGCACGACCGGCCCCGACACCAGCCTGATCAACAAGGTCGCCGCCTCCGGCCTCACCGTCGACAGCTGGACCATCATGCCCTTCGACTTCGGCGCCGCCGGCCAGAACATGGGCAACCTCACCATGCAGGCCACCGACGGCCTCAAGAACGCCCTCAAGACCGCCTACGGCTACACCGACGACACGGCATACCGCCACAGCGGCATCTCCTCGATGAACGGCATCACCGACGCCAACGAGACCGTCACCGTCGCCGACTTCCGCACCATCCTCAGCTACGCCCAGACCCACCACCTCGCCCGCCTCACCTTCTGGTCCGCCAACCGCGACCGCCCCTGCTCCGGCGCCTACCCCAACGACGACACCTGCTCCGGCGTCTCCCAAGCCGCCTGGGACTTCACCCGCACCTTCGCCGCCTACACCGGCTGACCCCCCGGCGACAACCCCCCGCTCCCCGGCCGCCCACCCGCGGCCGGGGAGCGGTTGCGTTCACCTTCGGATGCAGGCCTCGGCGTCCCGCACTTCGCCGACCCGGCGAAAGCTCCGCCCTGTGCATCACCTGCGAGGCCGAGTCGGAACCACTCGACGACGAACCGCCGCCGGTAGCGGTCCGCTTCGGCAATGATCTGTGGCCTCGCTCGTCAGTGGGTTCTGGCGGGCGCTTCTGCGCTGGAGAGGGTCCACCTGATGTCAGATCTTGCAGCCGAGCTCACCGGGTTCATGTCGCGGTACGAACAGGCGAACAACAGCCACGACATCGATCGTGTGGTACCGCTGATTGCGGACGACGCCACCTACTGGTTCTCCGACGGCTCCTACGAGGGCCTTGAGGAGATCACAGGGGCGATCGCGCGGACCTTCTCAGCGATCCAGGACGAGGTGTACGAGGTCAGAGATCTTGAGTGGGTCGTTGTCACGGCAGACCACGCCGTGTGCCGCTATCGCTTCCACTGGCGGGGAACAGTGGCCGGGCGGACGCGGACCGGCCAGGGGCGGGGCACGAACGTGATCGTAAGGCGTGACGGGATGTGGAAAATGCGGCACGAGCACCTGGGCTGACCGGCTCGCAGTACTCCCATGCGGTACGGCGCGAAGAAGCCCCCGGCGGATCACTCCGCCGGGGGCTTTGAGCTGCTGTGGACCTGAGGGGATTCGAACCCCTGACCCCCTCGATGCGAACGAGGTGCGCTACCGGACTGCGCCACAGGCCCTTGCAACGAGGAAAACTTTAGCATCTCCGGCGGGGTGGTCAGGCCAGGGAGGGCCGGGGGCCGGGGAGGGGGTTACTCGTTGGCGGCGCGGGGGCGGTCGGGGTTGGAGTACTGGTCGAAGAGGGGGGTGCCGCGGGGGGCGCGGTCGCGGGGGCGGGGGCGGGTGACGGGGGCGGTGGCGAAGGTGGGGCGGGGGGCGGGGACTTCCCAGGTGTCTTCGGAGGGGGCGCGCTGCTGGTCGACCCACTCGGCGTGGTCGGTCTGCTCGACGAGGGCGCGGCGGTCCGCGGCCGCGGGCTGCTCCGGCACGGGGATGGGCTCGGGCGCGGGCTCGGGGTGGGCGGGGCGGTCGCGGAGGCGCTGGGCGGCGTCGGCGGCGCGGCGCTGGTCGAGCTTGACCTCGAAGCGGCGGCGTTCCTGGGAGCGGAGGTGGCCGATGTAGAGGGTGAGCAGGACGGCGGGGACGGCCGGGGCCCAGAGGAGGGCGAGGCCGCCGACGGCGGCGACGACGGCGCCGGCGGTGAAGGCCAGGAAGAGGAGGGTGGTGGTGCGGCGGCGGCGGGCCAGGACCTTGGCCCGGGGGGTGGGGACCTTCGCCTTCCGCTGCCCCGGGACCGGGACCGGCGCCGGGACCGGGGACTTGGCCGGGGACTTGGCCTGGGTCGCGGGTACGGCGAGGGACCGGACGTCGACCGGCTCCTCCGGTTCCGCGTCCAGCTGGTCCGGCTGCCGCTCGGCTGCCGGTTTGTCGTCGTCGTGCTCGTCGCGCGTTTTGGCGTACTTCCGCTCCATCGCCGCCCGTCCGGACAGGAGCCGGATGGCGGTGCTGAAGCGTTCCGTCGGACGGGCCTCGTTGAGCTCGTCCTGCCTACGGAGCCACATTGGCACCAAGTAGGCAGCCCAGGCCCCGACGATGACTGCGTAGATGAGGCCGCTGCTGCTCACGCTTCACACGGTAGGGGGATAAGGCCAGGGCCATACGCAATTTGCTGCGGTGTGTCGCACGATCTGGCTGATACGTCGAAACTTTTTTGTGATTGTGGTCCAGGATGCGCTTTCTTTCGAACGTTTATCTTATTTTTGGTGTGTACCAGGTCGTGCCTGGTGCCAGCGGGTGAGGAGCCCTTCCGGGATCTCCTCGGCCGTGAGGGCGAAGACCAGATGGTCGCGCCAGGCGCCGTCGATATGGAGATAGCGGGGGCGAAGGCCCTCCTCGCGGAATCCGAGTTTTTCGACGACGCGGCGACTGGGGGCGTTCTCGGGGCGGATGCAGACCTCGATGCGGTGCAGACCGACATGGCGGAAGGAATGGTCCACGGCGAGGGCGACGGCGGTGGGCATGACGCCGCGGCCGGCGACGGCCTCGTCGACCCAGTAGCCGATGTGGGCGGAGCACATGGAGCCCCAGGTGATGCCGGCGACGGTGAGCTGGCCGGCAAGGCGGCCCTGGTACTCGATGACGAAGGGCAGCATGCGGCCGGCGTGGGCCTCGGCGCGCAGGTGGCGGACCATCTGGCGGTAGGTGGGGCGCTGGGTGAGGTGGCCGGGCGGGGCGGGGGGCACGGTGGCTTCCCAGGGGCGGAGCCAGTCGCGGTTGCGGCGGTTCACCTCGCGCCAGGCGCGCTGATCGCGCAGCTTTATGGGGCGGAGGAGGACGTCCCCGTCCGCCAGTTCGGCAGGCCAGGACCCGTTCAGCTTGGTCTCCCAGAGGTGTGCCCGGACGTGGGGTGGTCGCCGCCGCGGATCTGGTCGACGGCGTGGGCGAGGAGGGGAGCGAGTACGGCCAGGCCGTCCTTGACGCCGCCGGTGGATCCCGGAAGGTTCACCACCAGGGTGCGCCCGGCGACCCCGGCGACGCCACGTGAGAGGGCGGCCGTGGGGACCTTCTCCCGACCGGCGGCGCGGATCGCCTCGGCGATGCCCGGGATCTCGTAGTCCAGGACGCTCCGGGTGACCTCCGGTGTGCGGTCGGTGGGCGAGATGCCGGTACCTCCGGTGGTTACCACGAGCGCATACTCCCCGGTCACCGCCGCCTGGAGGGCGACGGCGACCGGCTCGCCGTCCGGCACGACCTGCGGGCCGTCCACCGCGAAGCCGAGCCCTTGCAGCGCGGCCACGATCAGGGGGCCGCCCCGGTCCTCGTAGACGCCTGCGGCGGCGCGGTTGGACGCCGTGATCGCGAGCGCGCGGTACGGCTGCGCCGAGGCGGTCACCTCGCACCGCCCGTCGGCGCGGAACGCACCCACTCGCCGGACTTGCCGCCGGTCTTCTCCTCGACCCGTACGTCGGTGATGACGGCGGCCTTGTCGACGGCCTTCACCATGTCGATGACGGTGAGGGCGGCGACGGTGACGGCGGTCAGGGCCTCCATCTCGACGCCCGTACGGTCCGTGGTCTTCACGGTCGCCGCGATCTCGACGGCGTCGTCGGCGACCGCGAGGTCGACCTTGACGCCGGAGACGGCGAGCGGGTGGCAGAGCGGGATGAGGTCCGGCGTCCGCTTGGCGCCCATGATGCCGGCGATGCGGGCGGTGGCGAGGGCGTCGCCCTTGGGGACGCCCTCACCGCGCAGCAGCTCGACGACCCGGGGGGAGACGAGGACCCGGCCGGTGGCGCGGGCGGTGCGGGCGGTGACGTCCTTCCCGGAGACGTCGACCATGCGGGCCGCGCCGGCCTCGTCAAGGTGCGTGAGATGTCGTTGCTGCTCGGTCACCGGGCCACCGTACCGGCTCAGTCGAGCAGTACCACGTCCACCTCGGCGCCGTCCGACACCTCGACCACGTCCTCGGGGACGACGATCAGCGCGTTCGCGTGCGCCAGGGCCTTGACCAGGTGCGATCCGGCGCCGCCCACGGGGGTGACGCGGCCGTCCGCGTACCAGCCGCGCAGGAACTGCCGCTTGTCCTTGGGGGACGAGGTGACGCCGCCCTCGCAGACGGCGCGTACGGAGCAACGGTGGACGGGCTCGACGCCCATGAGGGTGCGGATGGCCGGGCGTACGAAGAGCTCGAAGGAGACGTACGAGCTGACCGGATTGCCCGGGAGGGCCAGCAGGGGGATGCGGGCGGTGCGGCTTTCGCCCTCGGTCTCGCGCTCGCCGCCGACGAAGCCGAAGCCCTGGGGCTTGCCGGGCTGCATGGCGAGCTTGCGGAAGTCGATCTGGTCGCCCAGCGCCTCCTTGACCACGTCGTACGCGCCCACGCTGACGCCGCCGCTGGTGACGAGGAGGTCGGCGCGGATGATCTGGTCCTCGATGGTGGTCCGGAGCGTTTCGGCGTCGTCGACCACGGCGCCGACGCGGTAGGAGAGGGCGCCGGCGTCGCGGGCGGCGGCGGTGAGCATGAAGCTGTTGGAGTCGTGGATGGTGCCCGGGGCCAGGGCCTCGCCGGGCGGGACCAGCTCGCTGCCGGTGGACATCACCACGACGCGCGGCCGGGGCCTGACCCGTACCGTCGCGCGGCCGACGGCGGCCAGCAGCGCGATCTGCGGCGGCCCGAGGACGGTGCCGGCCTCCAGGGCCAGCTCGCCGGCGGCGACGTCGCTGCCCCGGGCCCGTACGTACTGGCCGGGGGCGGCCGGGCGGTGGACCCGGACCTCGGCGCCGGCCGGCTCGGCGCTTGCGGCGCGCATGCCGATCGCCGGGGCCGGGGAACCCGTACCGCCGTCCGTCCACTCCACCGGGACCACGGCCTCGGCGCCGGGCGGCAGCGGGGCGCCGGTCATGATGCGGGCGGCCTCGCCGGGCCCGACGGTGGGCAGCTCGCCGGCGCCGGCGGCGACGTCGCCGATGACGGTGAGGACGGCCGGGTGCTCGTCGGTCGCACCCTCGGTGTCGGTGGTGCGGACCGCGTAGCCGTCCATCGAGCTGTTCTCGAAGGGCGGCAGCGCGACCGGGACGGTGACGTCCTCGACGAGGACGCACCCTTGCGCATCGAGGAGTTGCAGCTCGATCGGCTCCAGCGGCTGGAGCTGCCGCAGGATGTTGTCGAGGTGTTCGGAAACCGACCAGACGCGGTCAGCCGTGCCACGCGCCGTACTGCTCAAGCTTGCATCTCCTCGTTGACATACTGGCGAAGCCAGGACCGGAAGTCCGGTCCCAGGTCATCACGTTCGCATGCCAGTCGGACAATCGCACGCAGATAGTCGCCCCGGTCTCCGGTGTCATAGCGGCGGCCGTGGAAGACCACCCCGTGCACCGGCCCGTCGGGGCCGCCTTCCTGGGCCAGTTCGCGCAGCGCGTCGGTGAGCTGGATCTCGCCGCCACGGCCGGGCTTGGTCTTGTTCAGGACGCCGAAGATCGACGGGTCGAGTACGTAGCGGCCGATCACGGCGTACGAGGACGGGGCCTCGCCCGGCGCCGGCTTCTCGACCAGGTCGGTGATCCGGACCACGTCCTGGTCGGTGGTCGGGAGTATGGCGGCGGAGCCGTAGAGGTGGATCTGGCTCGGGTCGACCTCCATGAGGGCGATCACGCTGCCGCCGTGCTCCTCCTGGACCTCGATCATGCGCGAGAGCAGGGGGTCGCGCGGGTCGATCAGGTCGTCGCCGAGCAGGACCGCGAAGGGCTGGTCGCCGACGTGCGGCTCGGCGCACAGCACGGCGTGGCCGAGGCCGCGCGGGTCGCCCTGGCGGACGTAGTGCATGGTGGCCAGGTCGCTGGACTCCTGGACCTTGGCGAGGCGGGATTCGTCACCCTTGTGGGTGAGGGCCTGCTCGAGCTCGTAATTGCGGTCGAAGTGGTCCTCGAGCGGCCGCTTGTTCCGGCCGGTGATCATGAGGACGTCGGAGAGACCGGCCGAGACGGCTTCCTCGACGACGTACTGGATGGCGGGCTTGTCGACGACCGGGAGCATCTCTTTGGGGGTCGCCTTGGTGGCCGGCAGGAAGCGGGTGCCAAGGCCCGCCGCAGGGATGACAGCCTTGCTGATCCGAGTACGCGCGTGAGTCATGCTCTGCACCATAACCCGTGTGTATGAGGTGAAGATGAAGTTCCGGTTGTTTGATGGGGATAGGCGGGGATTGTGCGCCAAATGGGTGAGGACCACCGTAACAAGTCCGTGTTGCGAGCTGATCTCCTCCGGGTGAGAGCTGCGTTGACGGCGGAGCAACGGGCGGGGGCAGCGCGGGCGATCTCGGAACGTGCTCTTGAGCTGGAGGAATTGGCCGGCGCACGGACGGTGGCCGCGTATGTGTCGATCGGGAGTGAGCCCGGGACACGGGCGTTGCTCGAGGTGCTCCGGGAGCGTGGGGAGCATGTGTTGCTGCCGGTGCTCCTGGAGGACAACGATCTGGACTGGGCGGTGTACGGCGGCCCCGAGGGGCTGGAGCGGTCGCCGCGTGGGCTGTACGAACCGGCCGGCCCGCGGCTGGGGGTGGACGCGGTGACGGAGGCGGACGTGGTGCTGCTTCCGGGGCTCGCGGTGGACGGTCGGGGGATGCGGCTGGGGCGGGGCGGAGGGTCGTACGACCGCGTGCTGGGCCGCCTGGGGGCGGCGGGGGCGGGGGCGGCGTTGGTGGTGCTGCTGTATGGGCACGAGGTGCTGGAGCGGGTGCCGGCCGAGGCGCACGACCGTCCTGTCGACGCGGTCGTCACGCCGGAGGGCGTGACGCGCTTCCGGCGTCCGGGTGGCTGAGGTCCGGGGGCCTCGCCCCCGGACCCCGGACCCCGGACGGGCCGGTCTACGGCGTGAGCGCCAGCGTGTCCGACGTCGACGCCTCGACCTTTTTCTCGGAGAAGACCCATGGCAGGAGCTCGCCTCTTGCCCATTTGGTGGTCTGGTCGGAGTAGTGGGCGCTGTAGGCGTGGCCGGAGGCGCCGGTGAGGTTGATCCAGCGGGATTTGTCGAAGTCGGCGAGGGAGACGACCATCCGCATGGACGGCACCCAGACGACGTCGTAGCCTCCGGCCGCGTTCCAGCCGGTGGCGTTGACTGCCGCCTCGCCGCCGCCGACGTTCCAGGGGCCGCGGTTGAGGAGCCACTTGACGACGGAGGGGCCGGAGGTACCGAGGGTCTGGTTGTTGAGTTCGAGCTTGTGGAGGCGGCCCCAGCTCCAGGTGTCGATGTCCTTGCCGAGCTTGGCGGTGAGCTCGTAGCGGGCGTCCTTCATGGCCTGGGCGAGGAGTTCGTCGCGGGTGGTGCGCTGCTTGTCGCTGTTCTTGTCGTAGAAGGCCGTGGGGGACGAGATCCACCACTCGTTCGTCTTGTCGTTCAGGATCGAGCGGACCACCTCGAACCAGCGGTCGCCGCCGTCGGGCTGGGCCTGGTCGGGGGCGCGTTCGCCGCATTCGCGTACGAGCTTGGCCTTGCCGTTGAGGTCGTCGACGGGGCCGGACTGGTCGGTGGCCGGGACGGTGAGGCACTGGCCCACGGGGCGTAGTTCCTTGGGGAGCTTGTTGCCGAAGGCGAGCTTGAGGGTGTTGCGCCAGACCGCGTTGAAGTAGGCCGCGGCGGCGGAGTCCGAGTCCTGGTTGTAGTCCCAGGTCTCCAGGAGCTTCTGGGCGTCGCGGACGTAGTCGTTCTTGTCGTTCTTGATGTCGATCTTGGTCAGGATGGGGACGAGCAGCTTGGCGATCTCGCTGCTGCTGTCGTTCTGCATCTCCTGCATGTCGTCCATGGAGATGAGCCCACCGTCCTTGATCTTGGACTTGATGAGGTTGTTGATCCGCTGGCTGCGCGTGCCGTAACCCCAGTCCTCGGTGATCAGGTAGGGGTACTTTCTCTGGTCGACGGCAGCCTGGTTGGCGGTGACGATGTAGCCGCTCGTCGGGTTGTACTCGGTCGGCATCTGGCTGTACGGGATGTAGCCCGTCCAGCGGTAGCTGGAGTCCCAGCCGGGTGCCGGGTAACGGCCGTCGCCCTTGGCGCGGATGGGGACCTGACCGGGGGCCTGGTAGCCGATGTTGCCCTGGGTGTCGGCGTAGATGAGGTTCTGGGACGGGACGGCGAAGTCCTTTGCCGCGGCGCGGAACTGGGTCCAGTCGGTGGCGGTGTCGATCTCGAAGACCGCGTCCATGGTCTTGGAGGGGGTGAGCGCGGTCCACTTGAGCGAGACCGCGTAGCCGTTGCCGCGGTCGGGGGCGGAGCTGCCGACCGGCGCCTTGTCACCGACCTTGAGCAGCTCGGAGTCGCGGTCGGAGATCACCGGGCCGTTGTTGGTGGTTCGTACGGTGATGGTGTGGCTGGCGCCGCCGGCGACCTTGATGGTCTCCTTGCGGGTGGCGAACTTCTGCTGCTTGCCGTCGTAGAGGTAGGTGTCGCTGGTGACCTTCTCGAGGTAGAGGTCGGTCACGTCGGCGCCCATGTTGGTCATGCCCCAGGCGATGTCCTGGTTGTGGCCGATGACGACTCCTGGCATGCCGGAGAAGGTGTAGCCGGCGACGTCGAAGGGGCAGGCGCTGCTGACGGTGTTGCAGTGCAGGCCCATCTGGTACCAGAGCGACGGCATCTGGGGGGCCAGGTGCGGGTCGTTGGCGAGCATGGGTTTGTGCGTGGTGGTGTATTTGCCGGAGACGACCCAGGAGTTGGAGCCGATGCCGCTGCCGGACGGGCCGAGCAGGGACGGGATCTCGTCGAGGGTGTTGGAGAGCGCGGAGAGCTGCGACTCGACGTTGGAGGCGGCAGTGGAGGCGGACGTCGTGGTCGCGGACGCCGTCGTCGCGGACGTGCCGGTGCTCGTCGTGCCGGTGGTGCCCGTTGTGCCTGTCGTGCCGGTGCCGCTGGTCCCGGTCGTGCTCGTCGTGCTCGTGGTGGAGCTGCTGTCGACGATCGGGGCGTTCCGGCTGTACGGGTAGTCCGGGTACAGGTCGGAGATCTGCTGGGAGCTCAGGCGGCTGGTGAGCAGTGAACGGTCGATCTCGTCCTGCATGTTGCCGCGCAGGTCCCAGGCCATGGCCTTGAGCCAGGCGACCGAGTCGACGGGGGTCCACTTCTCGGGCTTGTAGTCGTTCTCGAACTTCAGGGCGGCGTACTCGACCGACAGCGAGGAGCCGCTGTGGTTCGCCAAGTAGGCGTTGACGCCGTCGGAGTAGGCCTGGAGGTACTTCTTTGTCGTGGCCGAGAGCTGGTGGTCGTACTCCTCCTGCGCGGTCTTGCGCCAGCCGAGCGTGCGCAGGAAGGCGTCGGTCTCGACCTGACCGCTGCCGAACATCTCCGAGAGCCGGCCCGAGGTCATGTGCCGGCGCACATCCATCTCGTAGAAGCGGTCCTGCGCCTGGACGAAGCCCTGGGCGCGGAACAGGTCCTCGGCGGTGTCGGCGTAGATCTGCGGGACGCCGCTGCTGTCGCGCTTGACCTGGACGGGGCTGGAGAGGCCGTCGAGCTTCAACGTACCGGTGGTCTGCGGGAAGGACGCGCGGACGGTGTCGACGCTCCAGTACGACCCGTAGCCGATGCCCGCCACGAGCAGGATCACGAGCCCCATCACAAGGAGGCGCGTGCGGCGGGATTTCTTCTTGGCGGGCATCGATGTCCTTCGAGGGGCAGGGTGGACCGATTGCTGGGTCACACCATAGGCGCAGCGCCTGAGCGTCCCCTACGCGGAGTCACCGAGATCGCCCAAGTCTCAAGTGCAGGTAAAATATTAGGTAAGGCAACGAACTTCCAGCCGAACTTCGTGCCCCTCCCCTGTCACCGGCCCAGTGGAAGGACCGTCTCCTGACTGTCGACCGGCTCAACGAACTCCTGCTGGTGTGCGCGGCGGTACTGCTCATCGCGGTGGTCGCGGTGCGTCTCTCGTCGCGCAGCGGGCTGCCCAGTCTGCTCATCTACCTGGGCATCGGCGTCGCCATAGGGCAGGACGGGCTGGGGGTGCGCTTCGACAACGCCGAGCTGACCCAAGTACTGGGATATGCGGCACTTGTGGTGATCCTGGCGGAGGGCGGGCTCGGCACCCACTGGCGGGAGATCAGGCCGGCGGTGCCGGCGGCGGCCGTTCTGGCGACGGCCGGCGTCGCGGTCAGCGTCGGCATCACAGCGGCCGCGGCGCACTATCTGGTGGACCTGGACTGGCGGCAGTCACTCATCATCGGCGCGGTGGTGTCGTCCACGGACGCGGCGGCGGTCTTCTCGGTGCTGCGGAGGGTGCCGCTGCCGACCCGGCTGACGGGTGTGCTGGAGGCGGAGTCGGGCTTCAACGACGCCCCGGTCGTCATACTCGTCGTCGCCTTCTCCACGGCCGGGCCGATCGAGCACTGGTATGTGCTGATCGGTGAGATCGTTCTGGAGCTGGCGATCGGGGCCGCCGTCGGACTGGCGCTCGGCTTCCTGGGTGCGTACGCGATGCGGCATCTGGCGCTGCCGGCCTCGGGCCTCTACCCGATCGCGGTGATGGCGATCGCCGTGCTGGCCTACGCGGGCGGGGCGCTGGCGCACGGCTCGGGCTTCCTGGCGGTGTACGTGGCCTCGCTGGTGCTGGGCAATGCCAAGCTGCCGCACGGGCCGGCGACGCGGGGCTTCGCGGAGGGGCTGGCATGGATAGCGCAGATCGGCCTGTTCGTGCTGCTGGGGCTGCTGGTGACCCCGCATGAGCTGGGCGACGACCTCTGGCCGGCGGTGGTGGTCGGCCTGGTGCTGACGGCGTTGGCGCGGCCGGTGTCGGTGCTGCTGAGCCTGGCGCCCTTCCGTACGCCGTGGCGGGAGCAGGCGCTGGTGTCGTGGGCGGGGCTGCGCGGGGCGGTGCCGATCGTGCTGGCGACGATCCCGATGGTGTCGGGGGTGGCGGACAGCCGGCGGATCTTCAACATCGTCTTCCTGCTGGTGATCGTATACACCCTGGTGCAGGGGCCTACGCTGCCGTGGCTGGCGCGGTGGCTGCGGCTCGGCGACCCGGAGGCGGCCGCCGACCTGGGCATCGAGTCGGCCCCGCTGGAACGGCTGCGGGGGCATCTCCTGTCGGTCCAGATCCCCGAGGCCTCACGGATGCACGGCGTGGAGGTCGGCGAGTTGCGGCTGCCCGCCGGGGCCGGGGTGACGCTGGTCGTTCGCGACGGGACGAGCTTTGTGCCGCTGCCCACGACGGTGCTGCGGCGCGGGGACGAACTGCTCGTGGTGGCGACCGACCCGGTCCGCGACGAGTCGGAGGCGCGGCTGCGGGCGATCGGACGTGGCGGAAAACTCGCAGGCTGGCTGGGTACCGGCGGTCGTGGGGACGGCGGAACACGCTAGGATAGGTGGCTGTTGAAACATGATGGAAATGCTGGAAACACCAACTCTGTCTGATGAAGAGCTGGCGCAACCGCTTGGCGGCCGGGTACCGACCCGGTATCTACCCCGGTACGGCGCGAGAGGACAGTTCTCGGCGCAGCCCCTGAAGTGACGGGGCCCGCTACCAGGCGGCAGAAAGGCCCGGCCGTGGCATCCACGGTCACTCGTTCGCCCCGAGAGGGGTTCAAGCCCGGATACGGGCAACTGCTGCGCACGCCCGGCGCGTGGGGCTTCCTGCTGCCCGGCTTCGCGGCGCGGCAGCCCTTCGCGATGCTGACCATCGGCATCGTGCTGCTCGTCGAGCACACGACGGGCTCCTACGGCACGGCGGGCGTGGTCGCCGCCGCCACGGGCGTCGCCATGGCGCTGTTCGCGCCGCAGAGCGGCAAGCTCGCCGACCGCTACGGGCAGGGCGCCGTGCTGATGCCGGGCGTGCTGGTGCACGCGGCGTCGGTGGCGCTGCTGACCGTGCTGGCGCTGGCGCACGCCCCGCTGTGGGCGCTGTTCGTGGCCGCTGTGCCGGCGGGTGCCTCGGTGCCGCAGGTCGGTCCGATGGTGCGGGCCCGGTGGGCGGCGACGCTGGACTCCGGATCGCCGCTGATGCAGACGGCTGCGGCCTTCGAGTCGGTGACGGACGAGTTCACCTTCGTCATCGGCCCGGTGCTGGCCACCGCGCTGTGCGCCGGCGTGCACCCGGCGGCCGGTCTGGTCGCCGAGGCCTCGCTGACGCTGGCCGGCGGGCTGCTGTTCGCCGCCCAGCGCCGGACCCAGCCCGTGCCGAACCGCGTCGCCGAGGAAGCCGGGGCCGCCCGCGAGAAGCGCGCCTCGGCGCTGACCGTGCCGGGTGTGCGAGTGCTGGCCGTGGCCTTCCTCGGCATCGGCGCCGTCTTCGGCGGTATGCAGGTCTCGCTGACCGCCTTCGCACAGGAGGCCGGGCAGCCGGGGATCAACGGCGTGCTCTACGGGATCTTCGCGGCCGGCAACATGCTCGCCGGCCTCGTGTGCGGTGCCATCGCCTGGAAGACCGGCCCGCGCCGCCGCCTGCTCGTCGGCTACGCCGCCCTGACCCTGGCCGCGTCGACCCTGTGGGCCGTCCACTCGGTGCCGCTGATGGGCGCCGCCGGGCTGCTGGTCGGCCTGTGCATAGCTCCGGCGCTGATCACCGGCTTCACCCTGGTCGAGGGCCTGGTCCCGGCGACCGCGCGCACCGAGGCCTTCACCTGGCTCACCGGCTCGGTCGCCCTGGGGCAGGCCGCGGCGGTCACTGTCGCCGGTCAGCTGGCCGACGGCTTCGGCGCCAGTGCCGGGTTCGTGGTGCCGCTGGCCGGCACCGCCCTGGCCCTGGCCACGGTGGTCGCCCTGCGCGGCCGGCTCGCCCGGCGGCCCGCCGGCCGGGTCGTGGCCCGTGGGATCGGTCACCAAGTGCCGGTCGCAGTGGACTGAGGACGCGGAATGCTGCACTATTGACCGTCGTTAGCACTCACTGAGTGAGAGTGCCAGGAGGAGCAAGTGCCGACCTACCAGTACCAGTGCACCGCTTGTGGCGAGGGCCTCGAGGTGGTGCAGAAGTTCACCGACGACGCGCTCAGCGAGTGCCCGGCGTGTGACGGACGCCTGCGCAAGGTCTTCTCAGCGGTCGGTGTCGTCTTCAAGGGCTCCGGCTTCTACCGGACCGACAGCCGCAGCTCGTCGTCCAGCAGCACCCCGGCGGCGAAGCCCGCCGCTTCCGGCGGCAGCGACTCGAAGCCGTCGAGCACGCCGAGCACCACCAGCTCCTCCAGCGCCGGGACCGGCTCGTCGAGCGGCAGCTCGGCCGCCTGAGCACCGTCGCAGCCTGATTCCTCGTTCGGGCCCCGCCGATTCGTCCGGCGGGGCCCGAACGCATGTCGTGACGGACATCACAGTCGAAGCTCCCTTGGTTGGTTGGTTGGTCGGGTGGGGGTCTTTGGGGTGGGGGTCTTTCGGGCGGGTGGGTCGACGCGGGCGTCCAACCGCGTCAGGACGCAGACTGGAAGCATGCTGAGCGGGTGGGTCGTGGACCGGCCGGGGCGGATGGTGACGGAGCCCCTGGCGAAGGTGCGCCGCCCGGTGCCGGAGCCGGGGCCGGGTGAGCTGCTGCTGCGGGTCGAGGCGTGCGGGGTCTGCCGGACGGACCTGCACCTCGCGGAGGGCGACCTGCCGCCCCGCCGGCCCGAGACCGTACCCGGCCACGAGGTGGTCGGCCGGGTGATCGGCACCGGGTCCGGGGTCACCCGCTTCCGGGAGGGCGACCGGGCCGGGGTGGCCTGGCTGCGCGGCACCTGCGGGATCTGCCGCTACTGCACGGCCGGCCACGAGAACCTCTGCCCCGAATCCGTCTACACCGGCTGGGATGCCGACGGCGGCTTCGCCGACTACACGCTCGCGCCCGAGGAGTACGCGTACGAGCTGCCGGACGGCCCCGAGGCGGCCCAGCTGGCGCCGCTGCTCTGCGCGGGGATCATCGGCTACCGCGCACTGCGCCGCAGCGACCTGCCGCCTGGCGGGCGGCTCGGCATCTACGGCTTCGGGGCGTCGGCACACCTGGCCGCACAGGTCGCGGTGGCCGAGGGGGCCACCGTCCATGTGCTGACCCGGTCGGAGCCGGCCCGGGTGCTCGCCCTGGCGCTGGGCGCGGCCTCGGCGCGGGACGCTCGGGAGGCGCCCCCGGAGCCGCTGGACTCGGCGATCCTCTTCGCGCCGGTGGGCGACCTGGTGCCCGTGGCGCTGGAGGCCCTGGACCGCGGCGGGACACTCGCGGTCGCCGGGATCCACCTCACCGACATCCCCGTACTGAACTACCAGCGCCACCTCTTCCAGGAGCGCCAGCTGCGCAGCGTCACCTCCAACACCCGGCAGGACGGGCGGGAGTTCCTCGCTCTGGCCGCCCGGATCGGGATCCGGGCCGTCGTCACCCCCTATTCGCTGAATCGCGCCGACCAGGCGCTCACCGATCTGGCCGAGGACCGGGTCAACGGGGCCGCCGTGCTCATCCCTGACTCTCGCGTATGAGGCAGCCGCTGACCCGGTCCGGGATGATGCGTATCCACAGGTCCCGCTTCCCCGCGGCTTCCTCCTCGGACGGTGTGACGCGCTCGGCCGTGCCGACGGCGAGCACGCTCCACCCGGCGGCGATCGCCTCGTCGACCTGATCGATCTCGAAGCCCACCTCGCTGCCCACGGCGGCGGCCGGGGCCTCGCCTGACTCGGTCCGGTAGACGATCGCGCCGGCGATGACGGCGTAGTTGACCGGCAGGACCGCCGGGCCGTCGTCCGTGGCCAACGCGAGCCGTCCGACGCCGTGTTCGGCCAAGCGGCTCCAGCAGTCGGTCGGGTCCATCTCCTGCAGAACGGTCTGAGGGGGCGGCGCAAGGGCCTCCGCCGGATGCTCGGGGCCCACGCCGAGCAGTTGTCTGCCGGTCGTGCGGAGGGCGGCGGCGAGCCGCAGCAGCGCGCTCGAACCGATCGTGTCCGACTGCTCCTCCACGTACTGAACATAGCTCGGTGCCATGCCGGCCCGTGCCGCCACCTCCTCCAGCGTCAGTCCCAGCTGTTCGCGCCGCAGCGCCACCCGGCGGCCGACGTCCCCCGGCTGGTGCGCCGTCTTGTGAGGCACGGTCTTGTGGGGCACGGTCATCACCTCCGCCTCCGCGTATCGAACGAATGTCTGTTACCAGCAGAGCACCCGAGCGGCGGCTTGGCCAGAGTCGCCCCATAATGTCCATCGAACGGGTGATCGAGTTATCCACAACCGGCGAGTTATCCACAGGTTGGGGGCGGCTCGCTGCGGGGTGTCCGGGCTGTGGGGCATGGTGGAGATCAGTCAGCCGAGCGGCAGGGACAGGGGGTGGTCGCGTTGTCTGAGAGCAGCGTGGGTCGAGTGGGTGTGTCGGGGACTCTCCCCCGGCCTGGCGGCTGGGCGGTGCCCCCACCGCCGTGCGGGGTGCCGGTCTTCGGGCCGATCCGGGCGGGCGGCGGGCGGCACCGGATCCGCCGGGCGGTCCGGATCCGGCGCAGGGCGATGGCGGCGGGCCTCGCGGTCACCGCGGCGGCCCTCGCGGCCTCCGCGCCGCGCGGTGACGCCAGGGTGGTGCGTACGCCGCGGGCCGCCGCCTCGCCCGTGACGGCGCGGGAGGTGGTGCGGGCACCGGTGCGGATCGCCGACGCGGCAGCCGTGGGGTTGCTCAGACCGGGCGACCGGGTGGATGTGCTGGCCGGTGCGCGGGTGGTCGCGCGGTCCGTGCCCGTGGTCGGGGTGCCGGAGGCGCGGGCCGACGAGCCGACGGACGGGCCGCCCCCGGACGGCGGGGCGCTCATCGTGCTGGCGGTGCCACGTCCGACGGCAGCCGCGCTGAGCGGGGCGGCCGCGAACTCGGCGCTGGGGGTGGTGCTGTGCTGAGCCCCGGGTTCCGGCCACTCGAAAGCATGCAATCAACCTCCATACAGGTGCGAGGGGTTGGCCGTTCCGGCGCCGAAGCGAACAATCGACCGGTGTGAAGGGTTTCAAGGAATTCCTGTGGCGCGGCAATGTCGTCGAGCTCGCCGTCGCGGTCGTCATCGGTACGGCCTTCGGCGCGGTGGTCGACGCGTTCGTCAAGGGCGTGCTCAATCCGTTGATCGGAGCGTTCGGGTCGAAGAACCTCGACTCGTACGCGTCCTGCATCAAGGGGCCTTGCACCATCGCCGGTGGCGAGGTCACGAAGGGGGTCGCCGTCCTGTGGGGTTCCGTCATCGGGGCGGCGGTCACTTTCACCCTGGCCGCCACCGCGGTGTACTTCGTGGTCGTGCTCCCGCTCAATGCGTACAACCGCCGCAAGAAGCAGGTGGGCGAGCCCGTACTCTCGGAGGCCGATCTGCTCACCGACATCCGTGACCTGCTGGCACAGCAGCGCCGCTAGCCGGGGTCACGGCTGAAAGAAAACGAAGGGACTGTCTCTGTTGAAGGGCTTCAAGGCCTTCCTCCTGCGAGGCAATGTCGTCGAACTGGCCGTCGCCGTCGTGGTAGGCGCGGCGTTCAGCAAGATTGTCGACGCGTTTGTGAAGGGCATCATCAACCCGGTCGTCGGGCTCATCGGCACGCAGAACCTCGACGGCTACGCGTGGTGCCTGAAGGCCCAGTGCCAGGTCAGTGCGGCGGGTGAGATCAAGTCGGGCGTGGCCATCGCCTACGGTTCGGTGCTCGGCGCGGCGTTGACGTTCACGATCACGGCAGCCGTTGTCTACTTCCTGCTGATTCTGCCCATGAACAAGTTCAACGAGCGGCTGAAGAACGGCAAGGAGGAGGCACTGGCTCCGACCGAGGTCGAGCTGCTGACCGAGATCCGCGATCTGCTGGCCCGCGAGGCGGCGGGGCGGGATGTGACGGTGCCCGCGCCGACCGATCACGGCGGGGCGAAGAGCTTCCGCTAGTCGCCGGCTCGGCCCAGAGGCTCAGAGGTGGTGCGGGGGCTTCTCGTCGAGAAAGCGGGCGAGATCGGCGGCGCTGCCACTGCTCTGGGCCGGGCGGTCACCCCAGCCGGCATCGCTGTCGTCCGCCGAGGGGCGGTCCAGCGGGTCGTCGAAGATCAGCGCGGCGGCGGGATCGGGGTTGGGGGCGGGGGTGCTCATACGGTCAAGGGTACGGGTCCGCCCGTACGCCGAAGGCCCGGCCACACGTCGGGGGAAGGACGCGTGGCCGGGCCTGACCCGGGGCCGGATTATGCGGCGACGGGGACCTTGGCCTCGGCGGCGGCCTGGGCGGCCTCGGCAGGGGCGAGCTCAGGGGTCTTACGGAGGCCCTTGAGCAGGATCACCAGACCGGCGGCAACCGCGGTGCCGGCGGCGATGGCGATCAGGTAGAGGAACGGCTTGCCGATCAGCGGGACCACGAAGATGCCGCCGTGCGGGGCGCGCAGCGTGTTGCCGAACGCCATGGCCAGGGCGCCGGTGACCGCGCCGCCCACCATGGAGGACGGGATGACCCGCAGCGGGTCGGCGGCCGCGAAGGGGATCGCGCCCTCGGAGATGAAGGAGGCACCGAGGACCCAGGCGGCCTTGCCGTTCTCGCGTTCCTCCTCGGTGAAGAGCTTGCCGCGGACCACGGTCGCCAGGGCCATGGCGAGCGGCGGGACCATGCCCGCGGCCATGACGGCGGCCATGATCTTCAGAGAGCCGGGGGTGGGGTTGGTGACCGCGATGCCGCCGGTGGCGAAGGCGTAGGCGACCTTGTTGACGGGTCCGCCGAGGTCGAAGCACATCATCAGGCCGAGGATGACGCCCAGGATGATCGCGTTGGCACCGGACAGGCTGCTCAGCCAGTCGGTCATCCCTTTCTGGGCCGAGGCGATCGGCTTGCCGATCACGACGAACATCAGGAATCCGACGACGATCGAGGACAGGAGAGGGATGACCACCACCGGCATCACGCCACGCAACGTCTTGTGGACGTGGACCTTCTGGATGGCGAGGACCACCGCACCCGCGATCAGACCGGCGATCAGACCGCCGAGGAAGCCCGCCTTGATGGTGACCGCGATATAGCCGCCGACGAAGCCGGGGACCAGTCCGGGGCGGTCCGCCATGCCGTAGGCGATGAAGCCGGCCAAAACCGGGATCAGGAAGCTGAAGGCCCCGGCGCCGATCTGGAACATCAGGGCGGCCCAGCTCGCCTTGTCGGCCCAGTCGAAGTGATCGACGACGGACTTGGCGTTGACGATCTCGTAGCCGCCGACCGCGAACGACAGGGCGATCAGCAGACCACCTGCGGCGACGAACGGCACCATGTAACTGACGCCCGTCATCAGCCACTTGCGGAGCTTGGTGCCGAAGTGGTCGTTCGCCCCGGCGCCCTTGTCCATCGGGACGCCGCCACCTGCGGCGGGGGCGGTGGCCTCACCGCGGGCCGCCTTGCCGCGGGCCTCGTCGATGAGCTCGTCGGGGCGGTTGATGCCCGCCTTGACGCCCACGTCGACGGTCGGCTTGCCGGCGAAGCGCTCCTTCTCGCGGACCTCCACGTCGTGGGCGAAGATCACGGCGTCGGCGGAGGCGATGACTGAGGGGTCGATCCGGGTGAAGCCGGCCGAACCCTGGGTCTCGACGGTCAGCGCTATGCCCTTGTCGGCGGCGGCCCGCTGCAGGGACTCGGCGGCCATGTAGGTGTGGGCGATGCCGGTCGGGCAGGAGGTCACCGCGACGATGCGGAAGGGCTCGTCCGCCGGAGGGTTGGTTGCCGCCGCGCCCGAAGAGGAGGCCACTCCCGGGGTCTCGGGTGCGGCGGCGGTCTGGGGTTCCGCGGACGGTTCGACGTCACCGCGGATGAGGGCCGCGACGTACTCCGCGTCGTCGGCGGAGCGCAGCGCGCCCGTGAAGTCGCCGTCCATCAGGCGGCGGGCCAGCGCTGACAGGATCGTCAGGTGGTCGCTGTCCGCGCCCGCCGGGGCGGCGATGAGGAAGATGAGGTCGGCCGGACCGTCGGGCGCACCGAAGTCGACCTTGGCGGCGCTGCGGCCGAAGGCGAGGGACGCCTCGGTGACGTGCTCACTGCGGCAGTGCGGGATACCGATGCCGCCGTCGAGCCCGGTCGGCATCTGCAGCTCACGGGCCGCCACGTCGGCAAGGAAGCCGTCCAGGTCGGTGACCCGGCCAGCGGCGACCAGACGCTCCGCGAGGGAACGCGTCGCGGCTTCCTTGGTGTCGGCGGTCAGGTCGAGATCGACCAGATCCGCGGTGATCATGTCGCTCATCGCGCGGCTCCATTACGAGAGGAGTTGGGGACGTGGTTCCTCACGCCGGCTCCCGAAGGAGACGGTCGATCGGGACATCGGTGGTCGTGGTGACCGCCGAGGGTTCGAGGTCCTCGGGCGTCGGCATGACGCTCCCGGGGAGTTGGACGGCGGCCGCGCCGTGCGCGACGGCCGAGGCGAGGGCGGCGGCGCCGGTGCCGCCCGCGGTGAGGAAGCCCGCGAGCGAGGCGTCGCCGGCGCCCACGTTGCTGCGTACGGCGCCTGCGGGGACGTCGGCACGGCCGTAGTACGTGCCCGTGTCGTCGACCAGCAGCTGGCCGTCGGCGCCGAGGCTGGCGAGGACGGCGCGGGCGCCCATCGCACGCAGCTCGTCGGCGGCCTTGACCGCGTCGCCGATGGTGGTGAGCGGGCGCCCGACGGCCTGGGCCAGCTCCTCGGCGTTCGGCTTGACCACGTCGGGGCACTCGCGCAGCGCGGCCAGCAGCGACGGGCCCGAGGTGTCCAGGGCGATGCGGGCTCCGGCGCGGTGGGCGCGGACGACCAGCTCGGCGTACCAGGCGGGGGCCAGGCCGCGCGGCAGGCTGCCGCAGCAGGCGATCCAGTCGGCGCCGGCGGAGCGGGTGCGTACGGCGTCGAGCAGCGCCTCGGACTCGGCGGGGCACAGGTGGGGGCCGGCCGCGTTGACCTTGGTGAGGGTGCCGTCGGGTTCGGCGATGGAGATGTTGATCCGGGTCCGGCCGCTGATCTCGACGCCGGCCGCCTCGATGCCCTGCTCGGCCAGGAGCCGGGTGAGCAGTGCGCCTTCCGGCCCGCCGAGCGGAAGCACGGCGATCGTGCGCTGCCCGGCCGCGGCGACCGCGCGGGAGACGTTGACGCCCTTGCCGCCGGGGTCGACCCGGTCGGCGGTGGCGCGGAGCACTTCGCCGCGGTCCAGGGACGGCACCTCGTACGTACGGTCCAGGCTCGGGTTGGGGGTGACGGTCACGATCATGCGCGCACCACTTCCGTGCCGGCGCGCTCGATCGCGCGGGCGTCCTCGGGGCTCAGTCCCTGGTCCGTGATCAGCACGTCCACGTCGGCCAGCTCGCCGAAGCGGGCGAAGTGCGCCTGCCCGAACTTCGAGGAGTCGGCGAGCAGTACGACCCTGCGGGCGGCGCGGATCATGGCCCGCTTCACCGCTGCCTCGGCGAGGTCGGGGGTGGTCAGGCCGCCCTTGCCGTCGGTGGCGAGGGAGAAGCCGTTGGCGGCGATGAAGGCGACGTCCGCGTTGATGTCGCCGTACGCGTTGAGCGCCCACTCGCCGACGGCTGCGCGCGTGCGGTGGCGTAGCCGGCCGCCGACCAGGTGGAGGGTGAGGTCCGGGTACTCCGCGAGGCGGGCGGCGATGGGGAGGGCGTGGGTGACGACGGTGAGGCGGGAGTCCAGGGGAAGGGCGGCGACGAAGCGGGCGGTGGTGGTGCCGGCGTCGATCACGACGCTGCCGTCGGCGGGTAGCTCGGCGAGGGCCGTTTTGGCGATGCGGTCCTTCTCGTCGGCGGCGGTCGCCTCGCGCTCGGTCAGGTCGGGCTCGAAGTCCAGGCGGCCGGTGGGGATCGCACCGCCGTGCACGCGTCGAATGAGGCCGGCTCGGTCCAGCGCCTTCAGGTCCCGGCGGACGGTCTCGGGCGTGACGTCGAACTCCTCGGCGAGGGAGGGGACGTCGACGCGACCGCGGTCGCGGGCGAGGCGCAGGATTTCCTGCTGGCGCTCCGGTGCGTACATGTCTGGGTGAGTCCGTTTCGTGTCCGAACCTGTGGTTTCGGCACACCGTACGCCCGCGTTGCGGGAAAGTAAACAGACTCGGGCAATATTCGGGCCGACCCGGGCATCGGGGGCCGGATCAGTGGGCCTGCGGCGGTTGGAATCCCCCACCCCGCCTCTTCCCGAAACCGGGCTCCGCCCGGGACCCGCTGGGGCTCTGCCCCAGCCTTCGACCGGGGTCCCCCGGACCTCAGACGCCGGACGGGCTGAATTCAACAGTGAGCCCCCGGTGCCGGGGGGAGGGCACCGGGGGCTCGGCTCAGGGAGGCCGCAAGCCGTGAGCGGTTAGGCGGCTTCGTATGCAAGACCTGATGCTCGGGCCATGCGCTTGAGATCGGCAAGAGCGTGCTTCTCGATCTGGCGGATGCGCTCGCGGGTGAGGCCGTGCTGCTTGCCGACCTCGGTGAGGGTGCGCTCGCGGCCGTCCTCGATGCCATAGCGGGCACGGATGATGGAGGCGGTGCGGTCGTCGAGGCGGCCGATCAGGTCCTCCAGCTCCTCGCGGCGCAGCATGACGAGGACGGAGTCCTCGGGGGAGGCGGCGGAGGTGTCCTCGACGAGGTCGCCGAACTGGGTCTCGCCCTCGTCGTCGACGGCCATGTTGAGGCTGACCGGGTCGCGGGCCCAGTCGAGTACGTCGGCGATGCGCTCGGGCGTGGAGTCCAGCTCGGCCGCGATCTCGGCGTGCTCGGGGTCGCGTCCGTGCTCGCGGTTGAACTCGCGCTGGACGCGGCGGACGCGGCCCAGCTCCTCCACGAGGTGGACGGGGAGCCGGATGGTCCGGGACTGGTCGGCGATGGACCGGGTGATGGCCTGACGGATCCACCAGGTCGCGTACGTCGAGAACTTGAAGCCCTTGGCGTAGTCGAACTTCTCGACGGCGCGCACCAGGCCGGCGTTGCCCTCCTGGATGAGGTCGAGAAGCGGCAGGCCGCTGCGCGGGTAGCGTCGGGCTACCGCGACGACGAGGCGCAGGTTGGAGCGTATGAAGACGTCCTTGGCGCGGGCTCCGTCGGCGGCTATCGCCTCGAGCTCCTCGCGGCTCGCGGCCGCGCCCTGTCCGAGCTCCTCGCCTGCCAGGAGCTGCTCGGCGTAGACGCCGGCCTCGATCGTCCTGGAAAGCTCGACCTCCTGCGCGGCGTCGAGCAGCGGAGTACGCGCGATCTCGTCCAGGTACATCCCGACGAGGTCGCGGTCCGCGATCTCGCCGTGGCCTGTGCGAGCGCTGCTGTTCCCGCCAGCGGTACGACGGGCGACGGCACGGGTTGCCATGCGTGCTCCCTTGCGAAGGTTCGGTCGGGTGTCGGTTGAGTGGGTTCAGAAGCAGTTACCGTGCAGCTGCCCACTCGAAAAGGGATAACGACTGGAATCCGGACACAATTCCCATCCATGCCGCCGATTTTTACGATCTTGCAGTACCCTGTGCGGCCACACAGGGAGGTGGCTCGTTGCCAGAGCGTATGGACGTCCAGGTCAGGCCCGGTCGGGAGGAGGATCTGGAGGCCCTCACCGAGCTCTACAACCACTACGTCCGTGAGACCCCGATCACCTTTGACCTCGAACCCCTGACGCCGGAACAGCGCCGCCCGTGGCTGGTCTCCCACCCGGAAGACGGGCCGTACCGCCTTTTGGTTGCCTGCGAAGCGGTCCGCGGCCCCAACCCCGGCCGGATCCTCGGATACGCCACCAGTAGCCCTTTCCGGCCCAAGGCGGCTTATGCCACTTCCGTCGAGGTCACCGTCTACCTCGCGCCCGACGTGGGCGGCCGGGGCATCGGCACCCTCCTCTACGAGGCGCTCTTCGAAGCCCTGGCGACCGAGGACCTGCACCGCGCCTACGCCGGCGTCGCCCAGCCCAACGAGGCCTCGGAGCGGCTGCACGCGCGCTTCGGCTTCCGGCCGGTCGGGGTGTACCGGGAGGTCGGGCGCAAGTTCGGGCGGTATTGGGACGTCGCTTGGTACGAGAAGGAGCTGAACGCCGAGCCCTAGAACCCCTGCCACGGCGGTCAGTTGGCGTCGCCTAGCGCCTCCGCCGCCCCTCGGGAGGCACAACGCGCAATGTCACCCGAACCGGCGACAACGGCTCCTAGCGTCAGCGTCGGGGGGAGTCAGAGGAGCCCAGGGAGGCTGATGTGGCGACCGAATCCAAGCGGACGGTCATCGAACCGACGCGGGTCATCGGGCCGCTCAGAACGGCCCGGCGACTGGACGACGACGAGCTGTTCCGCCCCACGGAGTCCGCGAAGACCATGGAGCCCACGCAGGCCGCCAAAGCCTCCGAGGCGCCCCAGGCATCGCCCCCTCCCCCGCCGCCACCCCCGGACGACGACACCGAGGTCCTGGACCTGCGCCCCCACCGGCGCCCCGCCCCATGGCGGAGGGCCCGCCTGTCCGCGATCATTGCGGCGAGCATCGGCGGCGGGTTCATCCTCGCCCTCGTCCTGACCGCCCGGATCGTCGTCCCGGCGTCCCCGACCGCCCCCCAGAGCAGCGCAGGCCCCAGCGCCCGAGCGAGCGCCTCCGCGCAGCCGCAGGCCGCCGTGCTGCGCCAGGGCGACAGCGGCACGGACGTCTCCGACCTGCAGTCGCGGCTGCTCCAGATCCCGGACGTCTACCCGGACGGCAGGGTCGACGGCCGGTACGACACCGTCCTCGCCGCGGCGGTGGCCCGTTTCCAGCTCTGGTACGGGATCCGCGGCGACGAGGACGGGGAGTACGGGGACGCGACGCGCCGGGACCTGGAGTCCCGTACGACGGCAACCGGCACAGGTAGCTGACGGGTCAGCGCAGCCAGGGCAGGTCGGCGGCCGTGCCCAGCCGCGGCTGGAGGCCTTCCGCGATCACGCGGTGGATCTCGCCGAGCTGCTGGATCTGCTCCGGGGTGAGCCGGTCGAAGATGGCGTTGCGGACCGCCTCGACATGGCCGGGGGCGGCGGCGGTCAGCGCCTCGAGGCCCTCGTCCGTCAGGACGGCGAGCTGGCCGCGCCGGTCGCTGGGGCAGTTCTCGCGGCGGACCCAGCCGTTCTGCTCCAGGCGGGAAATGGCATGGGAGAGGCGGCTGCGCGTAATCTTCGAGCGTTCGGCCAGTTCGGTCATGCGCATGCGGCGCTCGGGCCTCTCGGAGAGCCACACGAGCAGGGCGTAGTACGCGTGCGGCATGCCCGCGTCGCGCTGGAGCTGCCGGTCGAGGGCGTCGGAGACCAGCTGGGCAGACGCGATGTAGGCGCGCCAGGCGAGCTGCTCCTCCTCGCTCAGCCAGCGGGGTTCTGCGGTCGTCGTCATGTTTCCAGTTTATTGACTTCGCTTGAATTTTCAATAATCCGGCCGTATCGTCTTTCCTGAAGCCAATGGCTTGAATCTTCAAGATCTTCACGTGCTTTAGGAGCGAGCAAGCGATGAGCACCCCCACCCGCGAAGAGCGCATGCCCGCGATCTACCTCTCGCACGGCGCCCCGCCGCTCGCCGACGACCCCGTCTGGCCCGGCGAGCTCGCCGCCTGGTCCGCCGACCTGCCCCGCCCCAAGGCGATCCTCATCGTCTCGGCGCACTGGGAAGAGGCCCCGCTGGCGCTCGGCGCGACGACCACCGTGCCTCTCGTCTACGACTTCTGGGGCTTCCCCCGGCACTACTACGAGGTCCGGTACGCGGCCCCCGGCGCCCCCGCGCTCGCCGACTCGGTGCGCAAGCTGCTGCGTGGCGCCGGCACGCCGGTGCAGGACTTCCCGGACCGCGGCCTCGACCACGGGGCGTACGTACCGCTGGTGGAGATGTTCCCGGCGGCCGACATCCCGGTGCTGCAGATCTCGATGCCGACGCTCGACCCGGTGAAGCTCCTCGAGATCGGCCGGAAGCTGGCGCCGCTGCGCGACGAGGGTGTGCTGATCATCGGGAGCGGCTTCTTCACGCACAACCTGGCCGCGCTGCGGCAGGCGGCGGTGCCCGGCTGGTCGGCGGAGTTCGACGACTGGGGCCGGCGCGCGCTGGAGGCGCAGGACATCGACGCGCTGCTCGACTTCGGCCACAAGTCCCCCGCCGGGCAGCTCGCACACCCTCGTACGGAGCACTTCGCACCCCTGTTCGTTACGCTCGGTGCCGCCGGGGACGAACTCGGCGAGCAGCGCAGCGTCATCGACGGTTTCTGGATGGGCCTGGCCAAGCGCTCCATCCAGATCGGCTGAACGAACGGGATCCCCACACCACCATGAGCACATCGAAGAACAGCAAGGCCGCCAAGGCCAACACCGCTGAGCGCCGCGCCCGAGTCGCGGCTCAGCGCGAGGCGGCCAAGCGCGCGGAAGCCCGCCGCACCCTCATACGCCGGATATCCATCGGCGCCGGCGTGCTCGTCCTGGCCGGCGGAGTCGTCACCGGCGCGATCCTGGTCCACGACGCGGGCGGCGGGTCGACGTCCTCCACCGCCAAGGGCAACGGCATCAAGTCCGTCCCCGCCACCCCCCTGACCGCCGTCAAGGGCGCCGCCACCTCCCCACCGTGGGCCGCCCCGACGAACGCCTCCGCCCGTGCCAAGGCCGCCGGGCTGCCGATGCTCGGCGCCGAGGGCCAGGTGCTGCACATCCACGCCCACCTGGACGTCATCGTCAACGGCAAGGCCGTGACCGTACCGGCGAACATCGGCATCGACGAGGTCCAGCAGCAGCTCAGCCCGCTGCACACGCACGACACGACGGGCGTCATCCACATCGAGTCGCCCACGAAGGCCGACTTCACCCTCGGCCAGGTCATGACCGAGTGGGACGTGGCGCTCAGCGACAAGGGCATCGGCGGCCTGAAGACTGGCGGCGGCAACCAGCTGCACGTCTACGTGGACGGCAAGGAGCAGACCGGCAATCCGGGCGCGATCAAGCTCGCCGCGCACGAGGAGATCGCCGTCGTCTACGGCAAGGACACCAGCAGTGTGAAGGTGCCGAGTTCGTATACCTTCGCCAAGGGCGAGTAGCCCAACGGCGAACAACGCCAAGGGCGGACAGCCCGAAGGGCCCCGCCTCCTTGCACGAGGCGGGGCCCTTCTTCGTACGCGTACGAAAGGCTTACGTACCCGTCAGTCCGTCAGTTGCGCCGGTCCGTCGGTCCGTCGGTCATCAATGCGCCACGACCGGCACCGACAGCGCCTCGGCGCTCTCGCCGTCGCTCGACGTCGCGACCGGGCCGCTGTCACCCTGCCCGGTGTTGATCAGGACGGCCGCGATGATCGCCGCCAGGGCCAGGATGCCGACCGCCCACCAGATGGCGGTGGCGTAGCCGTGCACGGCGGCGGCGTTGATGAAGCCCTGCTGGCCGAGGGTGCGGGCCTGCGCGGCGTGCGAGGCGACCCAGGCGGTGGTGGAGCTGGCGGCGATGGTGTTGAGGAGGGCGGTGCCGATGGCGCCGCCGACCTGCTGCGAGGTGTTCACCATGGCCGAGGCGACCCCGGCGTCGCGCGGCTGGACGCCGTGCGTGGCCAGGCTCATCGCCGGCATGAAGGCGGTACCCATGCCCAGGCCGAGCAGGATCTGCGCGGGCAGGACGAGCCCGGCGTAGGAGCTGCCGACCGACAGCTGGGTCAGGATCAGCATGCCGACCCCCGCGGTCAGGAAGCCCGGGGCCATCAGCAACCGCGGCGGGACCCGGGTCATCAGCCGGGCGCCGATCTGGGTCGATCCGGTGATCATGCCCGCGATCATCGGGAGGAACGCGAAGCCGGTCTTGATCGGCGAGAATCCCTTGACGATCTGCAGGTAGTACGTGAGGAACAGGAACAGGCCGAACATCGCGATGACGGCCAGACCCAGCGACAGGTAGACGCCACCGCGGTTCCGGTCGGCCAGGACGCGCAGCGGCAGCAGCGGTGCGCGGACCCGGCTCTCGACGAGCACGAAGGACAGCAGCAGCACGGCCGCGGCGACGAAGAGGCTGATGGTGGCGCCGGCGGCCCAGCCGTCGGTGGAGGCCCGGGTGAAGCCGTAGACCAGCGAGACCAGGCCGAGGGTGGCCAGGACGACGCCGGGGATGTCGAGGCCGCTCTTGTTGCGGGCGCCTGCGGGCTCGCGGATCACCAGGAAGGCACCGGTGGCGGCGATGATCGCGAAGGGGATGTTGACGAAGAACGTCCAGCGCCAGTCGAGGTACTGGGTGAGCACGCCGCCGAGGATGAAGCCGACGGCACCGCCGCCGCCCGCGATGGCGCCGTAGATGCCGAACGCCTTGGCCCGCTCCTTGGCCTCGGTGAACATCACCGAGAGCAGCGAGAGCGCGGCGGGCGCGAGCAGCGCGCCGAACGCACCCTGCAGTGCGCGGGCGCCGAACAGCATGCCCTCGTTGACCGCCGCGCCGCCGAGCGCGGAAGCGCCCGCGAAGCCGATCAGTCCGGTGACGAAGGTACGGCGGCGGCCCCACAGGTCCGCGATGCGGCCGCCGAAGAGCAGAAGTCCGCCGAACGCCAGGGCGTAGGCGGTGATGACCCACTGCTTGTTGGCGTTGGAAATGCCCAGGTCGGCCTGGGCGTTCGGAAGGGCGATGTTCACGATGGTCGCGTCGAGCACGACCATCAGCTGGGCGATGGCTATGAAGGTCAGCGCTTTCCAGCGCCGGGGATCGGGCTGTAGTGCCTGAGCCGCTTCTGACATGGGTTGACCCACTTACTGGTGCGGAGAACTGACAACGGGACGTGTGTGTACGTATGAGTGAAAAGGTGGATCAGACGCGCTGAAGCTCCTGGAAGGTGACTGCCGTTCCGGGCAGTTCCGAGCGCGCCGGGGCTTGCAGGCCGTCGAGAAAGATCAGCAGGTGGCGGTGGACGAACCGGTCCGCGTTCACGCACGCCGTTCCCGGCAGCGGCCGGGAGAGCTGGGTGATCGCCACCATGAGGTCGCCCACGGCGACATCCGCGCGCAGCTGGCCGGAGCGGCGCGCCCGGTCCAATATGTCTTCGATCGTCCGCTCAAGACGATCACGGGATTCCACGACTTCGGGATGGGCCCGGTTGAATGCGTCGGAGAGCATCGAGCACAGCGCCCCGACCCGCTCCTCCGCCGCCCCGAGCACGAAGCGCCGCAGCGCCTGGAAGGCGTCCGGCTCCTCGGCGACCGCCGTGTCGGCCTGCTCCTGGATCCCCTCCATGACCGAGAGGGTGACCTGGAGCATCAACTCCCCGCGGTCGGCGAAGTGCCGGTAGACCGTGGCATTGCCGACGCCCGCACGTCGCGCGACCTCGTCCAGCGGCACCTCGGCGCCGTACTCGACGAGCAGTTCGCGCGCCGCCGCGACGATCCGGTCCCGGTTGCGTGAGGCGTCCGCCCGCAGCCGGGGGATGACGCGGCACTTGCGGTCCACGGCAGATCCCCTTCCTGTTCGGATGCGGGGAAAGACTCCCCGCTTCGCAATGTCGTAGATACAAACGGGGAGAGAGTCCCCGGAAATTTCACCGTGGAGTGTGACCTACGTCACACCGCAAGCCCGTAGGCCGTATCGCGATCGCGGTACGGCCTACGGGCTTGCGAGGGTGTTGCGTACGAATTTCAGACGGATTGCGCGGGGATTGCCTGTGGGGTGCGCCTACTCGACGATGAGCTCGACCTGGATGTTGCCCCGGGTGGCCTTGGAGTAGGGGCAGACCTCGTGGGCCTGCTTGACGAGCAGCTCGCCGGTCTCGCCCTCGAGCTCGGCGGGGAGCTCGACGCGGATGACGGCGGAGAGGCCGAAGCCGCCGCCTTCCGAGCCGATGGAGATCTCGGCGGTGACGGAGATGTCCTTGGTGTCGACCTTGGCCTGACGGCCGACGAGGCCGAGCGCGCTGGCGAAGCAGGCCGCATAGCCGGCGGCGAAAAGCTGCTCGGGGTTGGTGCCCTGCCCGTTGCCGCCGAGCGCCGGGGGCATCGCCAGGGCGAGGTCCAGCTGGCCGTCGGAGCTGACGGCGCGGCCCTCACGGCCGTTGGCGGTGGCGACAGCGGTGTACAGCGCGTCCATGGAAAACCATCCCTCTCGAAGTCATTCGGGGTGCGTCCGAACTCGATGACGTAAGTAGAGCACGCAATTAAGTTGTGCGCAACTAAACTGCGCGCGGCGAGCTATCCTGGAGCCATGACGACGAACACGCCGACCGAGACCGGGGAGGACTTCCTCCGCCTCGACCACATGGTCTGCTTCTCCCTCCATGCCGCCTCCCGGGCGTTCGACGGCGTGTACCGCGTCATCCTCAAACGGCTCGGCCTCACCTACCCCCAGTACCTGGCGATGCTGGTGCTCTGGGAGCACGGCGAGCTGCCGGTGAAGAAGATCGGCGAGTATCTGCGGCTGGACTCCGGCACCCTGTCCCCGCTGCTCAAGCGCCTCGAAGCCGCCGGTCTCGTACGGCGCGAGCGCAGCGCCACCGACGAGCGTTCGGTGACCGTCCGCCTCACCGACGAGGGCGCCGCATTGCGCGAACGCGCCCTGCTGGTCCCCCGGCAGATCTACGAGGCCACCGGCATCGGCTTCGACGAACTGCTGGAGCTGCACGCCCGCCTCGACCGGCTCACGGCAGCCCTCGACTCGGCCGCGCTCCCCGAGGAGCCGGCCGCCGCGCACGGCTGACCGGCCAGGCCCTAAGCGCAGCCCATGACCGCCAACCGCGCCCACTGGGGTGACCGGGTCGGTGACAACGGCGGTAATTCCCATGCCACTTGCCTGTTGTCAAGCCTCTCGTCCCACTCTTGTCCCACTTGTGGAGGATATGAAAAGATCCGGCCCTGATCCTCCACCTCCCCCTGTCGCATGTGAGCCAGGAAAGTGCCGCCTATGGCCGCCGATACGTCTGGTGACCGCCCGGATCTCGAAGCAGCCCTGCTGTCCGAGCACTGGCAACCGGTCCTCTGCTACGCCGACTTGTGCACGATCTCCGCCGAGGAGGCCGTCCAGCTAGCATCGGAGGCCTTCGCCCGCACCCTCCGCGAGGCCCCGCCGTGGAGCGCGCCGCACTTCGCGTGGCTGCCCCGGCTGCTCATCGGCGTGCGCAACACCGCCGCCGACTGGCAGGCGGAGGGCAACGCCGACCTTCTCGCCCCCGGGCTGCGCATGTGGTTGCAGGCGGAGGAGGGCCCCTCGACCGCGCTGCACGGCTTCCAGGACATGCCCGAGCCGGACAAGTCCCTGCTGTGGCACTCCGAGATCGAGTCACGGCCGCCCGCCGAGAGCGCGGCCGCGCTGGGCATCGGCACCGACCGCGCGGAGGAGGAGATCGTACGGACCCGGGAGCTGTTCCGGGAGTCGTGCCTGCGGGCGCGCATGCACACCCTCGCGGACAAGGAGTGCCGGGGTTACGCCAAGCTGCTCGACGTCGCCACCCGGGAGCCCGAGGCCTCGTATCCGGCGGACCTGCGCGGGCACCTCGACCGATGTCGGGACTGCGCCGCCACCGCCAAGGACTTCGCCCTGCACAGCGGCCGCCTGCCCTACACCCTCGCCGAGGGCGTCCTCGGCTGGGCGGGAGCCGCCTACCTCGACCGCCGCCGCGCCGTCTCGACCGCGCCACCGGGTCCCATACCCACCCCGCGTCCCGCCCGGCGCCGCGTCGCCCTGACGGCGGCCGCGCTGGCCGTGCCCGCTCTGGTGCTGGTGGCCATCCTCGTGCCGTCCTCCGGCGCCCCGACCAGCGCCGCCGGTTCCCGCGCCCCGGTCCCGGCGACCACCACCGCGCCGGACCTGCCCGTGGTGCCGAGCACCGCGTCCCCGTCGCCGTCCCGGTCCCGGTCTGCGTCGGGCGACGTCGCCAACGGCGCCACCCGGCTGACGGCCGTGCCGTCGCCCACGCCGACTCCGTCGCCGACGAAAACCACGACGCCCTCCAAGTCCCCGGCGAGCTGCACCGCCAGCTACCACCTGGTGAGCCAGTGGGACGGCGGCTTCCAGGCCGAGGTCCGGGTCACCTCCCGCACGGACCTCAACGGCTGGAGCGTCCAGTGGAGTTACCCCGACGGCCAGCGCATCACCCAGATGTGGGACGGCAACGTCACCCAGCGGGGCCCCGACGTCACCGCCACCCAGGTCGACTACAACGCCTCCGTCCCCGCCCGCCGGCCGCTGGTGTTCGGCTTCCTCGGCACCTGGTACTCCTCCGACACGGCCCCCTCATCCCTCACCCTCAACGGCGCCGCCTGCGACAGCTGAGTCCTCCTCATGCAGGTGGACGATCAGCCATCCGCCCTCGCCACGCCTGAGGATCGCGGTGTTGCGTACGAGGTCGGTCGCGCCGGCACGGTAGTCGACCCGCAGCCAGTACCGGGCCACCGCCAGGTCGCCGAAGACGTCGACGACGGGGTCGTACGCCGTCAGCCCGGCCTCCACAGGGCCGCCGCCGTCGGCGGGCCGCCCGTCCCGCACCCGGTCCAACTCGGCCTTTCCGCAGACGAGTCCGGGCGTCGCCGAGTCCCAGATGGTGGCGTCGGGGTCGAGGAAGGAGTCGATGCGCTCGCGGTCGCCGGCCGGATAGGCCGCGTACATGCCGGTGATCGCCGACCAGACCGCCGTCAGGTCGGCGGGAGCGCCGCCGGGTCGGGCGGCAGCGGTGCGGGGAGGGGAGGCGGGCATGCGGTGTCCTTCGTACGGGTCCTACGGACAAGGGAGTGACGAATAGGGAGTTGCGTCAGGAGCGGTCGTGCGCCCAGGTCTGCAGGGCCAGCGAACGTCCCTTGTTGACGACGTCGAGCAGCGGCTCGTCGGTCAGGTGGTAGCCCCCGGCGACGGCAACGGCGACGCTCGCGGCGTTGCCCCCCTCGATGCTGAGGGTCACCCGGGGCAGTCCGGCGGTGTGATGGGCGTAGTGCGTCATCACGATGAGGGCCCGGGCCGCCAGGCGACGGCCCCGGTGGGCGGCGCCGACCGAGTAACCCAGGCTTGCGGCGGGGTCGTCGGCGGCCTTGCGGATGAGGAGGATCTCGCCCAGCGGCGGGCCGCCGTCGGTGGTGATGGCCAGCTGGACGCGCAGACCGTCGGCGCGTGCCTGCCGGGCCGTGGCGAGGTAGGCGCGGGCGGCGGCCTCGTCGAAGGGTGAGGCGAGCGGCGTCCAGTACGCGATGGCCGGGTCGTCGAACAGTACGGCCATGGCGGGCGGATCGTCGTCGGTCCACTCGCGCAGGACGAGCCCCTCGCCGGTCAGCCGGAGGGCGGCTGGGTCGGTGCTCTTCACGTCACGCCGCCTCGTACAGCCGGCAGGCGACACCCCCGGCGATCAGCTGCGGCTCCTCGCGGTCGCAGCCGTCGAAGACGCGCGGACAGCGGGGGTGGAAGCGGCAGCCGCTCGGCGGAGCGGACGGGTCCGGTACGTCGCCGGGGAGTTCGGCGGGCAGCAGGCCGGCGCCGTCCGGCTGCGGGATGGCCGCGAGCAGGGCCTGGGTGTACGGGTGGCGGGGCTCGGCCCAGACCTCGGCGGTGGGACCGGTCTCCACGATCCGCCCGAGGTACATCACGGCGATACGGTCCGCGATGAGCCGTACGACGGACAGGTCGTGGCTGATGAACAGCAGCCCGGCGCCGGACTCGACGGCCAGCGACCGCATCAGGGTGGCCACCTGGAGCTGGGCGGAGGCGTCGAGAGCGGAGATCGGCTCGTCGCCGACCAGCAGGCGGGGCCGGGCCGCGAGGGCGCGGGCGATGGCGACGCGCTGCCGCTGGCCGCCGGAGAACTCCTGGGGGTAGCGCTGCGCGGCGCTCGCCGGGAGGCCGACCCGGGTGAGGTAGTCCTCCGGGGTCTCCGAGCCCTTGGCCTCGCCGCGCCCGGCCGCCGTACGGATGCCGTCGGCGATCTGCGCGCCCACTCGGCGGCGGGGGTTGAGGGAGCCGTACGGGTCCTGGAACACCATCTGGACGGCGGTCAGCGCGGGGTCCCGGCGGCGCACCTTCAGCGCCCGCACCGGCGTGCCGTCGAAGGTGATCCCGCCCTCCTTGGGCGCCGTGAGCCCGCAGACCGCCCTGGCCAGCGTGGACTTGCCGCAGCCCGACTCGCCGACCAGCCCGACGACCTCCCCGGCCCGCACCTCCAGGCTGACCCCGGCGACCGCGCGGGTCGGCGGGGCGCCGGGACGGCGGTACTGGACGACGAGGTCGTCAACACTGAGGAGGGGGGCGGGCGGGGTCATACGGTGCTCCTTCCGGGGAGCGCGTCCAGGAGCGTACGGGTGTACTCGTGCCGGGGCTCGGTGAGCACCTGACCGCGCGGGCCGGTCTCGACGACCAGACCGTGGCGCATCACGCTGACCGTGTCCGCGATGGCGGACATGACGCCCAGGTCGTGGGTAACCAGGAGGACGGCCAGCCCGAGGTCGTCGCACAGCCCGCGCAGCAGCCGGAGCACGCCGGCCTGCACGGTGACGTCGAGTGCGGTGGTCGGCTCGTCGGCGATCAGCACCTGCGGTTCGCAGGCGAGCGCGATGGCGATGGCGATCCGCTGCCGCATGCCGCCGGAGAACTGGTGCGGGTAACGCCCCAGCGCTTCCCGGGGGTTGGGGATGCGGACCTGGCCGAGGAGGTCGGCCGCCCGCTCCTTCGCCGCCTTCCGGTCCAGCTTGAGGTGGTGGCGGAGGTGGTCGGTGAGCTGGTGCCCGATGCTGAGCATGGGGTGCAGGCTCGTCGACGGGTCCTGGAAGACCATGCTCATCGCCCGGCCGCGCAGTTCGCCCAGCCTGCGGGGCGGCAGCGTCAGCAGATCGGTGCCGTCGAGCTGGATCCGGCCGCCGGTGCCGGCGCCGCCCGGCAGCAGACCGAGGACGGCGAGGCCGGTCATGGTCTTGCCGGAGCCGCTCTCGCCGGCCAGGCCGTGGATGCGGCCGGGCTGGAGGGCGAGGTCGACGCCGTGCAGGATGCGGTTGGGGCCGTTTTCGGAGGGCAGGTCGACGGTGAGGCCGGTGATCTCCAGAACGTTGGCGGCGGTGTCGAGGCTCACGCCACACGCTCCTTCTCCGCGCCGATGGTCCGCGCGGTGCCGGGGTCGAGGGCGTCCCGCAGCGCGTCGCCGAGGAAGTTGAAGGCGAGCACCACGGTGAGGATCGCCAGCCCCGGGAAGACCCCGATCCACCACTTGTCGAACTCCTGCGTACCGGCGGCCACCATCGCCCCCCACTCGGCGGTCGGCGGCTTCGCGCCCAGCCCGAGGAACGACAGCCCCGACAGCAGCAGCGTCGCCGTCCCGATGTCGAGGGTGGCCAGCACCAGCAACGGCCCGAGCACATTGGGCAGGACGTCCACCCGCAGCGACCGCCAGGCGGAGAAGCCCAGCAGCCGTCCGCTGAGGACGAACTCGCGCGTACGCAGCCCCATCACCAGGCCGCGCGTCACACGGGCATACGACGGCCAGGCGACGACGAGGACGGCCAGCACCGCATTTTGCAGGCTCGCGCCCAACGCGGCGGCGACGACCATCGCCAGGATGACGGTGGGGAAGGCGAACACCAGGTCCGCGATCCGCATCACCGTCTCGTCGACCCAGCGCCCGAAGAACCCGGCGCAGGCGCCGAGCACTCCGCCGATGAGCAGGGACAGCGTCACCAGCAGCAGGGCGAGCGGAATGGACACCCGCGCCCCGTACAGCACCCGGCTCAGAACGTCCCGGCCCAGCTCGTCGGTGCCGAACCAGTGCCCGGCGCCGGGCCCGGCCAGCCGGGGCAGGTTCTGCGCCAGCGGATCGTGCGGGGCGAGCAGCGGGGCGGCCAGCACGATCACCAGCCAGACGACGCTGACCGCGCCCCCGACGACCGCGAGCGGCCTGCGCCAGGCGCGGGGCAGCCGCCGCAGCGGGTTGAGTCGAAGCCTCACTGCACCCTCACCCTCGGGTCGATCACGCCGTACAGCACGTCCACGGCGAGGTTGACGGTCAGATACACGATGCCGACGACCAGCCCGACGCCCATCACGGCCGGCAGGTCGAGCGTGGTCGCGCTCCGGTAGGCGTACGCCCCCAAGCCCGGCCAGGCGAAGATCGACTCGACGAGGACGGTGCCCGACAGCAGCGCCCCGAAGGCCAGTCCGGCGACCGTGATGACGGGCACGAGGGCCGCCCGGAGCACGTACTGGAAGAGCACGGTCCGGCCGGGCAGGCCCTTGGCGCGGGCGGCCCGGATGTAGTCCTGGCCCAGCACCTCGAGGACCGCCGACCGCGTGAACCGGGTCAGCAGCCCCACGGTGTACGCGGTGAGCACCAGCGCCGGGAGCACCAGGTGGCCGACCGCGCTCCAGAAGACCGGCCACTGCCCGGCGAGGGCGGCGTCCACCGTGTACAGCCCGGTGACGTGCGGTGGGGCGGTCAGGTCGGGCGCGATGCGGCCACTGCCCGGCGCGATGCCGAGCCGGTAGAAGAAGACGTAGAAGGCCAGCAGCGCCAGCCAGAACGTCGGCACCGAGACGCCGAGCAGGCTCACCACCCGCAGCAGCTGGTCGGTGAACCGGTCCCGGCGCAGCGCCGCGATCACCCCGAAGGCCACGCCGATGATCAGCGACACGACGATCGCCGCCCCGGCCAGCTCCAGCGTCGCCGGGACGGCGGTCGACAGGTCCGTCAGCACGGGCTGATGGCTCTGCTGCGACTCGCCCAGATCGCCCTGGAGGAGATTGCCGAGATACGTCACGTACTGGACCGGCAGCGGCTTGTCGAGGCCGTAGTGGTGCCGGAACTGGGCGACGATCGCCGGGTCGCCGACCGCCCGCTGCCCCAGCGCGGCCGCCGCCGGGTCGCCGGGGACGAGGTTGGTGAGGACGAACGTCACCAGGGTCACCCCGAAGGCCAGCAGCACGGCGACCGCGGTCCGCCGCAACAGGAATCGCGCGAGCGGGTGGCGGGCGAGGAGCCGGCCGCCACCTGCGCGCTTACTTCGCACCAAGCTCGGCGACATCGATCGTCCACACCGGGTTGTACGAGAGACCGGAGACCGTCGAGGCGGCCACCATGTGCCGGCTCGGCTGCATCAGCGGAATGAAGGGGCCGCTGGAGTTCAGGGTGGTCTGGATCTGCTCGTACAGCTTCTGGCGGGTGGCGGTGTCGGTCGTGGTGGAGGCCTTGTCGCCCAGCGCGGTCAGCGCGGGGTCGGCGCCCGCCTTGTAGCCGGCGCGCAGACCGACCAGGCCGCCGGGCAGGAAGACCAGGTAGTCGCTGGGGTCCGGGTAGTCCGGGCCCCAGTACCAGAGGCCGACCTGCTCCTTGCCGTTGCGGTAGTTGTCCAGCTCCGTCGTGGTCGGCGCCGGGGCGAGGGTCACCGTGATGCCGACCTCCTTCAGCTGCGACTGCACCCGCTCGGCGAGCGTCTGCAGCGACAGGCCGTCGAGGGTGAGGTCGCTGGCGTAGGCGAGCTTCACCGTCGGGTTCTTGATCCCGCTGGCCTTCAGGGCCGCCTTCGCGCCGCTCAGGTCCCGCTTCTGCGCCTGCGCGGCGGGCAGCGCGCCGACGAACGTCGTCGGTATGAGCCCGGGCGCCTGCACCGAGCCGGTCCCGCCCAGCGACAGCAGGCTCGTGTAGTCGATGCCCTTGCGGACCGCCTCGCGGAAC
This sequence comes from Streptomyces sp. NPDC059373, assembly GCF_042751495.1. Classification (NCBI taxonomy): domain Bacteria; kingdom Bacillati; phylum Actinomycetota; class Actinomycetes; order Kitasatosporales; family Streptomycetaceae; genus Streptomyces; species Streptomyces sp. NPDC059373. The sequence continues at coordinate 154,909 of NZ_JBHYXC010000005.1, read as the reverse complement.
TTGGCGTTGGCCGTCGTGCCGCTGACCGCCTTGTCCAGGTTCAGCAGCAGGAAGATCACATCCGACGACGCCCCGCTCAGCACCTTCAGCCCGCCGGTGAGCCCCGTCACCTGGTCGGAGTTCAGGTCCAGGGCGACCTGGCTGTCGCCGCGCTGCACATTGAGCTTCTGCGTCGGCGCCTGAACGTTCCGGATCACGATCTTGTCGTACGTCGGCGTGTCGGAGCCGGTGTACTTCGGGTTCTTCGCCAGCACGACCTGCGTGTTCGTGTTGAACGAGGTCAGCGTGTACGGGCCCGAGCCCGCCGACGTCTTGTTCAGGTACGTCTCCGAGCCGCCGTTCGCCTTGACGGTCTTCGAGTTCAGGATGCCCAGCGCCGGGTTGGGGAGGATGAAGGGCAGCGCCGGGTTCGCCTTCTTCGAGGTCAGGGTCACCGTCGAGGCGTCCGTCTTGGCCGCCGTCACCCCGTCCAGCAGGAAGGACGGATTGCCCTTGAGGTCGATGACCCGCTGCAGCGAGTACACAACGTCGTCCGCCGTGACCGCGGTGCCGTCGGAGAACTTCGCGCCCTTGCGCAGGTGCAGGGTCAGCGTCTTGCTGTCCGAGGACTCCTCGTACGAGGACGCCAGCCCCGGCAGCGGCTTGGTGACGTCGCCGCCCTTGAAGGTCAGCAGCGTCTCGTACAGCGCCTTGTCCACGATCATTCCGGTCGTCTCGAACTCACGGCCCGGGTCGGCGGTCTTCAGGTTGAACGACGTGTCGACCACCAGCGTCTTGCTGCCCGAGGAGCCGGACGTGCTGCCGCTGCCGGAGCAGGCACTGAGGGCGAGCGCCGCGACGGCGACGAGCGAGACCGCCGCCGGGTACGACCCGGTGCGAGATCTGGACATGGGTGCCTCCGAGAGCGGGGGACGGAGCGGAAGAAGGCACGGCGGGCATCGACGGCCGCCGGATGAAGTCCCTGGACGATTCACCGTTAGGGTGGGCTGAAACTAACCAACTCCTCCGGCTAACGGGATCAAGCCAAGACAGAATTTGTCTGAAAGGCGCCATCATGGGAGATCTGTCAAGCCCGGACTCCTCCGGCGAACGCCGCTCTGGACGGATCGGCATCGGCCTTGCCCTGGATTCGGTACATTTCAAGATCCTCGATGTGCTGCGGACCCAGGGCCGGATCTCCGTCGCCGCCCTCGCCGAGCGCGTCGGGATCTCCCGCGCCAACGCCTACACCCGCTTCGAGGCCCTCCGTGCCGACGGTGTGATCAGCGGCTTCAGCGCCCGCGTCGACCCTTCGCGGGTCGGCCTCGACATCTGCGCGCTGGTGTTCGTCACCGTCCGCCAGGACCTCTGGAAGCAGTTCCGCGCCACGCTGGCCGCCATGCCCGAGGTCGAGTACTGCGCGATCACCACCGGCCAGCACGACGCCATGATCCAGATCCGGGTCCCCGACGTCGGCGCCGTGCACCGGCTCGTCACGGAGCAGCTCGCCCCCGTGCCGGCGGTGCGCGCGACGGAGACCGTCATCATCCTCGACGAGGTCATGCGCCGCCCGTACGTCCTCCCCACCGGCCCCGCCGCGACCGCGACCCCGGCCGCCGCCGGTGCCACGCAGCTCGGCATGACCCGCTTCATCCGCGCCGCCGACGGCCGCGCCGACCTCCAGCGCGGCACCACCGACCCCGACGACTGACACCTCGGGAGGTGCCGTCAGGCCGGTCTCGTCGCGGGCAGTGTTCGCGGGTTCACCGGGAACAGGTGCCGGACCCCGCCCGTGCACAGGTCGAGGGCGAGCTCGCAGAACATGGCGTTGGCCCAGCCGAACCAGTCCCGGGTGAACCGGCCGGGATCGTCCACATGGAAGCTCTCGTGCATCAGCCCGGTGCCTGCGGTGGTGGCCGCCAGCGTCCCCAGGGCCTGCGCGGCGGCGTCCTCACCGCCGGTCAGGCCGGCGGTGGCGATCGCCAGCGGCCAGACGTGGCCGTCCGGGGTGTGCGTACTGCCGACGCCGGACGCGAACCTGCCGCTGAAGTAGGAGGGGTTCGCGTCGGACAGCACGAGGCGCCGGGTGGCTTGGTAGAGCGGGTCGTCCTGCGCGCACCAGCCGCTGAGGGGCAGGCTCAGCAGGCTGGGGAGATTCGCGTCGTCCCCCAGCAGCGCCGCCCCGTGGCCGTCCACCTCATAGGCCAGGACGGACGTGCCTGCCACGTCGACGACCGCGTCGGCCAGGATTCCGGCATCGATCTCGTCGGCCAGCTTCCAGGCCTCATGGGCGAGTTGTGAATCCTGGAGAACCGACGAGGCCAGTTCGGCGAGCCCGTGCAGACTCGTCGACGCCAGCGCGTTGGCCGGGACCAGAAAGCCGTGTTCGCAGGGATCGTCGCTCGGCCGGAAGCCCGACCAGGTCATCCCGGTCCGTCCGACCCGGTCTCCACGGCCGCCACGGGGAAGGCTGTCGCCGGAGAAGGGGCCGGAGGGCCGAAGGAAGAGATACGGCGACCGGTCATGGGACTGCTCGGCGCGCCAGATCCGTACGATCGTCCAGGCAGCGCGATGGAAAGCCCCGTCGAGATGGTCCACGCGCCGGGTCGCCCGCCAGATCGCATAGGCCAACTGCAACGGCGCGCACAGGGAGTCGAGTTCGTACTTGCGCTCCCACACCCACTCCCCCGGTGTGGGCTGGTCGCCGGGCTCGCCGTGCGCGCCGGTGGGTCCGTCGTTGAAGGCGTTGGCGTACGGGTCCAGCAGGACGCAGCGGATCTGGCGGCGCGATACGGCGACCAGGACGTCGCCGACCTCCGGGTCCGGGGCCACCGCCAGGTAGGGGCGCACCTGCGCGGTGCTGTCGCGCAGCCACATCGCCGGTATGTCCCCGGTCTTGACGAAGACCTCGGGCCGGCCCGGATCACCCCAACTCATCGAGGTGGTCCAGGTGTTGGTCAGGCAACTCTCGACAATGTCCGCTGCCGGGCTGCTCCGCAGACCGGCGGCCAGCTGCTGTCCGAGCGTCCGCAGTGACTCCGGAACCGCCCAGGGGGTTGAGGATGTCGATCCGGGAAACGTTGCCATCGCGCCTCTTGACTCCCTCTGTGGCGTACGCCACCGTGTGATCAACAGGGAATGGAAACGTTACCTTGAAGGAGCTGGAGACCACCAGACGGCCGGGACCGCCCTACCGCCCCGCGCCGGTCCGAGTCACCAACTCCTCGGAGCGAGAAGGTGAGCGCGTGTGACAGCCACTCCGCACCAGCAGGTACGAACCACCGCACCGCCCGCGAACCGCCCGTCCGACCGCGAGCGCCGAGGACGGCCATGGCGCCGGCGAAAGAAGCGGGCCTCGGACACCCGGGCCGCGTACGTGTTCCTGGCGCCGGCCGTCATCGGTTTCGCGGTGTTCGTCGTCTACCCGCTGATCCGGTCGGCCTACTTCGCGCTGACGCAGTACAACGGCCTCTCGGACCCGAGGTTCGTCGGCCTCGACAACTTCCGCAGGATGTTCACCACCGACCCGTCCTTCTGGCCGTCGGTGCGCGCCACGGTGCTGCTGGTCGCTCTGTACGTACCGCTGTCGCTGGTCATCGGGCTGGCGCTGGCGGTGTTCTGCAACCAGCGGCTGCGGGGCGTCCGCCTGCTGCGCACCCTGTGTTACCTGCCCGTGGTGCTGCCCGTGGTCGCCACGATCACGCTGTGGAAGTTCGTGTTCAATCCGCAGGTCGGCCTGGCCAACCAGGTTCTGACGTGGTTTCACCTGCCGACGAGCGAGTGGCTGTCCGGGTCGGGCTCGGCGATGCCGTCGATCGTGATCGTCATGCTCTGGAGCGTCGGCTCGACGATGATCATCTTTCTCGCCGCGCTCCAGGCCGTCCCCACCGAGCTGTACGAAGCGGCCAGGCTCGACGGCGCGGGACCCCGGACGGTGTTCTTCCGGATCACTCTGCCGCTGATCAGCCCGATCCTGGTGCTCCAGGTGGTGCTGCAGATGGTGACCGCCCTCCAGGCCTTCAACCAGCCGAAGATCCTCTCGCCGGACGGGACCGGCGGCCCCGGATTCAGCACCAGGGTGCTGATGCTGTCGATCTACAACAACGGCTTCCCGAAGCTCGGGCAGGTCCCCCAACTCGGCTACGCCTCCGCCCAGGTGTGGGTGCTCTTCCTCGCCGTCGTCGTCGTGATCGCCGCCACCGCCCGCTTCTCCTCGATCTGGAGCTACAGTGACCACGCTTCCTGACGTCACGACAGCGCCGGCGCCGGCGGCGACACCGGGGGCGACACCGAAGCCGCGTGGCAGGGCGATACGTACGGCGTCCTGGTACGCCACCGCGCTGCTGATCTCCTCGGTGATGATCCTGCCCATCCTGTGGATCATGACCGTCGCCCTCAAGGGCCACGCGGCGGTCTTCCAGGTCCCGCCCACGCTGCTGCCCGACCAGTTCCACTTCGAGAACTTCGTCGACGGCCCGAAGGCGATCCACTTCCCGCGGCTGCTGCTGAACTCCGTGGTCATCACCGGCCTGTCGGTGATCGGCGGGGTGATGACCTCGATGATGGCCGGATACGCCCTGGCCCGGCTTCGCTTCCCCGGCCGGAAGGTCTGGTTCTACCTCTTCGTCGGCAGCATGCTGCTGCCCCCGGTGGTCGGCATCATCCCGCTGTTCCAGCTCTTCAAGGACATCGGCTGGTACGACACCTGGCTGCCGCTGATCGTGCCGGCCTGGCTGGGCGGCAATCCGCTGTTCATCTTCCTCGCCCGCCAGTACTTCCTGTCGATTCCCTACTCCCTCGACGAGGCGGCGAAGGTCGACGGCGCCGGGCACTTCCGGATCTTCGTCAGCGTCATGCTCCCCATCACCAGACCCGCCTGGATCACCATGGCGATCCTGGCCTTCCAGATGTCGTGGAACGACTACCTCAACCCACTCATCTACCTCTACTCGTCGGAGAAGTGGCCGCTGAGCGTCGGCATGGCCTCCTTCGTCTCCCAGTTCGCCGGTCAGACCCCGGACTGGAATCTCTACATGGCCACCAACCTGCTCTACATGCTCCCCCCACTGGCCGTGTTCTTCGTGGCCCAGCGCTACTTCATCCAGGGCCTGAGCGCTCTGGGCACCGTCAACCAGCGCTGACCCGCACCGCACCGCGCCCGGCCGGCCCGCTCGCCGGCCAACCACGCATCAGCCATGTATCAGGAGGCCTCGATGAAACGATCGACGATCCATGTCGCCGGAGCACTGCTGGCGGCAGGCGGGCTGCTGGCCACCGCCGCCTGCGGCGGCTCCTCGGGAAAGGCGGCGGACGGCAAAGCGACGGTCACGGTGATGACCTGGGAGTCCAACGGCACCAACAAGGCCATCGACAAAGCCCTCGCCGGATTCCACGACCCGAACATCACCGTCAAGCGCATCGACACCCCCAACGGCAACTACGGCGACAAGCTCGCGGCCCTCACCCAGGCCAAGAAACTCCCCGACCTGTTCTGGTGCGGCAACGACACCGAGCAGCAGTACACCGCCCAAGGGCTGCTCACCGACTGGTCCTCCCGGCTCTCCGGCGGCGGTGACTTCAGCGCCGGCAGCTTCGTCTCCTCCACCATGAAGAACTGGAAGACCGCGGACGGCAGGATCGGCGGCGTCCCGTCGCTGATGAACACGTACGGCATCTGGTACGACATCGACGCCTTCAAGGCCGCCGGGATACCCGTGCCCGCCTCCGGGTGGACCTGGGACCAGATGTTCCAGGCCGCCGACAAGCTGCACAAGAAGGGTGCCAAGTACGGCCTCGTCGCCGACGCCATGACCGCCCTCGACGGGCCCTTCACCCTCAGCACCTACTCCCTGTCGGCGGGCGGCGCGCCCTTCACCGACTCCGTCCACCAGCCCACCAGGGCAACGGTCGACGCGACGTACACCGAGGGCGTCAGCAAGCTGGTGGCAGGGATCAAGAGCGGCGCCGTCGCACCTCCCGGGTACGACATCAGCAACCAGCAGTCGCTGTTCGCCGCCGGTCAGATCCCCATGCTGTGGAGCGGGCAGTGGCTGGCCGCCGGCTTCCTCACGGACAAGCCGAAGATCAAGTACGGCTTCGCGCCCATTCCGCAGGTGGACAAGCCGGCGACGCTGTACGACGCCGTGGGCATCTGCACCCCCTCGTACACCCAGAACGCGGACGCCACCTTCAAGGTCCTCACGTACCTGGACTCCACGGTGTGGAGCAAGGTGCTCCCCGACTCCCCCGTCGCGGCGCCCGCGTACACCTCCGCGCAAGGCGCCTACTTCGGCGCGCTGGACAAGGCCGGGCTGACGACGGTCTCCTCCACCGTGAAGACCGAACTGAACACGTCGTCCACCATCGGCGTGCGCTTCACCACCCAGTGGGCCAACCAGACGAACGACCTGATCACGGCGTACTGGCCGGACATCCTCCAGGGCAAGAAGCCGCTCTCGGATCTGCAGACCATGACCGACAAGATCAACGAAGTGATCAAGAGCAACAGCTAGCCGGTCGGAGCCCCTCAGGGAGGGAGCCGGGGCCGGGACTGGAAACGTATCCTGAGGACGGTCCCGGCCCCCGAAGCGTGATGAAAGTTGGTCGTCCCCCGACGTGAGCAGTCGCCCCCCGCACCGCCAGAACACCAGGCCGACGATGCGCGATGTCGCACAGCGGGCCGGAGTCGCCGTGGTCACCGTGTCGCGCGTCGTCAACGGCATCGGAACGGTCCGCGAGGAGACGGCCGAACGCGTGACCGCGGCGATCAACGCCATCGGCTACCAGCGCAACGAGATCGCGCGCTCGCTGCGTCCCGGGCAGAACTCCATGACCATCGGGCTGCTGCTCGGTGACCTGACCAACCCCTTCTACGCGTCCCTGGCGAAGGCCGCCGTCGAGGTGGCCAACCACGCCGGCTACGCCGTCCTCCTCAGCACGGCCGACGAGGACCCGGAGGTCGAACGCCGCGCGGTGGGCGAGCTCATCGGACGACGGGTCGCCGGGCTCATCATCGTTCCCGACCAGGGCGACCACGCCTTCCTCAACGAGATCAACGGTCACGACCACGTGCCCATCGTCTTCGTCGACCGCCCCGCCACCGGCGCCGAGGCCGACGTCGTCCTCGTCGACAACGAGGACGGCGGCCGCAAGGCCACCCAGCACCTCGTCGACCAGGGTCACCGCCGGATCGCTATCCTCGTCGCCCCCTCGTACTACACCACCGGCCGGAGGCTGCGCGGATACCGCAAGGCCCTGCGCCAGAGCGGCATCACCCCCGACGACGACCTCGTCGTCACCCTGCGCCGCGGCACCACGGAGGAGGCCTCCGCCGCCACCCGCGCCCTCCTCACCTCCGCAGATCCCCCCACGGCGATCTTCTCGACCACCGGCTTCCTCACCGAGGGCGTCCTACGCACCTGCCGGCAGCTCGAAGCACGCATCGCGGTGGTGGGGTTCGACGACTTCAAGCTGGCCGACATGCTGCCCACCCCGGTGACGGTGGTGACCTCCGACACCGAGGAGCTCGGCCGCCACGCCGCGCACCTGCTGCTCGACCGCATCAACGGCGACGACGCCCCCTCCCGCCGGACCGTCCTCCCGGTGCATCTGATCGCCCGGGGCACGGGCGAGGTCGGGCGTCAGTAGGCGGTCGAGGGTCAGTGGCGGTCGGGCGTCAGTAGAGCGTCGGCCACTTGGCGGGAGGCCACGCCAGCACGGCGTACAGCTGCGCGAGGGCGGCCTGCTGGATCGCCTCCGTGGTGCCGGCCGTGTTGAAGTGCACCAGGCCGGTCGCGGGATCGCGCATGGTGGACCACACCTGGTCGGCGTAATCGGCCATCGCCTGCTGGTACTTGCGGTGTCCGGTGGCCGCCTCCAGGAGCAGTAGGTTCTTGAAGAAGATCGAGTTGAAGAACACGGGCTGCGTGAACAGCCGCCCCTGCTCGACGTAGTAGGCGTACGCGGCCTCGGCGATCCGCTCCGCCCGGCGCAGATAGGCGCGGTCGCGGGTCACCTCGTAGAGGAGGACGTTGACGCCGACCGGCACGCCCTGGTTGTACGACCAGAAGGTCTTCTCGACGGTGCCGTGCAGGTCGAGGTGGTCCCAGTACAGGCCGCTGGGACTCTGCAGGTGGGTGTTCGTCCAGTCGTAGAAGCGTCTCGCCCGGTCCAGGTAGCCGGCTTCGCCGGTGATCTGGTGCAGGCGAAGGGCCAGTTGGGCTCCCGGCATGTTCGAGACGGTGTTGCGGTCCTGGCTCCAGCCGGCCTGGGTCCAGAAGACCCCGCCGGGCGCGGCGTGGCTCGTGTCGGTGTCCCAGCCCGATGCGACCAGGGCGAAGATCTCTTCCGCCCGGGCCAGGGCGGCGGCGTCACCGGTCTGCAGGTGCCGCTGGACCTTGGCCAGGCCGACCCATTCGTTGTCGTCGTAGAACATGTCGCCGCCCGAGCCGTACGGCGCGTCGGGGTAGGAGTCGTAGCCGGGAAGCCCGGTCGTGCCTCCCTTGGCGTTCCAGTAGTGCTCCTGCGCCTTCGCCCGCTCCGCGAGCTCCGACTCGTACGTAGCATCCACGGCCGCGAGGTCGAGCGCGGCGATGTGCACCTGGGAGTACGGCCATTCGTACGAGTACGGATGGTCGTCGGCCGCCGCCGGATACTGCTCGCGGACCAGCCCGGAGCCGTCCTGCGCACCGAGGTGCTTCTGCAGTGCGGTGTAGGCGGTGATGGCGCGCGACAGCGCCCGGGCCCTGTCCGAGCGCTCGGTCGCGGCCGCGGGTCCGGCGGTCATCGTCGTCATCGCGGTCACCGCGGCCAGGCCGGAACCGACGAGCACGCGACGTGAGGGATACAAGCGCATGGGAACCGCCTCCTGGGTTGTGAGGGCGATGGAAACGTTGCCATTGAGCCGGGTGGCCGTCAACGGTCCGGACGACGCGAGTAATTCAGCCATTCGGCCGTGCGTAGGTGAACATCACTCGCGCCAGCGGCAGTTATGGTCCGGACCATTGACGTCCGAACCGACTGGTGGCACCTTCGCGATGGTTACGTTTCCAGAGATGCCCCACCTCGGCAGTTGGACATCGTTGTCGAGCAGGTGAGTTCGTCCGGCCCCACACGGCGAAACGGAGACACCGACATGACAGTGCAGGCACACTCCCTGAGAGCCCTCAAACCGCTGAGCGGCGCCGTCGCGATGGTGCTGCTCCTGGTACTCGCCCCGGCCCTGCTCGTGCTCGGTGCCGCCCCCCGCGCGCAGGCCCTCGACAACGGCCTCGCCAGGACGCCCCCGATGGGCTGGAACGACTGGAACGCCTTCGGCTGCAACGTGAGCGAGCAGCTGGTCGAGCAGACCGCCGACTACCTCGTCTCCTCCGGCCTCAAGGCCGCCGGATACCAGTACGTCAACATCGACGACTGCTGGATGACCTCGGCCCGGAACTCCGCCGGCGCCCTGGTGCCCGACCCCGCCAAGTTCCCCAACGGCATCAGCGGGACCGCGGCCTACGTACACGGCAAGGGCCTCAAGCTCGGCATCTACGAGAGCGCCGGCACCGCCACCTGCGCCGGCTACCCCGGCAGCCTCAACCACGAGCAGCAGGACGCCAACAGCTTCGCGGCCTGGGGCGTCGACCTGCTGAAGTACGACAACTGCAACCACCAGAACGTGCCCGACCAGCAGCGCTACAACGCCATGCGCGACGCCCTGAAGAACACCGGCCGCCCCATCCTCTACAGCCTGTGCAACTGGGGCCTCGCCGGCGTGTGGACCTGGGGCGCCGCCACCGGCAACATGTGGCGCACCACCGGCGACATCAGCGCCGGCTTCTCGTCGATGCTGTCGATCTACCACTCCAACGTCCAGCTCGCGCAGTACGCCGGACCCGGCGCCTGGAACGACCCCGACATGCTCGAGGTCGGCAACGGCATGTCCTTCACCGAGGACCGTTCCGAGTTCAGCCTCTGGTCCGAGATGGCCGCCCCGCTCATCACCGGAACCGACCTGCGCAAGGCCTCCGCGGCCACCCTCTCGCTGTACGGCAACCGGGACGTCATCGCCGTGGACCAGGACTCCCTGGGCAAGCAGGGCACCCAGGTCTCCTCCTCGGGCGGCCTGGACGTACTCGCCAAGCCACTGGCGAACGGCGACGTGTCGGTGGTCCTCTTCAACGAGAACGCCGGCGCCGCCACCATCACCACCTCGGCCGGCGCGGTGGGCCTTCCCTCGGCATCCTCCTACCAGCTCAACAACCTCTGGTCGCACGTCGTCAGCAGCACCACCGGCGCCATCTCGGCCACCGTCCCCGGACACGGCTCGGTGATGTACCGGGTCTCCGCCGGCAGCGGCACCAGCGTCGGGACCACCCACCCGCTGGTCGGCGCCTCCTCCAACCGCTGCCTCGACGCGTACAACAACCAGACCACCCCCGGCACCAAGATCGAGATCTGGGACTGCGGCGGCGGCGCCAACCAGGCCGTCACCATCACCACCGCCGGTGAACTGCGGCTCTACGGCGGCACGCAATGCCTGGACGCCTACAACAACCAGACCACCAGCGGCACCGTGGTCCAGCTCTACACCTGCAACGGCGGCGCCAACCAGCGCTGGCGCCCCAACCCCGACGGCACCATCACCGGCACCCAGTCCGGACTCTGCCTCGACGTCACCGGCGGCGACCAGCCCGCGGGGAACGTCAACGGCACCCCCCTGGAGCTGTGGACCTGCAACGGCGGCGCCAACCAGCAGTGGCGCCTGGGCTGACCCACCACCCCTACGGAGCTGACATGCACCTCACGGCAGGTAGAGCAGGCATGATCCGGGCCGGTGTGATCGCGACCCTGATTCTGTCGGTACCGGTGTCCGGGACCGCCGAAGCAGCAGCCCAGGCAGCCATCTGCAACAAATACTGCGACGCCCGGGACCCGGCCCTCTCCCCCCAGGACCGGCAACCGGTGACCGCCACCATCTACTCCCGCACCATCGTGCTGCACTTCGACGACACCGACGCGATGGGCTGGGCCTCGATCAGCAACGGCAGCCCCGGCGACGAGGTCTGGCTCGACCGCTCCTTCGACGGCGGCCGCACCTGGGCCTCCGGCAGCAAGCTCGGCGACACCACCGTCCCCTCGGGCCAGGGCGGCTGGCGCACCCTCATGTACAACGTCGACGACTGGAACAACCTCGGCGTCGGCGCCCTGCGCGCCTGCGGCAAAGCCGGCGACCGGAGCGAGATCGCCTGCACCCCATGGGCTCGTACGACCTGGAACGCGTACAGCCGCCCGACCGCCGCGGCGACCGCCCTCATGCAGTCCTACAACAACAGCACCGGCCTCTTCGACACCACCGGCTGGTGGAACTCCGCCAACGCCCTCACCGCCGTCATCGACAACATCCGCGTCACCGGCATGCCCAGCTACACGTACGCCATCGCCAACACCTACGACCGCAACCTCTCCGCCCAGGGCGGCAACTTCACCAACGCCTACATCGACGACACCGGCTGGTGGGGCCTCGCCTGGGTCGACGCCTACGACCTCACCGGCGACAGCCGCTACCTCGACACCGCCCGCGCCGACGCCGACTACATGGCCCGGTACTGGGACTCCGTCTGCGGCGGCGGCGTCTGGTGGAGCACCGCCAAGACCTACAAGAACGCCATCGCCAACTCCCTCTATCTCGAACTCGACGCCGCCCTCCACAACCGCATCCCCGGCGACACGGTCTATCTGGGCCGGGCGAACGCGGAATGGTCCTGGTTCAAGGCCACCGGCATGATCAACAGCTCCCACCTCGTGAACGACGGCATCAACCTCTCCACCTGCGCCAACAACGGCGACACCGCCTGGACCTACAACCAGGGCGTCCTCCTCGCCGGCCTCGCCGAGCTCCACCGCGCCACCGGCGACCCGGCCCTCCTGACCACCGGCCGCCAGATCGCCGACGCCTCCACCACATCCACGTCGTTGAACTCCGCCGGCATCCTCCGCGAACCCTGCGAATCCACCGGCTGCGGCGCCGACGGCCCCTCCTTCAAAGGCGCCCACATCCGAGGCCTCGCCTCCCTCAACGCCCTCCTCCCCGACCACCCCTACACCCCCTACCTCCGCGCCCAAGCCGACTCCGCCTACTCCACCGACCGCACCCCCCTCGACACCTACGGCCTCCACTGGTCCGGCCCCCTCGACACCACCGACGCCGCCCGCCAACAATCCGCCCTCGACCTCATGAACGCCGCCCCCTGACCACCAAGCACCTGCTCAGCCCCGTGCGACCGGCGTTCTGCCTGATCAAAGTGGGTGGAGGTGGTTGCCCTGTGCTACCTCGTGATGTGCCGTCCAAAGGCATCCGGCCACCGAGACGGGCGCCCCAGATGTCACGGACAGGGAGAACCCGGAGTTGTTGGCCTCCCAAACGGCCTCACTGCTTCCGGCGTCTGGACGCCTCGTCGCGCGTTCCGTCGGCAAAGCCCCGGCGAGGAAGCGGTTGACTCCGCGCAAAGCGGTGGCCGGGCGTCGTGGTGGAGGGCCCGCAGGGCTGGGTCCGGCCGGAGTTCGGCACTCACGTCTCCAACGGGCGGAGGGTGGCGTGGGCGTGGTCGCCGACGTGGGCGCCTTGCCGGGCGGCTGGCGGGGCAGGGGGCTACGGGCGGGTGCAGAGGGGCTGGTAGGGCTCCTCGGGGAGGTACGTCTGCCAGTCGGCCCGGGAGAGGCCGGCGTCACCGGTACGGCGGCAGACTGCGGCGACGAGTTGGCGTGGGGCGATCGGGTAGCTCTGCAGGGGCACGTGGGCGCTGGTGGCGAGCAGGGTGTCGTTGCGTGGGCTGAAGGCGATGGAGTTGATCGCCTCGCCGGGGGTCGGCAGGTCCTGGCCCACCTGCTCCAGGGTGGTGGTGTCCCACAGTTGCAGGGTTCCCGCTTGCCCGGCGGCGGCCAACAGGTGTCCGTCGTGGGAGAAGGCCAGCGCCAGCACGGGTTCTGGTACACCGTGCTGGCTGCCGGTGAAGGTGCCCGCATACGTTCCGAGCCGGTGCTGGGCCGTGCCGTTCCACATGGTGATGCGTCCTTCCGTGTCTCCCACGGCCAGGTAGCGTCCGTCGCCGCTGAAGGCGAGCGCGGTGATGGCGCTGCCCTGGTTGAGGATCCGGGTGGTGACCGGCCCGGCGGGCACGGGGGCCAGCTGTTCGAAGGAGGTGGCGAGAAACCGTCCGTCGGGCCGGAGCGCCAATGCGATGCCGGAGATCCCGGAGAGGGTGCCGATGCGTACGCGTCGGCGGGTGTCCCACCGCTCCGTGGTGTACACCGCTGTCGGGTCACCGCCGTCGGGTTCCCGGCCGACGAGCAGGATGCTGCCGCCCGGGCCGAGCGCGATCCCGAGCGACGGCTGACCGGGAAGGTCCAGTCGGGTGGCACGCCGAGCCGGCACGTCATAGACGACGTACGGCTGGGCCGCGGTGTGCAGGTCGCTGCCGATGCCGAAGGCGAAGGCACCGCTGTCCGGGCTGAACGCCAGGTTCGGGGTGTGGTCGGATTCGTCCGCCTGACCTGACGAGGGTGGTGGCAACGGCAAGGTGGTGTCGTTGAGAACGCGTCCGTGGCGCAGGTCGGTGAGGACGAAACGGAACCCGTCGGCCGTGCGCTGGGCGGTGCCGAGCAGGGAGCCGTTCGGGCTGAGGAGGCCGGCGTCCAGGCGAGTGGTGTGCCAGTCGGCGTCCACCGTCGCACCGACGTCCAGCGAGCGGACGGTCGCGTTGTCCAGGAAGCGCAGCAGGTGGCTGCGCGGATCCCACCTGAGCTGGTCGGCCATTTCGTTGGCCAGCGGGTAGCGGGCCGCCGGGGCGTGCGGCTCGCTGAGCCGCCAGATCACGATCTGGTCGCCGGCCCCGGCGGCCATGAACTGTCCGTCCGGGCTGTAGGCGATTTCGTTGAGCCCGTCCTGCAGCAGAGTCTGGAGCTCCGTCCGGTCGGCGATGGACCAGATCCGCACCCCGCTGCTCGAGGCGGCCGCCAGTTCGCGGCCGTCCGGGCTGAACGCGAGAGTGCTGTCGGTGCACTCGGCCTGCTCGCTGTCCCAGGGGCCGGTGAGCCGCTGCTGCCGCTTGACGTCCCACAGGTGGGGCGGCTGCCCCTCTGAGCAGACCGCCACCATGCGGTCGTCCGGGGAGGCGACGGCGACCGGAGCACCGGTTGTGGGTCGCCGGAGCAGCGTCCGCCCGCTGGTCGCGTCGCGCAGCTCGGCCGAGGGGGGAGTGCTGCCCAGCTGCTGGACGACGAGGGTCCGTCCGCTGGGTCCGAAGCTCTCGACCATGGCGTCCTTTTCCAGCGCGGCCCCGGTCGGCCGCCCGGTGGCCAGGTCCCACAGGCGTGTGCCCTGGTAGGTGCCGAGGGCGAGGGTTCGGGCGTCGGGGCTGAGGATGGGAATGGCTGTGGTGCCCGGATAGGCACCCGGATAGCCGAACCGTGAGATTCGGTGCCGGGTGGCGACGTCCCAGCTCTGCACGGTGCTGCTGGTCACGCTGATCAGCGTGCGGCCGTCCGCGCTGAGCAGTCGGCTGGTATCGGGATCGGTTCCGGGATCGGTGAAGGCATCCTGCTCTCGTTGCGCCCAGGCGCCGAGCAGCGCGGAGCGGGACTCGGCGATGTCGGCGGTCCGCCAGGCGGCGATGCCGAGCAGCATGGCCTGCTGGGGATTGGTGACGCGCTGGTTGGCCGCGGCCGAGGCAACCCGCCGGGCCAGCGTCGACGTTCGTTCGCGCGTGGCGGTGTTGTTCTGCTGCCAGGCGATCAGGCCGGCGCCCGCGGACAGGACCAGCAGTGCGGTGAGGGCCGCGCCGAGGATCCGCAGCCTCCTGGAGATGCGCGCCGACGCCTGTCTCTCCTGGTCGCGATGGGCCATGCCGGCGGCCAGGAATGTGCGTTCCAGCGTGGTGAGTTCACCGCTGTGGATGTCGGCGCGGAAGATCTCCTCGGCGGTGGCCAGCCGCTCCCCCCGGTACAGGGCTCCGGGGTCCTTGCCGAGTTCCTCCCACTCCTGGGCGGCCTGGGTGAGCTGGCGGTGCCGTCGCAGGCGCTCGCGGGCCTCGTCGATCCAGGACCGCAGCCGCTGCCAGCCGTCGATCAGCGCCTCGTGGGCGAGTTCGACCGCCCCGTCGTCCAGGACGAGCAGCCGGGCCTGGGTCAAACCGTCGAGCACCAGGGCCGTGTCGGCGGCCCGGCCGGTTTCCAGCTCCGCGGGCTCGATGCGGCGGCGCGTGTCCGGCGCCCCGTCACCGGGGGCGATGAGCCGCAGCAGGATGCTGCGGGCGATCCGGGCCTGGCCGGGGGTGAACCGGGAGTAGACGTCCTCCGCGGTGGTGGCGATCGCTCCGTGCAGACCGCCGGACGCCTGGTAGGCGGCCAGGGTCAGCATCTTGCCCTGCCGTCGGCGCCAGGTCTCCAGCATCGCCTGGGAGAGCATGGGCAGGCTGCCCGGCTGCTCGGCCACCTCGCTGACCAGCGCGGCGGTCAGCGACCGTTCCACAGTGAGCCCGGCTACGGCCGCCGGCCTCGTGATCGCCTCTCGGACCTCCTGCGCGTTCATGGGCCCGACCAGGAGATGGGCCTCGCGCAGCGCCGCGGCCAGTTGGCGGTGCTCGGCGCAGTGGCCGTAGAAGTCCGCCCGGAGCGCGAGGACCACCCGCGTCCCGCTGTCCGGCTCGCGCGCGGCGAGCAGCAGCTCGAAGAAGTCGGCCCGCTCGCCCCGATCCGCGCAGAGGGTGAATGCCTCCTCGAACTGGTCGACGATCACCAGGGTGTCTGCGGCTCCGCCTGCCCGGTCCGGCTTCAGCAGACCGGCGTGGGTGCGCATGGGGTGCTCGCCGGGGGTGAGTACCCGGATCGCCGCCGGGCGCAGGCGCGGTGCCTGCGCCTCGCGCAGCGGTGGGATCAACCCGGCGCGCAGCAGCGAGGACTTCCCGCTGCCGGACGAGCCGAGCAGGGCGCTGAACCTCTTGCGTTCCACCAGGTCCAGCAGCTCGGCGACGAGCCGGTCCCGGCCGAAGAACCAGCCCCGGTCAGTGGTCTCGAACCGGAACAGGCCGCGGTAGGGCGGGTCGATGCCCTCCTGGACGGTGATCTCCTCGGAGGCGTGACGCCAGCGCTGCTCCCACTCGGCGGCATTCCCGCCGCACGCCTCGACGTATCCCAGGAGGGCCTGGAGGGTCGGCAACTGGACGCCTGCGGCCGCGCGGGCGAGTGTTGCCACCGAATGGGGCACCTGGCCGGCCATCTCGCGGTAGGTAGGGCTGCCTGCCTCCCTGCGCAGAGCGCGCAGTTCGTGGGCAAATCGCGCGACCGGTCCGGCCTCGGGATCCACCGGATTTTCCAGACGTCCCATCGGCAGCGCCTCTCCACGTGGTACTTCAGC
Source organism: Streptomyces sp. NPDC059373 (assembly GCF_042751495.1). Lineage (NCBI taxonomy): Bacteria > Bacillati > Actinomycetota > Actinomycetes > Kitasatosporales > Streptomycetaceae > Streptomyces > Streptomyces sp. NPDC059373. The sequence continues at coordinate 138,534 of NZ_JBHYXC010000005.1, read as the reverse complement.
GAAACTCGCTGGAGCAGGGGGACGGGAGGTGAACTGCGCGTCACAAAAACAACACAGGGCAGGTTCGGCGGGGTCGATCCGTGATCGTTTCACCCTGGGCGGTGCCCGTGAGACAACAACGCGGACGGCCACTACCGGAACTTCCACTTCATCGGCATTGGAATGACCTCCCTGGCCACGGCCCGCAAGGGCCCTGACCACGAGAGAGGCGGTCATCGATCGTTACCGGCCGATGACCGCCTCTCCCTGTGCATGTCGGGGGAACTGCTCCGTCAGCCCTTCCAGAACAGCAGCAGCGCGGCGATCGCGGCCACGTTCGACAGCGTCTGGATGTGCTGGTTGCCGATCCACCCGTACTCCGGAGTGGCCGATCCGTGTTCCAGCCTGTTGCGGGTCCAGCTGGTCAGGGACGCCCAGTTCCTGACCATGTCCACGGAGGTGGAGTCGAACGTCGCGCCGGCGTCCCAGTTGGAGGCGATGCGGTTGGAGATGTAGCTGAAGCGGGCACCCTCCGAGATCGCCTCCACGAAGGAGAGCAGGGCACCGGCCCGCTCGGAGCCGCGGGATTCGTGAGCCCTCAGGATGCCGGCGTTTCTGCTCATGTCGAAGGGCCGGAACCTGGGGGTGGTCATGGTCTGGTCGGCGTACCGCGTCATGCTCAGGTAGTCGCCGTTGAACGGCAGCTGCAGATTCGACGCGTTGCTGTTCGGCAGGTAGCTCTTCGCGGTCGCGTCGCCGAAGTGGTAGTAGTACCTGAGATCGGGAACGTACACGCCCTGGATGTACAGGTTCTCGGCTCGCACGATGAGACGGATGGACGGGACGTTGCCGTCCAGCGACGTCTCCCAGACGTTGACCGAGAAGTAGTCGTTCACGTCGCCCGTGGTCATGTCCATTTGGTCGTAGACCACCCGGCCCGCCGCCCGCGCGCGAACCTGCTTGATCATCTTGTTGTACCCGGCCGCGCCGTCGCGAATGTGCCAGTTGATGTCCCGGCCGTCGTCGATGGCGTGCGCGCTGGTGGCGCCGAAGGGCTGGGCCAGGCTGAACATCAGCACCAGCAGCACGGTGACCGCTACGGAGAGCGTCAGCTTTCTCTGGGGGGTGTACGCGGTGCCCACGAGGGGATTCGCCATGATCGGTATCCGCTCTTCCGTCAGAAGCCGCAGTCGGACTTGCTCGCCGGGTGGTCGAGGGCGATGGTCGCGCCGACCGGGCTGCCGTCCGGGTTGATGACGTTGGCCTTGGCGTCGTAGTAGGCCCCGTACGAGGTGATGTCCTTGTACCCCCGGCCGCGCCAGGTGTTGGTGTCCCACCAGTGGCCGGAGTTGTCGCCGCCGGTCTCCCACATGTAGCGGGTGACGTGGAAGACCGGGTTGGAGCGGACAGTGCGCATCAGCGGTGCGAAGTTGAGCTGCGCCTTGGTCCGCGGCGGCACGTTCAGCGAGTCGCTCTGGGTCCAGGTGCCGGCCTTGCTGTAGGACCAGGTGTGCTCGTAGTTGAAGGCCGCCTCGACCGACAGCACGTCCGGGATGATGCTCCACTCGACGCCGACCGAGCCGCCGACGCTGTTGCTCGTGGTGCTGGTCTTGGTGACGCTCTTGGTGATCGACTCGGACTGGGTGACCCGGTAGCCGCAGTTCATGACCAGATTGCTGATCTGCGTCTGCGGACCGGTCCAGGTCCAGGAGGACGCCTGCGGGTAGCTGCAGTAACCGGTGAACTGCTCCTCCCACGCCGGGGCGACCACATGTGTCTGCCAGTCGGCCCTGATCTTGTCGGGGCGGACCGCCCCGGTGCGGGTGTCGAAGAACCAGGAGTGCACGCCGGTGTTGCCCGTGCACAGTGACATCAGCAGCGTGTCGGTGTTCCACGACTCGGTCCCGCGGATGTTGGTATCCGCGCTGGCGGGGGCGGCCAGTGCGACCACCGAGGTCAGGCCGGCGGCCAGGCCGATGGCAACCATGGCCGCCTTCTTGAGTTTGCGCACGTCGGTAGTCCTTGCGTCCTAGGGGGCGTCCCCATATGGGTGACAGGTCCGAGCGTGGAGGCGCCGGGATTTGTCTCACAGCCCGCTCATGACGCGAAACAACCGAGTGTCCGCCGTGCGGCTGAGGTTCCCCCGCTGGTCCGGACAGTGACACCTGCGGTCCACCGCAGTTTTACCTGGACGCGGCCGGAAGCCCTCGATATCTCCAACGGTGCACGGGCCGCGGAACTGCTCGGCGCCACCCGGCGCCATGTTGATCCCGGTCAGAGGCTGACATGGTCACCCGCCGGCGCCGCTCGACGGAACCACGAGCTGGGCGGCCGCACCGACGTCGCCACTGCCCGTGAGGTAGGCGATGACCATGTCGCCCAGCAGCGTGCGGTAGTGATCGCGGCGGTCCGCGGCGGTGAGGTCCCGTCCGAAGAGGGCGCCGAAGGTGTGCCGGTTCGTGATGCGGAAGCAGCAGAACGAGCTGATGATCATGTGCATGTCGATGGCGTCCACCTGCGTCGTGAAGACGCCCTGCTCGCGGCCGGCGCGGAGGATGCGGTCGAGGATGCCGATCACCGGGGCGTTGAGTGAACGCAGCGTCGGAGAGGCGGCGATGTGCTCGGCCTCGTGGATGTTCTCGATGCTGACGAGGCGCATGAAGTCCGGGTGGGCCTCGTGGTGGTCGAAGGTGAGGTCGGCCAGCCGGCGGATCGCGGACACCGGGTCGAGATGCTCGACGTCGAGTTCCTGCTCGCTGTGGCGGATGGAGGAGTACGCCCGCTCCAGGACAGCGGTGAACAGCTGTTCCTTGCCGCCGAAGTAGTAGTAGATCATCCGCTTGGCGGTGTGGGTGCGGGCGGCGATGTCGTCCACGCGGGCGCCGGAGTAGCCGGCGCGGGCGAACTCCTCCGTCGCGACGTCGAGGATTTCGGCCCGGGTCCGGGCCGCGTCGCGTGTGCGCCTGGGGGCGGACTGCGTCTGCGGCGGGACGGCGGCTGGCATATGGTTCCTCACCGGGCGGGGGCGCCGACGAGGTCGGCGAGATCATCGAGCATACGGTCGGTGTGGGGCTCGCGGCCAGTGAACAGCCGGAAGGCGTCGGCGGCTTGGAAGACCGCCATGCCGCCGCCGTCGAGGGTGCGGCAGCCGAGGGCGCGTGCTCTGCGCAGCAGCTCGGTCTCCAGTGGGCGGTAGACGACCTCGGCCACCCACAGCTGCGGGCGCAGCAGTTCGGCGGGGAACGGCAGGCCCGGATGGGCTGCCATGCCCGTGGGGGTGACGTGGGCGAGTCCATCGGCGCGGGCCAGCTCGGCGGCCAGTTCCACAAAGGGGGCGGCGGTCGCACGGGCCGGCCCGAAGCTGCTGTTGAGGGCGGCGGCGAGAGCGGCCGCGCGGGCGTGGTCGGTGTCCACGAGGGTGAGCCGGTCCGCGCCGAGGGTGAGCAGCGCGTGGGCGACGGCGGCGCCGGCTCCGCCCGCGCCGAGCTGCACGACCCTGCCTGTGGGTGCCTCGGGCAGTCCGCGGGCGAAAGACTGGGCGAAGCCGGTGACGTCGGTGTTGTGCCCGATGGCGCGGCCGTCGTGGAAGACCACGGTGTTGACGGCACCGAGTTGCTCGGCCTCGGGGGCGAGTTCGTCCAGGTGCTCGATCACCAGTTGCTTGCAGGGGTGGGTGATGTTGAGGCCGTCGAATCCCAGCGTGCGGGCGGCATTCAGCAGTTCGCCCACGGCCGTGGCCGGCAAGCCCAGCTCGTCGATGTCGATCGTGCGGTAGAGCAGGCGCAGTCCGTGCCGGTCGGCTTCGCGCTCGTGCAGGGCGGGGCTCAGCGATGGGCCGATCCCCGATCCGATCAAGCCGGTGAGATAGGAGGAACTCACGCTGGAGGGGGTCACAGTGGAGGAGGAGGTCACGGTGATCGCGGGGTTCCTTCCGACTTCGGGGGTGAGCGTGCCTGCGGCCGTCTACGTGGAGTGGACGGCCGCAGGCGCGGCGGGGACGGGACGGGGGTCAGGCTGCCGCCGACTGGGGCTTGGTGGCCTGGGCCGGGCGCATGCCCGGCTTCATGCCGAGCTCGGCGGTGGGCACCTTGTAGGTCTCGCGGGCGGTCAGTACGGCGATGGAGCTGACGGCGCACATCGCGGCGGTCAGGATTGCGACAGCGACCCAGTTCTTGCCGTCGGGGCCGGAGAGCTGGGCCGCGTAGGTGACGGCGAATCCGGTGATCGCGAACCCGCACTGGGTGCTGATGGCCATGCCCGACAGCCGGACCCGGGTGTTGAACATCTCGGCGTAGAGCGAGGGCCAGATGCCGTTGGAGGCGCTGTAGACCAAACCCATGGTGGCGGCGCCGGCCAGGAAGATCAGCGGGTAGCTCTTCGAGGTCACCGCCCCCAGGTAGACGAAGATCATGACGGCGCTGCCGATGGAGCCGATGAGGAAGACCGGCTTGCGGCCGATGCGGTCGGAGAGCTTGGCCCACAACGGGAGCGCTATCAGGGCCACCAGGTTGGCGAAGACACTGACCCACAGCATGGTGGTGCGGTCGAGGCCGACGGCGGCGGTGGAGTAGGACAGCACCCAGACTCCGCCGATCGTGCTCACCGCCGCGATGAGCGCCGCCGAAGCCACCCGCAGCATGTCGGCCCAGTGGTTCCGGAGGAGTTCGACCACCGGCAGCTTGGCCACCTCGTCGCGCTCCGAGATCTCCTCGAAGATCGGCGCCTCCTGCAGCGAGCGCCGGATGAAGTACGCGGTCAGGGTCACCAGCGCGCTCAGCAGGAACGGGATGCGCCAGCCCCAGGTGAGCAGCTGGTTCTCCGGGAGGGAGGCGATCGGGATGAAGACCAGGGTTGAGATGATCAGCCCGAACTGTGTTCCGTTGAGGGTGAAGCTGGTGAAGTAGCCGCGTTGGTTCTGCGGCGCGTGTTCCAGGGTCAGGGAGCTGGCGCTGGACTGCTCACCTGCGGCGGACAGGCCCTGCAGGAAGCGCAGCACCACGAGCAGAACCGGGGCCAGGGTGCCGACCTGGGCGTAGGTGGGCAGGCAGCCGACCAGGAAGGTCGACAGGCCCATCAGGAAGAGGGTGAAGACCATGACCTTCCTGCGGCCGATCTTGTCACCGAAGTGCCCGAGGAAGACGGCGCCGACGGGGCGGGCCGCGTAGGCGACGCCGAAGGTCGCCATCGAGATCAGGGTCGCGGTGGCCGGGTCGTCCGGGTTGAAGAAGACCCGGGGGAAGACCAGGGCGGCGGCGCTGCCGTAGATGAAGAAGTCGTAGTACTCCAGGGCGCTGCCGATCCAGGCGGCAAAGGCCGCCTTTCGGTGCCCACTGGTTGGAATCTTCGATTCCGAGGCGTCATCGAGCGAACGAGCGGTCACGTGTGCTCCTCATTGAGTACCGCAAGCGCTCCCGTTACGGGAACGGCCGGGCTGGGCGGGGACAGAGGGGGGACGAGCGCGGACGACGTCACGACTCGCATACGGGGATGCCCGTGTCGAGCGGACTTGCCGGATGGCTGCGGGGTTGCGGCCAGTTAACGCACTAGGCAGTTAATAGAGGATCGTGAGACCACCCTCGCCGACTGTCAAGATTCCTGATGGAAATATGTTCGTCACGCTTCACCTCTTGCCATGGAGGCATCCTGCGGCTAGATATAACGGACCAGTGCGTACATTGACTCGGCCACGAAGAGGTGCGCAGTTCATGCCAGGGATACAGGTGGAGACCCTGACGGGGCCCGTCATAGGCGCCGCGGAGGGCCCAGTGCTCTCCTGGAAGGGCATCCCCTACGCCGCGCCGCCCACCGGGGAGTTGCGCTTCCGGCCCCCGGCCCCCGTCAAGCCCTGGACGGCGGTGCGGGACGCCACACGGTACGGTCCCCAAGCCGTCCAGTTCACTCCGGTCCCCAATGCCTCTGACCAGGGCATCGACGGGCGGGAGGACTGCCTCGCCCTCAACGTCTGGGCCCCCGCCCAGCCGACGGCGCCCAGGCCGGTCCTGTTCTGGATCCACGGCGGCGCTTTCCTGCACGGCAGCGGCAGCCTTTACGACGGCGCGTGGCTGGCCGAGGTCTGCGACGCGGTCGTGGTGACCGTCAACTACCGGCTCGGGCCACTCGGCTTCGTGGACCTGGAGCACCTCGGCGTGGCGGACAGCGCCAACCCCGCGCTGCGCGACCTGGTTGCCGCCCTTGAGTGGGTGCGCGGGAACATCGCGTCGTTCGGCGGCGACCCCGGCCGCGTGGCGCTCTCCGGCCAGTCGGCCGGCGGCATGCTCACTACCACGCTGCTCGCGGTCCCGGCCGCGCGCGGGCTGTTCCACCAGGCCCTCGTACTCAGCGGCGCCGCACGGAACGTCCACACCCCCGAACAGAGCGCAGAGGTCACCCACCGCCTGCTCACCGCACTGGACGTGAGCGCCGACGGGCTGGCCGACGTGCCGGTGCAGGCGCTACGGGCCGCTGCGGCGCACGTCGTGGCCGGCGCGGGCGACGCGGTGCTGCGCGGCGACGGCTACTGCCCCGTGGTGGACGGCGCCGTGCTGCCCAGGCCGCCGCTGGCGGCGGTCGCGAGCGGCGAGGCCCGGCACCTCCCGGTCTGGATCAGCCACGTCAGCCACGAAATGGACATCTTCCTCGGCCCCCCTGCCGCCCCGGTCCTGGCCGGCACGGACGCGGCCGGTCAGGTGGCCCTCGGCGAGCAGCGCTGGGCCGAGCTCAGGGAGGCGTACACCCCCCTCGCCGAAGCGGGCCGCGACCCGCAACTCGACCTGCTGGACGACACGATGTGGCTGATCCCCGCCATCCGGCTGGCCGAGGCCCAGCACGCCGCCGGCGGCCAGGTCTGGTTCAGCCGCTTCGACCACGTGCCCGGACTGCCCCCGTACGACCGCCTCGGCGCGACCCACGGCGCCGACAACCGCTGCCTCTGGGCCCGCCCGCCCGCCTTCAACAACCTGGTCGGCCTCCCGCCCGCCCCGCCCATGCGCCCCGCCGACCTCACCGTCACCGCAACGCTGCACCGCGCCGTGCGGAGCTTCCTGCACGCCAGTGCCCCCGGCGGGCTGCCCGACGGGCTCCACTGGCCCCGCTACGAGCCACAGGACCGCGCCACGGCGATCCTGGACGACCCGCCCCGCATCGAGTACGACCCCCGCCGCGAGCGCCGCCTCCTCTGGGCCAAGCTGCCCGAAGGTTCCGCGCCCTGACCCTCCCCCAAAACCGGCCGGGCAGGTCCTGTCGGTGGGTGGTGGGACGGTGGCCGCCGCCGACGGGGCTACGGGGCAACCGGCGGTGCCCCGGGCAGTGGCCATGACCATCCGGGGGGATGGCCAAGACCTGCGCCTGGAGAGGCGGGAGGCGCTGCGGACCGCGATCCTTATCCTCGCGACACCGGGGCAAATGAACAGCCCCAGGTCGCCGACCTGGGGCTTCGCTCTGCAGTGCAGAGGCCGTTCACGGCCGTGCCAGGTCGACCTTGGCGCCGCTCCGGGACCCCGCACCGCCACTGCCCCGGCCTGGGGCGGGCCGGGGCGGGTTCAGCGCGCGGGAAGCGCCTCAAGAGCCTTGGACGCCTTGGTGAAGGCCTGGGCTGCCATCTCGTCGACCGGGAGGTCCCGGTAGCCGGGATAGTTGACCTCGACGCAGTACGGACCGCGGAAGCCGCGTTCGTGCAGGCCCAGCAGCAGGCCCGCGACGTCCAGTTCGCCGTCGCCGGGCAGCAGGCGCCCCTGCCGTGCCTCGGTGAGGAAGTCGCCGTCCACGACGCGGCCGTCGTTGAGCTGTACGGCCACGATCCGGTCGGGCGGCAGGCCGTCGAGGTCGGCGAGGGCGGAGCGGGTGTTGTAGAAGTGCCAGACGTCGATCATCAGGCCGGCGTTGGGGGCGCCCGAGGCCTCCACCACCGCGCGGGCGGTGGCCACGTCCTTCAGGCCGGACCAGGGGAAGGCCTCGACCGCGACGCGCAGACCGTGAGCGGCGACGTCGTCGCAGATCGTACGGAGCCGGGCGCCCGCGCCAACGATGTCGAGATCGTCCGCGCCGAACTCGCCCGCCGTGACGTGATGCGGCCGGAAGGCGTCGCCGAGCGCGCCGACGGCGGCGAGGGTGTCAGCGCCGCGGGTGCCGACCGTGGCCCAGCCGCTCAGGAACTCGATTTCCCGGAGGGCGAGTCCTTCTGTGTCGAGCAGGGTGCGCAGGGACGCGTCGCTCGCCCCGGCGGCCCGCATCCGCCGGTAGTCGTCGGTGTGCAGGCCGATGCCGGTGAAGCCCGCGGCGGCAGCCGCGCGGCAGCGCTCCGCGAACGGCACCCGGGCGGGCTGGGCGAAGCCCGCGCCGGACAGGGTCACGAAACTGGCGGTCAGCTCCCGCGTCATGGCAGGACCGGGGTGGCGTGGGAGTGGAAGCTCGCAGGCACGTCCAGACCCCAGGCAGTGGAGCGGCCCTGGCCCTCGGTGGTCCAGGTGACCGGCTCCCAGTCGGGGGCGAAGATGTGGAAGCCGCCGGAGAACACCTCGATCCGGTTGCCGCCCGGCTCCAGGACATAGAGGAAGAAGCCCTGGGTGCGTGAGTGCTTGGCGGGGCCGAACTCGATCTCGACCTCCAGCTCGCAGAAGATGTCGGCGGCGCGGAGCACGTCCTCGCGGTTCTCGACGGCATAGGCGAGGTGGTGCAGCCGCCCGGTGACGCCGGGAGCCGGCTCACGCGTGATGGCCAGATCGTGGGCCTTGTTCATCAAACTGAGCCAGGCCCCGACCTCGGGCTGGCCGGGCGGGATCAGGTGCTCACGGAGCTTGAAGCCCAAGGTGTCGCACATGAACGCGCGCGTGCCCGGCACGTCGTCCGCGAGGACGTTGATGTGGTCGATGCGCGCCGCGCCCACGCCCCGGGTGACCGAGGACTGCGGCTGGTTGGGCAGGTACGAGGCCTTGCCCGCCGGCGCACGGTACTTCTCGGTCTCGTAGTAGAGCTCCATGCTCTGGCCGCTCGGGGCGATGAAGGAGTACGCCTTGCCGTGCCCGAAGTCCCCGTCGATCCACTCACCCTCGACGCCGCGTTCCTCCAGCGCCGAGACCCGGCGGGTCAGGGCCTGCGGGCTGACCGCGCGCCAGGCGACATGGCCGAGACCGGCCCGGTCGGCGGCGGTCAGCTTCAGGGTCGTCAGGTCGTGGTCGCCCCAGGCGCGCAGGTAGGCGCTGCCGTCGGACTCGTGCACCAGGTCGAGACCGTAGACCTCGGTGAAGAAGGCCAGGCTTTGGTCGTACACCGGGGTCAGCAGCTCGGCGTGGCCGAGGTGGGCGAGTTCGTACAGCGGCTCACTCATGGTCTTGTGCCTTCTTCTCCAGTTCCGCGATGTCGGCCAGCACCTGCGGGCCGCGGTTGATCGCGGAGAACCCGGTGAACAGGAACGCCAGGTCGATGACGGCGCGCAGCTCATCCCAGCTGGCACCGGCCCGTAGCGCGGCGAGGCCGTGCAGCTTGGCGGCGTCGCTGAGTTTGGCGTGCAGGATGCCGAACAGCACCAGCTGGACGGTCTTCTGGTCCAGCGCGTCCGGGTACATGATCATGTTGCGCAGGCGCTCCTGGGCCAGCAGCAGTTCCGGGTTGGTCCTCTCGGACGCCTCGAACCGGGAGCCCACGCGCGGGGGGACGAAGCCCAGCATCTTCTCGTACGTCGCCCGGAATTCGTCGATGCTCTCGGGGCGCTCATCGCTCATGGGATGCCTCCTGTTCGGCCTTGGTGATGTCGCCCGCTGCCCAGTGCTCGGGCGGGATTTCGCGGACGAGGACCCGGATGGCGGCGCCGGGGGCGTCCAGGGAGTTCCGTACGGCGGTGTGCACCTGGTGGATGAGGTCGCGGATCTTCTCCGGGGGCCGCCCCGCGACGATGCTGATCTCGACGAGTGGCATGTCAGGCCCCGACCACCCGCAGGGTGCCGAGGTGGGTGAACTCGGCGCTGATCTCCCGGCCGGGCTCGACGAAGACCGCGTCGGTGAGGCCTCCGGTGAGCACGATCCAGCCGGCCTCGATGGCGATGCCGCGCGCGCCGAGGGAGTTCGCCGCCAGGGCGAGCGCCTCGGCGGGGTGGCCCTGGACGGCGGCGCCGGTCGCGGAGTCGGTGATCTCGCCGTCGATGCCGAGCAGGCAGCCCTCCAGCGCGAGGTCGAGGCCCTGGGGTGGCAGGCAGGTGCCGCTGACGACGAAGCGGGAGGACGAGGCGTTGTCGGCGACCACGTCGGGGAGGGTGAACTTGAAGTCGGTGTAGCGGCTGTCGATGACCTCGAAGCCGGCGTGCACGCTGCGGACGGCGGCGAGCGCGGTCGCGGCGGTCACGCCGGGACCCTCCAGCCGCTCGCCCATGACGAAGACGATCTCGGGCTCGACACGCGGGTGGATGAGTTCGTCCATCGGCACCGGTACGCCCTCCGGGAGCACCATCGCGTCGGTGAGCCACGCGGTGAGCGGGGAGTCGATACCCATCCGCTGCTGCTTGGCGCGCGAGGTGAGGCCCAGCTTGACGCCGACGACCTTCTCACCGGAGTCGACCTTGCGCTGCCGCAGCGCGTCCTGCACCTGGTAGGCGGTCGGCAGGTCGAGGCCGGGCCATTCGTCGGTGATCCGGCCGCCGTCCCTGCGGTCGGCCTCGCGGCCGAGCAGCTCCGTCACGGCGCGGTCGGTGGTCCAGTCGCTCATGCGGGTACGCCTTCCGGGGCCGTGGTCGGGGTCGGGGTCGTGGCGCGGGTGGAAAGGTCGATCGCCACGTCGATGATCATGTCTTCCTGGCCGCCGACGTACCCTGCCTCGCCGACTGCGCGCAGGATGGCGTGGGCAGGTACTCCGTAACGGTCGGCGGCGCGCTGCGCGTGCAGCAGGAACGAGGAGTACACACCGTGCCTGCCCTGCTCGATGGCCGGGCGGTCGGCGATGGGCAGCCGGGGAATCAGCGGCGTGAGCACCTCGTGCGCGGCGCGCAGCGCGCCGTCCACGTCCAGGCCGGTGGGGACCCGCATCCGTTCGAAGACGGTGGCGAGCAGTTCGGTCGGCGAGTTGCCGGCGCCGGCGCCCAGCGCACACAGGCTGCCGTCGATCTGGCGGGCGCCCGCCTCGTACGCGGCGATGGAGTTGGCGACGCCGAGCGAGAGGTTCTGGTGGCCGTGGAAGCCGATCTGGGCGTCCTCGCCGAGCTCGGCGGCCAGCGCCGATACCCGGTCGGTGACGTCGGTGGGCAGCAGCCAGCCCGCGGAGTCGACGACGTACACGCACTGGCATCCGGCGTCGGCCATGATCCTGGCCTGCTTCGCCAGCGCCTCGGGACCGACCCGGTGCGAGAGCATCAGGAACCCGACGGTCTCCATGCCCAGTTCGCGCGCGGCCCCGAAGTGCTGGACGGAGACATCGGCCTCGGTGCAGTGGGTTGCCACCCGTACGATCCCGGCGCCCGCGTCATGGGCCCGGTGCAGGTCCTCGACGGTGCCGAGGCCGGGCAGCAGCAGGACGGCGATACGGGCCTGGTGTGCTTCGTCGACGGCTGCCTTGACGAGGTCGATCTCGTCGGTGTGCGAGAAGCCGTAGTTGAAGGAGGATCCGGCGAGGCCGTCGCCGTGGGTGACCTCGATGACCGTCACGCCCGCGTCGTCCAGGGCGCGGGTCACGGCCCTTACCTGGTCGACGGTGAACTGATGGGCTATCGCGTGGCTGCCGTCACGCAGAGTGGTGTCGGTGATGCGCACGGCCGGCCGGGGGTCCGTGGTCGTGTCCTCGGTCATCGGGTCACGGCCTTCTGTCGCTGGCTGATGAGTTCGCCGACTCGGACGGCGGCGGCCGTCATGATGTCGAGGTTGCCTGCCCACGGTGGCAGGTAGTCGCCGTTGCCGCGGACTTCGAGGAAGACCGCGACCCGGGCCTGCCCGTTCCACCCGGGGCGCGGGGCGTCGTACTGCGGCTCGGCGCGCACCGTGTAGCCAGGCACGTACACCCGTACCTCGTCGGCCATCCGGTGGATGGACTCGGTGATGGCGTCGCGGTCGGCGTCGGCGGGGATGGCGCAGTACACCGTGTCGCGCATGATCATCGGGGGGTCGACGGGGTTGAGGATGATGATCGCCTTGCCGCGTCCGGCGCCGCCGACGGTCTCGATGGCGTGGGAGGTGGTCTCGGTGAACTCATCGATATTGGCGCGGGTGCCGGGGCCGGCCGAGCGGGAGGCGATCGAGGCGACGATCTCGGCGTACGGCACGGGCACGACCCGGGAGACGGCCGCCACGATCGGGATGGTGGCCTGCCCGCCACAGGTGATCATGTTGACGTTCGGCGCGGCTTCGTGCTCGGTGAGGTTGACCACCGGGCAGACGAAGGGACCGGCCGCGGCGGGCGTCAGGTCGATGGCGGTGATCCCGGCCTCGGCGTAGCGGGCGGCGTTGGCCAGGTGCGCTTTGGCGGAGGTGGCCTCGAAGACCAGGTCGGGCAGTTCTGGCCGGGCGAGCAGCCAGTCCACGCCTCCGGCGCTGGCTTCGACTCCGGCGCGGGTGGCTCGGGCCAGGCCGTCGGAGGCGGGATCCACCCCGACCATGTAGCGGACGTCGATGTCCTCGTTGCGCAGCAGCTTGACCATCAGGTCGGTGCCGATGTTGCCGGGCCCCACGATGGCGGCGGTGGTGGTCATGCGTCCTCCCCCTGTCCTTGTACGTGGGCGAATCGCGCGGTGACGGTGCCCAGGCCGCCGAACGTCGCGGTGACGGAGTCCCCGGCGGCCACCGGCACGGCGGCGCAGACGGAGCCGGGCAGGATGACATGGCCCGCTTCCAGGGTGACGCCGAGCCGACCCACCGTGTTGGCCAGCCACACCAGGGCGTTGAGGGGCGAGCCGAGGACAGCGCCGCCGGCTCCGGTGCCGACGACCTCGCCGCGGCGGGTCAGCACGCAGCCGGCCAGCCGCAGATCCACCGCGTCCACCGGGACGGGGCGGCTGCCGAGCACCACGCCGCCGGCGGACGCGTTGTCCGCGACCGTGTCGACCAGTGCGATCCTCCAGTCCCGGATGCGGGAGTCGATGATCTCGATGGCCGGCAGGACGTAGTCGACCGCCGACAGCGCCTGCGCGGCATTCACGCCCGGCCCGGTCAGAGGTCGCTTGAGCACGAACGCGATCTCCGGCTCGACCTTGGGGCTGATGAAATTCCCCAGCCCGATCGGCAGGCCCTCCAGATGGAACATGGACTCCATCAGATGCCCGTAGTCGGGCTGGTCGACGCCGAGCTGGCGCTGCATGGCCGCCGAGGTGAGCCCGACCTTGTGGCCCTGGACGCGCTGTCCGTCCTCGGTCCAGGCGCGGACCTGCTCCAGCTGGATCGCGTAGGCGTCGTCGACGGTCAGCCCCGGATGGGTCAGGGAGACGGGGTCGATGGGCTCGCGGGCGCGCCGCGCGGCCAGCAGTTCCTTCGCGACCACGGCGTGCGTGGCTTTGTCCATCTGCGGCTCTCTCCTCGGGTGGTGGGCTCTCCTCGAAGCATGTTGGGCGGAGCCCCGCCAGACAACCCAGGTGATCCGCTGAGCGGAACAAGATCGAGTGACGTCGACTCCGCCTTGTTCCGCTCAGCGGATCAACCAGCTTGCCCACTCCTCGTCACACGGGGGACAGTCCTCCATGACGGGACACACCACAGGCCGGACGCTGCGAAAGGGAACGGCATTGAGCGGACACCCTATGGGAGCCTGCTCAGCTCTCGCCTGTGGAGGGGCTCGGGCCCCGCAGCTCGCGGCTTATGGCCAGCCCCGCAGTGCGCACGGCGAGGCCCACCCGGCGCAGATTCAGCCTCCCGCTCCAGCCCGAGATGGACATCGCCGCGACGGGGCGGCCGTCGGCCCCGAGAATCGCGGTAGCGACACACCCCACCCCGGGGCCGGTCTCCTCGTTCTCGTACGCTACGCCCGCTCCCCGGATCCGCTCCAGCTCACGCCGGAACAGGCCGGGCACCGTGATGGTGCGCGGGCCCACCGGGGCGAGCCCATGAGCGAAGACCGCCTCGACGGCCTCCGCCTCACCGAAGGCGAGCAGTGCCTTACCCACGGCCGCGGCGTGCGCGGGCAGCCTGCCGCCCACCCGCGACCCCATCCTCGGCGCGTCCTTGCTCCGCAGAATCTCGACGTAGACGACTTCGGTGCCGTCCAGCACGGCCAGATGCACCGTCTGCCGGGTCGCCTCACGCAGATCGGCCATGTACGGCAGGGCGACCGCGCGCAGATTGCGGTGCCGGGAAGCCAGCTCGCCGTACTCGAACAGGCGCGTTCCCATATGCAGGAGCGAGCCGTCGTTCTCGTCGCGTTCCAGGAACCCGTAGCCGACGAGGTCCCGCACCAGGCGGGAGGTCGTGGACTTGGGCAGCCCGGCCCTGCGGGCGATCTCCGACACCCGCAGTTCGGCGTGAAGCGGGTCGAAAGCCCCGAGTACGGCGGCGACCCGCGCGACACCAGAGTCTGGAATGTTCCGTTCAGCGGGACACATCGAAGAATCATGACGGGAGCACCGCGCGGCACGCAAGCGGCTGCGCGGGCCTCGTCGGCGCGGGTGGAGGTCCATCGCCGTCACCGGTCGGCCACCGGCAGGAAGGCCACCGACGTGCCCGCATGCCGGTCGACGCCCCCGCTGTTCCGAGCGGTGGCGGCCCGTGCCCTGCGCGCTGGCGGCCGTACCGATATGTGCCTGTTCCTGACGCCAGAGGCATTCGAGCTCGTCACGGGCCGCCGCCCGGCACCGAGCGGATGTTCCACCACCTGTCGCTGCTGCTCACGCACCGAGAAATGCCCCAGCCCGCCTGACCCGCATGGCCCGTACTGATGAAGGAGCCGCGCATGTTCGACGCCACCGCCGAGAACGACCCCGGACGGACCGTCCTGTTCCTCAACGGCCCCAACCTCAATCTGCTGGGCGTGCGCGAGCCCGACAAGTACGGTTCCACCACGCTGCGCGAGGTCGAGGAGACCGTGACCAGGACTCTGACCGAACATGGCCTGACCGCGCGCTTCGTACAGAGCAACCACGAGGGCGTGCTGGTCGACGCGATTCATGCCGCGCACACCGAATGCGACGCGATCGTCATCAACCCCGCCGCGTTCACGCACACCTCCGTCGCACTCCGGGACGCGATCGCCGCCGTCGCTCTGCCGACCGTCGAAGTCCACATCGGTTGTCCGGCGGTACCCCGCACCGTGCTGGACGCGGTGGAGTTCCCGAAGGCCGGCCGGCGCCGGGGCTATGTCAGTGCTGGCCGGTGACGGCCTGCACCTCCTGCTGGGTGATCTCCTGCAGCGGCAGGCCGTCGTAGTTGCTGAGGACGACGCCGACCCAGCCGGTGTACGGGTAGATGTTCCAGCTGGCGCCGCTGCCGGGGTTGGCGCCGGCGCGCCCGAACACCCACTGTCCATTGATGATGTGGACCGGCATGTGGTAAGCGTCGAACGATGAGTCGGCGGAGGCTGCCCGGCCGCCCTGGGCCTGCCCATGGGGGATCTTGGCCCCGGTGAGCAGATCGGCGTAGGGCCGGTCCAGCACCGTGCCGTTGCGCAGCGCGTGTGCGAACCGGACCAGATCCGGTGCGGTGGCGAAGCCGCCGTCCCCGGGGGCATCGATGAAGCTGCGGCCTGGGTTCTTGCCTAATTCGTACGGGTACGGGCTGCCCTTGTCCAGATTGCGGACCGCGTCCACCCGGCTGCCGTCGGCCAGCGTCATGTACGAGTGCGCGATGTGCTCGTCGGTGAGCCACTGCGGCCTGGTGTAGAACGCCGTGCCGGTCATGCCGCAGCGCTCGAAGATGTTTTCCTGCACGTAGTCCCAGTACGTCTTGCCGGTCACGGCCTCCACGATCTGCGCGGGGATGGCGACCTCGGCGCCGGAGTGGTCGGTGGGAGTGCCGGGGGCGGCCACCAGCGTCGACTGCCGGGCCCACTGCTCGTAGAACTCGTGCACATCCTCCCGGCTCTGGAAGATGCGTTGCAGGTCCTCCTCCGGGGTGTTCAGCCCGGATGTGCCCGAGAGCAGGTGGTGGATGGTCACCTGCTCGGAGATCTCCTTGGCGAAGCCCGTCAGGTAAGTGCCCACCGTGTCCGACAGCTTCACCGCGCCCTGCTGCACCAACTGCAGGATGGCCACCGCGCCGAACGGCTTGCCCGCCGAGCTGAGGTCGAACGCGATGCCCTCGTGGTTGCGGATCCCCTTTTCCTTGTCGGCCATGCCGTAGCTGCGGGACAGCACCGTCCGGCCCCGGTGCGACAGCAGCACCACGCCGGAGAACTTGTCCTGGGCGGCCAGTTCCGCCAGGTACCGGTCGTAGGCTCCGCCGGGCAAGGTGTCCGGCGGGATGTCGGGGTCGGTCGGGGCCGGGTCGGCGTGGCCGGGCTGGGCGCCCACCAGCGGCACGCCGGCCGCCACCACGCCGGCAGCCGCCAGCCCGCCCCACCCGAGCAGCCGCCGCCGGTCGATACCACGTACGGAATCCGAATCCATGACCACGACCCTTTCCCAATCGACAAACCGACCCATACGCCACCCACATACGGACTCGCTGTGGTCCATGCCTCCACTGAAGACCCAAGACTGTTGCGGCGGCGTATGCGATATTCGATATGCCCGCGATACACCCTGGCCTGTTCGCTCCGACGCAGACGCAGAAGCCGCCGACCTCAGCGACAACACCGGGGAAGGCCAGGCGCACGCCAGCTGAGCTCAGACGACAGCCGCACCACCCCGCCCCTATCCGCTACCCTGTTCTGGGCTGCTCTCGCGGCAGCCCAGGCCCCTTGCCAAGACTGGCCAGAATCTCACTGAGAGTATTCAGCCACGTTTTACGCAAGGCCCGCCTCAGTCGCCTCAGTAGCTCAGGGGATAGAGCACCGCTCTCCTAAAGCGGGTGTCGCAGGTTCGAATCCTGCCTGGGGCACGTACAGCATCCACGACAGTGCCCGTGGCCCGGTTCCGGGTCGCGGGCATTCGCGTGTGGCGTTCCTGGTCAGGCATGGTGTCAAAGGCCCAGCCCCTGATCGCCAATCCCGCACGCAGTCGCGAGGTCCAGCAGCATCGCCGATCATTCTCGATCGGCCTCTCGCCGGAAGTCTCGCCACGTGCGGGCGGCGGCAGCCATGCGGCCGCTCCAGGGGTCGGGGTCGGCGCCTGCGATCTCACCCCAGATACGCGCGTTCGCTTCCGCGAAAGCGTTCGCGCCTGCCCCAGGCGCCCGCCTCCACGCCGGAATCCGCCTCGCCCACGCCTCGGCCTCGTCCGGCGTGTGCCCACCCGCAGCGATGAGCCAGATGACCCAGTAGGCGGCATCGAGCCAGGCGGCTCCGCGAGTGGCCCATCCCCAGTCGACCAGGTGGGCCTGAGGCTGGCCGGTGATCAGCAGGTTGTGATTGTTGAGGTCGGTGTGGAGCAGGCTGTCGCCCCGGAAGTACTCCAGTACGGCCGGATCGTCGACATACGACGAGAGTCGCTGTTCAGCAAGCCGCAGCGGAATGTCAGGACAGGAGACGTCACCGAGCCGGCCCAGCGCCTGCACGACCTTGGGCAGGTCGGGAGAGCCTGGGCTGTAGTCGGCGTGGTGGCCGTCGATCGTCTCGAAGCCGAGGAGGTTCCAACCGTCGGTCTCGATGTGCCACAGGAGCCGTGGAGCGAGCGGCACGACGTACGGGTTGACGTCGGCCTCACGCTGTTGCGTCCATACCCAACGGTGATCGCTTGGCAGGCCCTTGGTAAAGGCGCTGCCGCTCGCCGTGTGGATCCGCGCGGACACCGCGCTGTTGAACCCGGCGGAGACCGTCTCGACTTTGATGATGGGCCCAGTGCGGGCTTCGACGGCGGCGCGGACACGCTCGGGCAGATCCTCGAAAGACACCGGGGTGGTTGCCATGACAACAGGCTCCCAGAAGCGGAGGGAGGGCGGGGTCCACCGACACTCAGCGTCGGTGGACCCCGACCCTGGTTGATTACTGGTATGGGTTGTCGTCGCCGCAGCCCGGCAGTGCCGACTCGCCAAACGCCTCCAGGTCGTCGAGGAGGACGATCTCCTCGTCGGCCTCGGCGTGCCGGATCGGTGCGATCTCGACGTGAACAGCGGTCATGGTCAACTCCTTGTGTCTGTGTGCTGGCAGTAGTGAGCGAGTGGTGCCTTCGCCTCCTGGTAGGCCTTGGCCAACGGCCTGCATACCCGGCAGGTGCCGGACAGCTGGCAGCCAGAGCAGCCACCGGTGCGAAGCATGAGGGAGTCGGCGATGCCGCCCAATCGGGCGAGGCCTCGGACTCCTTCGGTCATGAGCGGGATCTGCCGGTCGCGGCCGACCTTGCAGATGCTTGCCATGCCGAGCGGGTCGACGTGGAAGAAGGTGTGGCCGGCTGGGCAGCCGGTGAAGATCTCGCCCTTGTTGAGGTAGCCGGGGGCCTGCGCGGCCAGGGTCTCGCCGGTGCCGAAGTAGGTGGGCGAGATGTTGGCGTACTCCTTGGTGCGCGCACCAAGGCCCTGGGCCATGGCGCGCATCTGGTCGGCCTCGTGAGCGTTGTGCCGCGTGATGATCAGCGCGAGTTCCAGCGGCACCCCACCCTCCCGGGCCGCGTGCAGGCCTCTCTCCACCAGCTTGAACGCTCCCCGGCGCTGGGTCAGTGCGTCGAAGCTGTCGGCGGTCGCGCCGTAGAGCGAGACCGTGACCTTGCTCGGCCGCATGCGAGCGAAGAGCCCGAGCATCTGCGGGCTGGCGAGGCGGGACCCGTTGGTCAGGATCTCGATCACCATGCCGAGCTCGTACGCGAGGGCATAGGCGTCGGCGAAATGCTTGTCGATCATCGGCTCACCGCCGGTGAGCTGAAGCCAGAGCACACCGGCGTCACGCAGGATGTGCAGCAGTCGGACCTTGTCCTGCCAGGCAAGGCCCTGGAATTCCTTGAGCCCGAGGTAGCAGTGCTCGCAGGCGAAGTTGCAGCCCTTGTTGATCTCGTACGAGGCGCGGCCGTATCCGTACGGGGAGGGCGTACGGACCAGGACGGTCCCCGATGCGGGCAGCCCGGCAAGGTCCGTTCCCCAGGCAAGGCGGGCATGGTCGACCAGCCAGTCCGGGCACACATGGCTGTTGTCGACTGCGTACCGAAGCTGCCGGTACTTGCTCGATGGAATCTTCAGCCCGGACGGGCTACCGGGTCGCAGGACGAGGTAACTGTCCAGGAAAGGGCTGGCGATGACTTCGTGCACGGTCACTCCTCGGGACAGGGACGGTCGTGAACTGCCGGATGCCTCGCTGTCTCAGGCCTCCTGGAACTCCTCCGAATCGATGTCGTGCCACCACTCCAGGAATGACATGGTTCGCATGGGGCAGGCCGCCAGCACGTAGTGGGCTTCGTCGTCATGCGTGGCGACCGCGTACAGCTCTCCGGCGATGAGCGCTCGCAGCGCGGCCTCGTGCTCGAGGGCGTTGCCGCACCACTCCCGAACGGGGACCGCAGCCGCGGCATCGATCTGCTCCGCAATGCGCATGGCCTGGCTGCGCAGCCAGCGCAGCGCCGGTCTGGGCGTCCGGGCCTGGCGACCCCCGAGCAAGATCGGGCGCTCGGAGGTGAAGGCTGCGCACTCGCACCAGTAGCCCTCGGATCCATCACGCGGGATCAGCACGTCGGCTCCACCCCACTGGCACGACTGCGCACGGCGCGGGCGGTGCCGAAGAATAGACGGCCAGCCTTCAGCCCGTGGTCGAGGTAGCCGTCGATGTCCGCCATGCCGCTGGTCCGGGCAAGCGGATCCAGGCCGACAATCACCGCCACATCCATCCGTTGGAGCAGCAACCGGACCCATCGGGGCTGGGCCGGAAGCCGCAGCCCGTATCGGCTCCCTTCCGGCCGCAGCACAACCTGCGAGCCCGCATGGATGGACAGGCATGGCCCCAGGTCGGGAATGGGCTCCTCCGGGCTGCCCATCCCAAGCGCGACCGCGAAGTCCCGCATCCCCTGCTCAACGCTCCTGCCGGTCCCCTCCGCACTTCGGACCGGGGCATGAGTCACCAGCACCATGCCCACCGCAGCCTCAGCCGGATCGAGGCCGACCCAGGTGAACGCGCTCAGTGACGCCAGCAGCCCGGCGGAGACGTACGAATCCTGTGACGACGACCCGGTCAGCATGCGACTGCCGCCATGCTCCAACCCGCATCGGACTCAGGTTTGAGCCGGAATTCGCACCAGACGGTCTTGCCGTATTCGCCCTCGACGACGCCCCAGTCATCAGACAGGGCCTCTACGAGCAACAACCCTCGACCAGAGACGTCCTCCAGCCGGGCAGCTCGCCGCACCGGCATGCCTGTGCCCTGGTCTTCCACCTCCACACGCAGCAGTCGGGCCCAGGCCAGAACGCGGAGCGTGAAGCCGCCGGCCGGGGGTGTCGCGTGCACAAGGGCGTTCGTACTCAACTCGCTGACGCACAGCCGGAGGTCTTCGGCCCGATCCGCGATACCCCAGCGCGCCAAGATCTCCATCGCGAAGAGCCGGGCCTCGCACACGGCCGCCTGGCTGTCGCCGAATCCGCCCTCCTCGGATCCGAGGAGACGTCCTCCGTCCACATCATCTTGCATCGTCTTCATTCGCACCGCTTCCTCCATGAGAAGCCAACGGCCTCCGCGAAGGCGTCCAAGTGATCGCCCGCGTACGCCCGATGGTTCGAGCGAGCGCAAGATCAGGTTGGCTGCGGTGACAGGTCACAAATAAGGCCCACGTGATTACCCAACGTGGGTAATCTTCTTGAACGCCCAGTTCGCCGAACGCCGTGTCAGAAACCCTCGGAGGGAGGGGATCCGACGATGCCCGCTCCGGAAGGACCGCGTGAACTTCCAGCCACGCTCCTGCGCGATCCGGAGCTGGTGCGCGCCTGCCGCACCCGGGACTTCTCCGCGATCTTCCACCTCGTACGACGGCGGGTCGGAATCTACCCCTCGCGCATCGCAGCCCTGTGCGGGATGACGCCCAGCCGGGTCGGCGAGATCATGAACGGCCAGCGCAAACTGGCCCACATCGACGTCATCGAGCGCGTCGCCGACGGGCTGCGCATCCCGGGCGCCTTGCTCGGGCTCGCCCACCGCCCCTGGGAAATCCCGCGCCAAGCGGTGGTTACCGAACCCGAACCCGCCTCCTCCGTCGCACGCACAGAGCAGGAGGAAGGAGCCGGCCAAAGCCGCACGAAGGACGTCGACGACATCCTGTCGCTCGTCGACGAAGACCGCGTCACCCGTTCCACACTGACCGCCATCCAGTCATCCATCGAGGACTACTGGCGTCGCGACGACCAACACGGCGGAGCAGCCCTCCGCCCGGCTGTGGTCGGCCAACTGCGGCACGTCCAGCGCCTCATCGGCTCCACCGCCGAGCGCGACCTCAAACGCGGCCTTCAATCCATGGCCGCCGAGCTGGCCAGGCTCGCGGGGTGGGCCTATTTCGACGCCCGCCGCTACAGCACTGCCCGCTCGTACTTCTCCCAGGCCCTCCTCCTCGCGAAGGACATCGGCGACCAGCAGTTCATCGCCAACGTCCTGTCCTGCATGAGCCTGCAAGCCACCTACGAGGGAGACGCCCGCGAAGCCACTGCCCTCGCCTGCGCCGCCCAGGACACCGCCCGCGACACGACACCGTCCGCACTGGTGATGTCCATGCTCCACATGCGTGAGGCCTTCGCTCTCGCGTCGCTCCGCGACTCCTCGGCTTGCCACACGGCCATCGACAAGGCACATCAGCACTTCGAACGAGCAACCGGCGAAGGCCCGGCTCCGCAATGGGTGCGCTACTTCGACGAGACCAAGCTCGTCGTCGACACCGGCATCGCCCTCGCCCAGCTCGGCGAACCCCACAAAGCCGAACCACTCATCGCCGAGGGCTTCCGGCGCGAGAACGCCACCCAGCAACGCGGCCGGGCCTTCCACGCCTTCTGGCTCGCCACCACCCAGCTCCAGCAAGGCGCACTGGACAAAGCCTGCGACACCGCGAGCCTCGCCCTGGAGCTGGCGACCAGCATCGAATCACCCCGCGTAACGGGCCACGTCCGCGAATTCCATAACCGACTTCAGCCATACGCCCGCGAGACCTCGGTGATCGCCTTCGAGGCGCGGATGCGCGAAGCTTTGGCCTAACCAGCAGTGGCCTCATCCAGCAGCAGATAGAGCAGCCCGATGAGGGAACCGCTGCTGACAACCTCACGGCGGTCGATCATCCCCCGGACGTCCTTGAGCGGGATCCACTCGATCCGGTCAGACTCATTCTTTTCCGTCGGCGGACCGATGTACGAAGCTGCGTCCGCCCGGAAGACGTAGTGCTCGGAGTCGGTGATGCCGTTGGCCGGCTGGCCGTAGATCAACGGCTTGACGCCCTCGACCCGCCAGCCCGTCTCCTCCTCGACCTCGCGCACAGCGGCCTGCTCGGGCGTCTCGTCAGCCTCGATCAGTCCCATGGGCAGCTCCCACGCCCACGTGTCCGTGATGAAGCGGTGCCGCCACATCATCAGGACCCGCTTCTGGTCGTCCACCACAGCCGCGACCGCCAAGTGCCGCATCCGTACGACGTGATGCTCCCAGCGCCGCCCATCGGGCTGCTGGACATCCACCAGCCACAGATTGACCCAGGAGTTGCCGTAGATCTGCCGCTCACCGTGGATCTCCCACTGCATCTGTCCAGCCCCTCTCAACGCGACGGCTCCAGCATCTCAGTTCAGCTAGTCGCGGGGAGGACCCCGGCCACTCAGTCACCACTTCGATGGTCTGGCTCAGCGAGCAGCACGGGTGCCCTTGCGGGTCCCGAGACGCTCGCGGTGTTCGAGCAGCAGCTTCGCGAGGGCCTCAGCAGTGGCCCGGCTGACATCGAGCACGCCGGTGTAGGTGACATTGGTCAACGCGTGAAGCCTCTCGGTACCCGGAACCTGTTCTTCGCAGACCTGTTCCTACCAGGGGCTTCTCGCGTATCTGATGCTGGGTCAAGCCCGTCTGATGTCCCTAGTCAGGAAGATCTCGGATCTGTCGGACGGGCGGCATACCCTGAGCCCCCGTCCGCACTATCTGGGAGAGTCATGACAAGTAGGTTCACCGAGTTGGCCGTTGACTGCCACGATCCGGAGAGGCTCGCGGCCTTCTGGTGCGAGGTCCTGGACTTCAAGGTGATCGACCGGAGCGAGGGCAAGGTCGAGATCGGCTCCTGGGTGCCTACCGTCGAGGATGTTCGGGCCCGCCAGATGCCGCCCACCCTGCTGTTCATCCAGGTGCCCGAGGGCAAGACCGTGAAGAACCGGCTTCACCTCGACGTCAGCCCGATCGACGGCAGCACCGAGGACGAGGTGACCAGATTGCTCGGCCTCGGCGCCACCAAGACGGATGTGGGCCAGGGCTCAGACCGAAACTGGGTGGTCATGGCGGACCCCGAGGGCAACGAGTTCGACGTCCTTCGCACCCTGGCACCGCAGAACTAGGCCGCGAGCGGGCACCCGTACCCCGTCACACACCGCAACTATCACGTTGCCGAGAAGACCTCATTGGGCTGTCGCAATCAAATGGCTGCCGGGCGGAGTGGCGAGTTACTCGATGGAGCCTGACCTTGCCGCACTCTGGCGGGTCGTACGCCGACGGGAGTCTGACGCTTCAGTCGAGAAACCTTAAACCCCAGCGGCCTGAGCTTCGGGGCCGGCTGTCGGCTCACCCGCAACACAGAGCCGCAAGTGCAAAGCTATCCTCATCCCTACGTCGTTGATGGGGCAGTCCTGCCCGCGTAGGACGAAGGACCGCGGGTGAGTCAAATACGTGTCGCGCTGGGTTTGTGCGCTGTCGTCGTAGGCACAGCGTGGTCCGTCGGGGGCATAGCTGCCCTTCGCTCGGTAGTCGGCGTGATCACCATCGTCGTCCCGGCACTCGTGGTGCTGGGAGGTGTGGCGCTCGTCGTGCGCACGGCCGTTCCACACGGCCGACTGGCCGGGCCACTCGCCCTCGCATGTCTGGGACTCGCAGCCCTTCTGCTCCGGTTCAGCGACTCCTCGTACATCGTCGCGGTCGAACAGAAGTCACCGACGGTCCTTATCGCAGGGGGATTCATCATGGCTCTCTTCCGCCGTCGGCCAGTGGCGTCCATCGATACCGGTGTCCGGCGGTTCACGTCCGTGGCCTATCCCCATGTGAACGAGACGTTTGCGGAGCCGAATACCACTCCTCGGAAAGTCATTGTCCGAGCCCTCCTCGGCGGCAGTGTGCGGGTTGATCTGGCACGCGCTTCCTATCCATTCGTCGACGCCCGCATGGTCGTAGACGTCACGGTCCTTGGGGGCCAGGTCGAACTGGTGGTACCCGAGGAATGGCAGGTCATGGCGGGCCGCGTCGACCTGACCTACGGCGTCCGATTCGAAGGACGGCTGTCCACAGCAGAACTCGCCCCCCTCCTGCCAAGGCCGGAGGAAGCCGACCGCCGCACAGTCGTCATTAACGTTGTGGGCTCAGGAGGAAGTGTCACCGTCATCCGGGGGTGACCCACTCGCTCTCGGTGTTGGGTGCACATACCTCAGCCCTTCGAGATCGCGCTTCGCGAGGGCACCTCGATCGCTGAAAAATTCGGAGAGCTGGACGTTCAGCTCGTACTCCCGCTCTGGCGTAACGGGGAGTTCCACATGCAGGGCAGCGAGCATGTCGAAGCGGTGCAAGTCGAAGGCGGTGGCAAGCAACCCAGCGTGCGCGGAGGCCACACGCAGCGCTCCCCGGTAAGCGCTGGCCACAAGGAGTACCGTCGCCACCGGGAGCAGGCTCCAGACATCCAACCTGAAGAGCAGCGGAAGACCGGCAGCCGTCGCGAGCCCGAAACAGACGCACAGGGCAGCGATCGAGTCGAGCAGGTCCAGCTGCTGTGTGATCGCGGTATCGAGTTTCGGCGACAGCTGTGGGTAGAGCCGGTGCGCCACCCACTGGAGGTCGAGTCCGTAGCGGCGTCCGCTGGCATCTTCGCCATCCCGCAGGACGTTCCCGAGCATCGTCGGCATGAGTCGATCATCATCGCCGATCACCGCGCTGCCTCCTCCACCGTGTATTTCGGTTCCGAAGACAGGGGCCGGGTAGCGCAGGACAGTCCGTTCGCCGCGCACGTTCATCTTCTCGATGCGGCGTTTTCTCCGCGCATGGGTCACCAATTCCCCGAATTCCACAGTAGGTTCGGGCGGCGGAGCAGAATCGGACAGAACCTCTGCCGTATTCAAACGGCGGCGGTGTCGTTCGATCGCCAGATCCGCCGCGAGCTCCACAGCAAATCGTCCGCTCCAGTAGCCCTCGAGTATCTGCACCAACGCGATCTGGAACGGTCGCAACAGCACTCCCGCCAAAAGCAGGCCGAAAGCGCCAGCGGCGGACCAGCCCGGATGGTCACCGAGGCGGAGGAAGAGCGCGCCCATGTGTACATCGCCTCCGCTGTACGCACCAGAGGACGCCAGCGCTGCAACGAAGGCCGCGAGAACGGACACCGGAAGGACGTTGATCAGGCTGAATCGCGCCCCGCCAAGAACCTTTCCTGCCGCTTGCGAGAGTGCCGATATCATCGTGCAGACTCACCCACCCGACCCAAATGATTCCGCCGCGGGGAACATCAAGCCTCCGCAGCTTCTACACTTCACGTAACTCGCCTTGGACCGCCTCTGGCTCGCTCGGCCGCAGTCCCCGCACACGTACGTTCGCTGTCGTGGCTTGCCCTTCCCCCGCGACATGGAGAAGTCCCCGGGCTTCAGCAGCACCCCGGCCACGACAAGGGCAACCGCTCCAACCAGTGATCTGCCGATCCCATCTCGCACGACTGACTCCCCCGAGGATGGCGGTGGCGTCAAGTATGCGACCCGCAGCGCCCCCGTAAGGCCTCGCGGCAGGAATCGACAGCAAAACAACGAGGGCGGACACAACTGACCCACGCCCTTTCCTAGCCTCGATCGTTCATGAGCCCTCGTCGATTCCTTGATGAGGGCTCTGTGCCTGTGTGGTGCGGCCTCTCCGGAGTTGGGGCAGGCTGGCGGCCCGACTGTCGCGTCGGGTTGGCGCCGGGTTCCACCTCTCCGGTGTGGTCGTGCGGGCTGTTGGAACGGTCGACGTGGCTCGTCAGCCGGGGTGTGGCAGGCTCTGCAGCTGGTCGATTGCCCGGGTGATGACGTCGGTCCAGTGCCATCGGGCGGTGAAGCGGAGCCAGTGGCTGCGGCCGGTGTGCACGAGCTGGGGGGAGGCGGAGAACAGCCGGAACCGGAGCCGTTTGGGTTCCCAGCGGTGGGTCTCGCCGGTCAGGGAGAGCATCGGCATCCAGGCTAGGAGGTCGAGCGCGAGGGAGACGATCTCCAGCCAGATCCGGTTCTGGGCTGTGTCGTGCAGGGGCAGGTTGCGCAGGCCAGTGTCGCGGGCGCCTCGGATGCGGTCCTCGCAGCAGGCCCGTCTGCGGTGACGGAGTTCGAGGTGGGCGAGCTGGCCGCCCTTTGTATTGGTCGCGAAGCATGTGAGCCGGTTGCCGTCGATGCCGGTGAAGTACAACTGGGCACCTGGGTGCGGGCGTTCCCTAAGGACGATCAGTCGCATTCCCTTCGGCCAGGTGCTCAGGCCGGGCATGTCGGTGATCTCCGCGACCCAGGCGCCGGGCCGCTCGGTGCCGCCTGCGTCGTAGGCCGGCGTCCACGCCTTCTTCGGGATCTTCAGCGAGGCCTGTTGATGGCGTCGGTGATGGTCATTCCGACGGAATACGACAACCATCGTCCGCGCCTGGAGAGCCAGTCGAGGTTCGAGCTGCCGGTCTTCTGCCAGTACGGCATCGGCGGGCCGAGCTTCGGGGCCTGGAGAGAGCTCGTCGTGCACACCATGACGACCAACTGGGTGCTCGCGGGGGGATACGCGGGCTTCCCCCTGATGTACCACTGGCGGGTGCTGCCGGACTCGACACCCCTGCCCGAGGAACTGGCCGACATCGAACGGGCCATCGCCTACCGGGGCGGCGGATGGCAGGTGCGCAGTCGGAATCGACGCTCTCCAGCAGTCCTCGGCGAGCGTCGCGCTGTTCCTGGAGTACATCCCGCAGAACCTGCACCAGTGGCTGGGCACTCAGGTCGAAGCAGGCGACGAGGCCACCAACCGAGCCAGTGCCATGGCGGAGAGGGACCTGGAAGCTGGAACCTCGTTCATGAACAGCCGAGGGCTCCTGCACTTCGACGCCCACTTCGAGAACATCCTGACCGACGGTCAGCTCCTCTACTTTGCGGACTACGGCCCGCATCGAGCGCGCTCGCCGGCGCCACGTCCTGAGCTGTGGTCAGCGGATGGGGAACACGGCCCCGCGTTCGGAGTCGGGTCGGGGGCCGAAGATGCGGCGGTCGGTCTCCTGGATCGGGACGTCGTTGATGCTGGCCTCGCGGCGGGCCATGAGTCCGTTGTCGTCGAACTGCCAGAGCTCGTTTCCGTACGAGCGCCACCACTGGCCGTCGATGTCATGGCTCTCGTACTGGAAGCGGACGGCGATGCGGTTGCCGTCGAAGGCCCACAGGTCCTTGCGGAGCGCGTAGTCGAGTTCACGCGACCACTTCTGGGTCAGGAGTTCGACGATGGCGGACCGGCCGGTGACGAAGGTGTCGCGGTTACGCCACTGCGAGTCCTCGGTGTAGGCGAGGGAGACCCGGTGAGGGTCGCGGGTGTTCCACGCGTCTTCGGCCGCCTGCACCTTCTGGCGGGCCGTCTCGGCGGTGAAGGGAGGGAGAGGGGGGCGAGCGCTCATGGTGGCGTCCTCGGGAGACGGGCGGACGGGTTCGCGGACCGGCTGCGCACCCGGCGGAGAACCAGCGTTCTCACTGTCTGCTGATACGCTAGAGAACGATGGTTCTCCGGTCAAGGGGTGATGGGTGGTGGACGGCGCGGACGCCCGTGAGCAGGCACTCGATGCCGCGGAGCGGCTCTTCTACGGCCGCGGTATCCAGACCGTGGGCATGGACGAGATCCGTGGCGCCTCGGGGCTCTCGCTCAAGCGGCTGTACCAGCTCTTCCCCGCGAAGGAACTCCTCGTCGAGGCGTACCTGGAGCGCCGTGACGTCGCATGGCGTGCACGCCTCGCCGAGCGTGTCGACCGGCATACGGCGGCGGACGAGCGCATCCTCGCGGTCTTCGACCACCTCCACGCGTGGTTCGGCGAGCCCGGCTTCCGGGGCTGCGCCTGGATCAACTCCTACGGCGAACTCGGCGCCACCTCACCGGGCATAGCCGCGCAGGCCCGCGCGCACAAAGGGGCGTTCACGGCCTACCTGGACACTCTCGTGGCCGCGGCGGGTCTGCCGGCAGGCACGGCCGGCAAGCTGCAACTCCTCGCCGAGGGGGCCATGGTGATGGCGGGGATCTTCGAAACCCCGGAACCGGCTCTGCAGGCCCGGGAGGCGGCGGCCGTGCTGCTGGAGGCCGCACGGCGCTGAGCGCGCGCGTCATCCGAGGTGGACGGAAGCACTCCGGATCGGCACCAAATCCCGTAAGGGTGCTGATAGCCAGGGATTTCCGCATGACCTACGGCGGGTGGCGCAGGTCATGCGGTGCCGGTGTACACAGCCTTCATCCGACTCTCAGGTTGCTCATATTTTCGGTGGCTAAATTCGCGGTATCCGAGTCTCACCGCTTGAAATCCCCGCGAAAGGCACTCCCCCCACATGCTTGACGCCTCCACTACGCCCCAGCGAGCGGACCCGATCCGCAGTGCGCTGAAGAGTGCGCGGACCAGCCTGTTCGAGAAACGGGGCGGCAGGATCGCCCTCAGCGCGGCGATCGTGATCGTCGCATTAGCAGTACGCGCCGCGATGTACCGCTACCAGTCAGGAGATTACGACTTCTTCGTAAGCCGCTGGTACGCGTACATCGACACCAACGGCGGGTTCAGCGCCCTCAAGAACACCAGCTTCGCCGACTACAACGTCCCGTACCTCTATCTGCTGGCGATACTGACCTACCTGCCGGTCCCGGTGCTTGCCGGGGTCAAGGCGCTCTCGATCGCGTTCGACCTGCTGTTGGCGTTCTTCGTCCACCGCATCGTGGCCGAGCGCTACGGGAGGCGGTCGTGGCAGCCGTTCGCGGCCGCGGCCGTTGTGCTGTTCCTGCCGACCGTGGCCACGAACAGCGGATGGTGGGCACAGGCCGACTCGGTCTACAGCTCTCTGGCGGTCGGCGGGTTCTACTTCGTCGTGCGCCGACGCCCGTGGTGGGCCTGCGTGTTCTTCGGGCTCGCCCTGTCCGTCAAGCTCCAGGCGATCTTCATCTTCCCGTTGCTGCTCGTCCTGGCCCTGTGCCGGTGGCTGCCGTGGCGGTCGCTGCTGGCCATACCGGGGGTGTACCTGGCCCTCGACATTCCGGCGCTGCTGGTCGGGGCGTCGCCCGGCGACCTGCTGACGATCTACGCCCGGCAGACGGACAGCTACCAGTCCCTCACCCTAGGCGCGCCCAACATCTACCAGTACGTCACGGCGGGCGGCGACGTCGGCACCCTGCGGACAGCGGGCATCGGTCTCACGGGCCTGGTGGTGCTCGCGCTGACGGCGTGGGTCGTGCTGCGGCGCGCCGGGCGGAAGCCGTTGCGGGTCGGCCTGCGGCGGCCCGAACTGACCCAGAACCGGCTGGTGTTGCTGGCGGCGGCCTCGGTCATCATCGTGCCGTACCTGCTGCCGGCGATGCACGAGCGCTACTTCTACCTCGCGGACGTGTTCAGCGTCCTGGTGGCGTTCCACCTGCCTCGTCGGCTGTGGTACGTGCCGGTGCTGGTGCAGACGGCGTCCTTCGGCGCGTACTGGCAGTACCTGTCGACGCAGGGCGACATGGGCTCGGGCGGCGCGTTCACCGGGGGCGGTGGCCCGGGCGCGGGCGGCCGGCCCGGTGGCGGGGCTGGTGGCGGCGGCCGACCGGGTGCCGGCGGCGGGTTCCCCCGCGGCGGTGGCGGGGCCGGTGCAGGTGCCGGTACCGGGGCCCCCGGCGGCACCGGGGACGCGACGAACCATGCGGGAGGCATGGGCGGCCGCATCGCGTCGGCCGCGTCGGACTACACGAACGCCGAGCAGAGGATCTACGCCGCCCTGATGGCGCTGGCCCTGCTGGCCGTCCTGTGGGCCGCCTTCCGCGAATTCCGGAGCCGGAAGGCGGCCGCGCCCGAACCCCCCGAGGTCGGCGACGTACTGCCGGTGGAGTCCTAGGACGTCGCAACAGACGAGGACGCCCCGCCCTGACCGGCGGGGCGTCCTCGTTTGTTGCGACGCCGTAAGAAGCCCGTGACGTTTGCGTTCGGCTACTGACGCGCCGCCGGGGCGTTCGTAAGGTGGCCACATTGGTCGGACCATCCGTCCAATGCGGGCAGCCACCAGCGCCTGCACCGTGACCGAGAGGAACGGCCATGCGCCACCTTCTGCCGATAGCCGCGGCGTCCGCCGCGTCAGTCGCCCTCCTGACGGCCTGCGGCGCCGGCTCGACGACGGAGACCGCTGCGACCACGACCACCGTTTCGTCCGCCTGCAAGCAGCTGCAGACCACTTATCCGGATCTCAAAGGCAAGACGTTCACCAACGCGATCAACCCGCACACGCCCGGCTACGAGGCGCTCGACCCCAAGGATCCGAGCAAGTACGTCGGGTTCGACGTCGATCTCGGCAGCGCAGTGGGCGGCTGTCTGGGCTTCAAGCTCACCTACAAGGCGGTGGCCTTCCCTGCGCTGCTGACCACGCTCCAGAGCGGCCAGGCCGACCTCGTCATCTCCGACATCTACGCCACCGCAGAGCGCGCCAAGGCGGCGGACTTCGTCACGTATTCGAAGGTCTACGACGGGGTGCTGGTGAAGAAGGGCAACCCGAAGAAGCTCACGGGCATCAACACCTCCCTCTGCGGGTCGACCGCCGCGCTCAACACCGGATTCGTCGAGGTGCCGCTCGTCCAGAACCTGGCCGGTGCGTGCAAGGCCGCCGGCCGTCCCGCCCCGCAGGTGCAGCTGTACGACGACAACGCCCAGTGCATCCAGGCGATCCTGGCCGGCCGGGCGGACACGTACATCAACGACGTCAACACGGTCGACCAGGCGGTCACGGCGAACCCGGACACGCTGGGCAAGGCGACCGCCGTGACGCTGCCCTACTCCATCGGCATCGCCGTACCGAAGAACAAGACGCAGTTCCGGGACGCCATCAAGGCCGCGGTCACCGAGGTCCAGAAGAACGGCACCGAGACGAGGCTGCTCAAGAAGTGGTCGCTCCAGACGGGCACGCTGGAGGCACCGAAGCTGGTGACGGGCTGATGTCCGACTTCCTCCACTACGTGGAGATGCCGTATCTGCTGCAAGGCATCCTCATCACCCTGCAACTGACCGCGCTGGGCCTGCTCGGCGGCCTGGTGCTGGGGTTCGCGCTGGCGAGCATGCAGCTGTCCCGGCACCGGCCGGTGTCCGCGGTGGCGCGCGGGTACACGATCATCTTCCGGGGCACCCCGCTGATCCTCCAGCTGGTCTTCGCGTACGACGCCCTGCCGCACGCCGGACTTCGGCTGAGCCCCCTGATGGCGGCCGGGCTGGCGCTCGCGGCCAACGAGGCCACCTTCATCGCGGAGGTCTTCCGGTCCGGCGTACTCGGGGTGGACAAGGGCCAGGTCACCGCCGGCCAGGCGCTCGGCATGACGCCGGCCGTGATCATGAGGCGGGTCATCGCTCCACAGGCGATACGTCTCATGGTCCCCGCCCTCGGCAACGAAGCCGTGACGACGCTCAAGAACTCCTCGCTCGCGTCGTTCATCGCCGTCCAGGAACTGACGCTGCGCAGCACCCAACTCGCCTCGTCCACCTTCGACTTCTTCTCCATCTTCTTCGCTTCCGGCGTGATGTACCTGGCCCTCACCGGGGCCATCAGTGCCGTACAGCTGGCGGTCGAGCGCGCCCTCGACCTGGACCGGCCCGCGTCCCGGTCGTGGGCGGCGCGGCTGCTGCCGATCCGCCGGCCGGTCGTGCCGCCGCAGGCGAGGGACGCTACCGCCGCGGCGCCCGCCGAGGCCGAGGCCGAGGCCGAGGCCGAGGCCGAGGAACCGTGGCTGCCGCCGGCCCCGGTCCAACCGTGGGAGCGGGAGGCCCGGGCCGTCGCTCTCGACGGAGCCACGGCCGCCGTCGAGGTCCGCGACCTGCACAAGGCGTACGGGGAGCACGTCGTGCTCGCCGGCCTGGAGATGACCGTACGGACCGGCGAGGTCGTCGCCCTGCTGGGACCCAGCGGGTCGGGCAAGAGCACCCTCCTGCGCAGCATCAACCACCTGGAGGATGCGGACTCGGGGGCGGTCCTGATCGGCGGCCGCCGTATCGGCTACCGGGACGACGGCAAGCCGCTGACTCCCGCGAAGGTCGCGGGCGCCCGCGCGGCGGCGGGGGTCGGCATGGTCTTCCAGCACTTCAACCTCTTCAGCCACCTCAGCGCGCTCGAGAATGTGGCCGGGCCGCTGCGGTGGGTGCACCGGATGCCGGCCGGGGAGGCGGAACGCAGGGCGCGCGAGCTGCTGGAACGGGTCGGTCTCGCCCATCGGGCCGACGCGCTGCCCCGGCACCTGTCGGGCGGCCAGCAGCAGCGCGTGGCCATCGCCCGGGCGCTGGCGCCCAGTCCCCGGGTGCTGCTGCTCGACGAGCCGACGTCGGCCCTCGACCCGGAACTGGTCCACGAGGTGCTCGAGGTGATCCGAAGGCTCGCCCGCGAGGACGGTCTGACGATGCTCATCGCCACCCACCAGCTGCGCTTCGCCCAGGAGGTCGCCGACCGGGTGGTGTTCATCAGCGAGGGCTCCGTGATCGAGGAGGGGCCCGCCGAGGTGCTCCTCACCCGTCCCAGGCACCCGACGACCGCCCGTTTCCTGCGGATCATGGGAGTGGAGAGCGTAGGAGAGGTCGCATGACAGCAAAGAACATGACAGCAAAGCAGAAGAAGGAGACCTTCGTCTTCTCACCGGAGGACGGGGTGCCACCGCAGGTCGGGCCGTTCGCCCATGCCACCCGCTTCGGATCGCTGGTGTTCGTCACCGGCCAGATGCCCACCGACCCGGCGACCGGCCGGCTGGTGGCAGGCGGCGTGGTCGCCCAGGGGGAGCAGGTGCGCCGCAACCTGGAGGCCGTACTCCGGCAGTTCGGCCTCACCTTCGACGACGTCCTCATGGTCCGGGTCTATCTGACCGACTTCGACGACTTTCCCGTCTTCAACAAGGCGTACGAAGCCTGGTTCAGCGGCCCCCTGCCGAGCCGCACGTGCGTCGGCGTCTCCGGCCTCGCCGTGGGCGCCGCGATCGAGATCGACCTCATCGCCGGAATCCCGGACGCTCCGGGCAGCCCGGATACCTCAGCCAGCCCGAACAGGAACGATTCATGAGCATGCCCCTTCTCCAGCCCCACGAGGGACCCGTTTCCGGTCGGCACTACCTGGCGTCGACCGTCGAAACGGTCACCTGGGGATGGCTCCCCGCCGAGGGCGCCGCGCCGGTCGCCGAGATGGCCTCCGGGGACACGATCACCGTGGACACCGTCTCGCACGAGGGGGTCATGGAGGACCAGGGCAGGGACCCGCGGACCTTCTTCGCGCAGTTCGGGGTGGACCCGGCCGACGTGCTGCGGGACGCCGTCGACATCGCGGCCGCGTACCCCGTCCGTGACGCCGTCGGGGACGGACCGCATGTCGCCACCGGACCGATCGCGGTCGGCGGGGCCAGGCCCGGCGACGTACTGCGGGTCGACTTCCTGGAGCTGGTGCCGCGCGCCCCGTACGGAGTCGTCTCCAGCCGGCACGGCTACGGCGCCCTGGCCGGGGAGCTCCCGCCGCTCCCGTACCCCGGTTTCGTGGCCGACCCCGGCGACCCGGACAAAGCGGGCTCCGTCTTCACCTTCTGCCGGGCCTCGGTGGATCTCGCGGGCCCCACCGGCCTCAGGGGAAGCCTGCCGGTGCCGGACGGGCGGGAGCTGCGCTTCCCCCTCGCGCCGTTCCTCGGGATGACCGGGGTCACGCCGGCCGGCGCCACTCCGCTCAACTCGGTGCCGCCCGGGCCGTTCGGCGGCAACATGGACGTCAAGGACCTTGTCGCCGGTACGAGCCTGTACCTGCCGGTGCAGGTGGACGGGGCCGGGCTCTTCGTCGGCGACCCGCACTACGCCCAGGGGCACGGCGAAGTGGCCCTCACCGCGCTGGAGGCCCCACTGCGGGCGACCCTTCGCGCGACGGTGCTGCCGGCAGCCGAAAGCCGCGCTCTGCTGGGACTGCTGCGGCGGCCCTTCGGTGAGACCTCGGAACACTGGATCGCGCTCGGCCTCCACCGCGACCTCAACGAGGCCTTCCGCGACGCGGTCCGCGAAGCCCTGCGGGTGCTGGCCGAGTTGTACGAGGTGCCGACGGACGTCGGGTACGCCTATCTGAGCGCCGCCGCGGATTTCGTGGTGAGCCAGGTGGTGGACGACGTCAAGGGCGTCCACTGCCTGATCCGCAAGAGCGACTTCAGCGCGTGGACGTGACGCCGTCGCGGGCCGGAAGCCGGGCCTGCCCGCGACAGCCGGGCGCTGTACGCTGACTGCACATTGGCGAGGAGGTAACGGGCATGGGAGTGGCGAAAGTGCCGCCGCTGCGCAGCCGTGTCCGTAGCGTCAGCGACGCGCTGGTCGCCCACCTCGAGCAGATGATCGCGCTGGGCGAACTGGGCCCGGGCGACCGGCTGCCCTCGGAGCGCGAACTGGCCGAGACGCTGTCGGTGTCCCGGACCTCTCTGCGGGAAGCCCTACACCAGCTGGAGGCCAAGCACCTCATCGAGCGGCGGCAGGGCAAGGGCACCGTGATCCTGGCGCCGCCCGCGCAGGTGGACGATCTTTACACCAGCCTCGCCGACCTGGCCGAGGCCGACCGGGAGCTGGCGAACGTGGCCGAGCTGCGGACCGTCATCGAGCCGAAGATCGCAGAATTCGCGGCCCTGCGCGCCACCAGCGCCGACCTGTTGCAGATGGACGACATCCTGCACGCCTCGGACGAGAACCTGCTGGGGGCCAAGTCCCTGGAGCTTGACATCCAGTTCCACCTGACGCTGGCCCGGGCGAGCCACAACCCGCTGCTCACCGCGCTGAGCACGATGGTCAGTTCATGGACCACCCCGGTCCGCAAGGACTCCCACAGCACTCGCGAGGGCCGCCGGGCGTCCCTCGCCGGCCACCAGGCGATCCGTGACGCGGTCGACGCCCGCGACCCGGCGGCCGCGGCCCAGGCCATGATCCTGCACCTCGCCGACGTCGACCAGCTGATCCGCCGCTCGCGCCACGACGGCACGGCCTCAGCGGACTCCACCGACCAGGCCTGACCTCCCTTCTGCGGAGGAGTCGGTGAACTCGTCCAGCACCGCGCCCAGCAGGTGGGGAAAGCGGGCGTCGAGTTCCGTCCGGCGCAGGGTCACCAGCCGGGTCTTCCCGCTGACCTGCGTGGACGTGATGCCCGCCTCGCGCAGGATGCGCCAGTGGTTCGACAGCGTCGAGCGCGGAACGGTCATCCCCTCGGGGCTGCAGGTGGTTTCGCCGTCCGTCATCAGCCGCCGCAGCAGCTCCAGTCGCACCGGGTCGCCGAGGGCGTGCAGCACGGTCGCCAGATCGAAGTCTTCGGGCTTGGGCTGGGGCAGTGCGCGCATCCGCTCTCTCCTCCTCGGGATCTGCGTCTAGTATGGCGATCAATTCAACAGTTCGGGAAAGTCGAATTGACCTCCGAGAGGCGGACATGAAGGTACTGGCCACACTGGCCCGGCTCTATGTGGATGACCTGGACCGCGCCCTGCCCGCCCTCCGCGCCCTGACAGGCCAGGAGATCCGCAGGCGCTTCACCTACTCCGGCGTGGAAGTGGCCGGCATCGGCGGCTTCCTGCTCGTCGCAGGCACCGACGAGGCCCTCGCCCCCTTCCGCAACGTCCAGAGCACCGTGCTCGTCGACAACCTCGACGGGCTCCAGGCCCTCCTGACCGCGCACGGCGGAGAGCTGCTCTCGGGCCCGAACCAGGTCCCGACCGGCCGCAACGCCATCGTTCGCCACCCCGGCGGAGTCGTCTTCGAATACGTCGAGCACTCCGCGTAGCCGTACCGAGTCGCGTCAAGGGAAGGAACGTACGCCGTGAAACTGCTCCTGCCGGTGCCGGACAGGGATTTCGACACCACGGAGGTCGCGGTGCCGTGGCGGCTGCTGACCGATCGGGGGCATACGGTCACCTTCGCCACGCAGGAGGGCGGGAGTGCTCCGGAGTGCGATCCGCGGTTGCTCACCGGGGTGGTGTTCGGGCGGCTCGGGGCCGAGCCGGAAGCGCGGGCGTTCTACGGGGAGTTGGCCGAGGCGCCGGAGTTCCGGCGGCCGGTGAGCTGGCGCACGGTGGATGTGGCGGAGTACGACGGGCTGATCCTGCCCGGCGGGCACGCGCCCGGGATGCGGCAGTACCTCGGGTCGGCCGCGTTGCAGGAGAAGGTCGCGGGGTTCTGGGCGCTGGGGCGGCCGGTGGGGGCGATCTGTCACGGCGTCCTGGTGCTCGCGCGCACCCTGGACCCGGCGACGGGGCGCAGCGTGCTCGCGGACCGGCGCACGACGTGCCTGCCCAAGGGCATGGAGCGGGCGGCGTATTACGCGACGGCCTGGCGGCTGGGGCGGTACTACCGTACGTATCCGGCTTACGTGGAGGACGAGGTCAGGGCCGCCCTGGCGGCGCCGGAGCAGTTCCAGCGGGGTCCGCGGTCGCTGAGCCGGGGCACGGCGACCGACCACTCGGAGGCCTTCGTCGTACAGGACGGGAACTACGTCTCGGCGCGCTGGCCCGGTGACGCCTACCTCTTCACGGAGCGCTTCGAGGCGCTTCTCACGCTCTGAATCAAGGCTGGCGTTCCCGTGCTTGACACCTTGACGCACCCTTATTTCACGAGTTAACTCACGGCGTGAAGTAGGTCTGGACCTTTACAAGCCCGCCTCTCCCCAGTCCGTCCCAGCCCGTCACGATGGCCAGTCGCATGTGTCAGGCCCATGACACGGATGACACACGCATGACACGCCCAAGGTCCACCGCGCCCCCACCGCCGGCCGAAAGGCATCACCCCATGAGACGCTCCCCCACCCCGCGCCCCCCACGCCGCCTGGTCGCCACGCTGCTCTCCACCGCCATGGCCGCGGCACTGGCACTGATCGGCGGGGCCCCGGCCCACGCCGCGGGCGAGGCGGTCAATGTCTGGCTCACCACCACCAATGACTCCGGCGGCCGCAATGTCACCCGCGGCCTCCAGCAGCAGACGCCCATAGCCTTCACCGCCGGCACCAGCGGCAGCGGGCAGAACGTCGTCGTCAACGAGAACACCAAGTACCAGCAGTTCAGCGGCGCCGGCGCGTCCTTCACCGACACCGCCGCCTACCTGATGAACAGCAGCGGCGCGCTCACCAGCGCGACCCGTACGGCGGTCATGCAGAAGCTCTTCGACCCGAGCTCGGGCATCGGCCTGAGCTTCCTGCGCAACCCGATGGGCGCCTCGGACCTGGCCCGCTACAGCTACACGTACGACGACGTGGCCGCCGGGGCGACCGATCCCAACCTCAACTCCTTCTCCATCAGCCATGACCTGGTCGACGTCCTCCCGCTGACCAAGCAGGCCAAGACGCTCAACCCGTCGCTGAAGGTCATGGGCACGCCGTGGACCGCCCCGTCGTGGATGAAGGACAACGGCTCCACCAGCCTGGGCTGGCTGCAGTCGCAGTACTACGCCGCCTACGCGCAGTACTTCGTGAAGTACATCCAGGCCTACGCGGCCCAGGGCGTGCCGATCGACTACGTCACCGCGCAGAACGAGCCCACCTGTTGCTCCGGCTACCCCTCCATGAACTGGAACGGCTCCGGCCTGCAGTACTTCCTCAAGACCAACCTCCTGCCGGCGTTCCACGCCGCGAATCTCAGCACCAAGGTCCTCGCCCTGGACTGGAACTGGGACACGTACGCGTCATACGGCGCGCCGACCGTCGACGACGCCACCATCCGCAACGATTCGCTCTTCGGCGGCATCGCCTGGCACGGCTACGGTGGCGACGTCACCGAGCAGACCACCGTGCACAACCAGTACCCGTCGACCGACGCCTTCGACACCGAGCACTCGGGCGGCACATGGGTCACCGACCAGCAGCGCGAAGACATGCTCAACATCATCGACTACACCCGCAACTGGGGTAAGTCGGTCGTCAAGTGGTCCCTCGCCGTCGACCAGAACATGGGTCCGCACAACGGCGGTTGCGGCACCTGCACCGGTCTGATCACCGTGCACAACGGCGACAGCCGCAGTGGCCAGGTCGACTACAACATCGAGTACTACGACATGGGCCAGCTGACGAAGTTCGTGAAGCCGGGCGCCTACCGCATCGACTCCACGGCCAACTCCACCATCCCGAACGTCGCGTGGCAGAACCCGGACGGCTCGAAGGCCCTCGTCGCCTACAACGACTCCACCTCGGCCCAGAACCTGCACGTGGTCTGGGGCGGCCAGTCCTTCACGTACTCCGTGCCCGCCCACACCTCCGCCACCTTCACCTGGAGCGGCACCGCGAGCGGCAACACCGCCCCCTCCGGCCCGATCACCGGCATCGCCGGCAAGTGCGCCGACGTCGCCGGCGCCGCCACCGCCAACGGCACCGCCATCCAGCTGTACGACTGCAACAGCAGTGCGGCCCAGAACTGGACCGTCGCCTCCGACGGTTCCCTCCAGGCCCTCGGCAAGTGCATGGACCTCACCTCCGCCGGAACCGCCAACGGCACCCAGGTCCAGTTGTACGACTGCAACGGCACCGCCGCCCAGAAATGGACCTACACCTCGGGCACCCTGGTGAACCCGGTGTCCGGCCGCTGCCTCGACGCCACCGGCGCCAGCTCGGCCAACGGCACCCGCCTGCAGATCTGGGACTGCACCGGCGCCTCCAACCAGAAGTGGACCGTGCCGACCGCCTGACCCACACCGGGTGAACGAGCGCGCCGCCGAAGGGGATTCGGCGGCGCGCTCGTTCATTTGGCCTGGCTGAACTCCCGGACGAGCTGGGCGAGCCGCGCCGGCTGGTCCAGGGGGATGAGGGTGTAGCTGTCCGCTATCTCGACCAGCCGTCCGTGCGGGAGGAGTTCGGCGAGGCGTCGGCCGTGTTCGGGCGGCATGACGCGGTCGCCGCTCGCCCAGACCACGAGGGCCGGACGGTCGTAGCTCGGCAGGCCCTCGGCCGCGGCGAGCAGGAGGCCGGTGTCCACCCCTGCGGCTCGCAGCATGCGTACGGTGTCGCGGCGGATCTCGGGCTGCTTCAGGACCGGCTTCACCCACCGGGCGGTGGCGGCGTCCCCGCGCTTGGTCAGCCACCCGAACGCGATCGGGAGTCGCCGGATCACGCGCAGCCGCATCTGCTGCATGAAGAGTCCGAACATCCGGGGCGAGAGCTTGCCGGCGAGCACGAGCGTCTTGCCTGTCAGCCCTGGCGGGAAGTTGTCGAACGCATCGCACGAGGCGAGCACGACCCGTCCCACGCGTGCGGCGCCGTCGCGCATGAGCAGTTGGACGAGTGCTCCGCCGGTGTCGTTGCCGACGAGGGTGACGTCATGCAGATCGAGGCGGTCCAGGAACTCGGCGACCAGCCGGGCCATCCCGGGCAGCGACAGGTCGGCGTCGGCGTGCATCGCATGACGGTGCGCGCCGAAGGGCAGTGTCGGTGCCACGCATCGGTGGTCTGCGGACAGTTCGGCGATCGGTCCGTCCCACAGCGAGGCGTCCATCATCAGCCCGTGCAACAGCACGACCGTGGGGCCGTTGCCACCGGTGTCCTCGTATTCGATCGGCCCGGCGGACAGCTCGATCGCCCTCATGCCGGCCGGTCCGCCGACGTATGACCGAGCAAGTGCCGCCGCAGGAAGGACAGTTCTGCCTCGACAGCCTTCTCGTGGCCACCCAGGAAGGGCTCGTAGTGCCCGCCGGGCATCCGTACGAGCTCCCCGCGGGCCGCTCGCCGCGCCGCACGGACGGCCGGACCGGCAAGCGCTGACTGATCCTGGTCGCACGCGAGGACCAGCAGCGGGCACGCCACCCGGGACGCGTCGCGGCCGGGGCGGTAGAAGCTGATACCGAACGAGGAGCGAGCGGCGATTGTCTGCTGCCAGTCCGGATACCGGTTGTCCGGGTTGAGGGCCCTGTCGCCGTCGATGCCGTCCGGCGTGGTGAGGAGCGCGACGGTGCCCGGTTCGCCAGCGAGCGGCACCAACAAGGGTGGGCGGCCGGCGAGACCGCCGAGCGTGTCGAGGAGGCCTCTGCCGGTGAGGCGGAGTATCGCGAGCGGCTTCTGGTGGCGCGTCGCCACGCGCGTGGCGGCCGGGCCGTCGGCGAGCGGCGTCTGTGCGATGGCCGCCGCCAGTTGCGGGTTGCGTGCCGCGACGCGGAGGACGTGGCCGCCCGACAGGGAGAAGCCCCAGGCCGCGAGCCTGGTCGGGTCGACTCCCGGCAGGGTCGCGGCGAACGCGATCGCGGCCTGCCAGTCGGCGAGTTGCTCCCCGATGCGCACAACCTGGCGCGGTTGGCCGCCGCTCTCCCCAAGCCGGCCGTAGTCAAAGGCGAGCACCGTGAACCCGGCCTCGTTGAACCGCTTGGCGAACGGGTCGGTGCCCGGCTCCTTGGTCACCGCGCCACCGGCGGCCATGATCACGCAGGCGCCGTTGGTTCCCGGATAGTGCCAGGCGGCGCACTCGGTGCTGCCGCTGGCGAAGCGAACCTGCTGCCGTAACACGGACACCTGCATGCCGACCTCCGAGGAGTGGACGAGATTCATCCCGCAGAAAAAGTGAACCACGCGGTTCGCAAACTGTCCATGCGGCCATCAGGGCTGTGACCGGCCCGGAGAGGGCGGCTATTCGTCGGCGGCCTCTTCTCGCTCCAGCGCACGGGCCAACGCGTCGAAGCCGGCGGCGACCCCGGCGGTGTCGCCGCTGGTCCGCGAGTCCACCAGGAAGCCGCGCAGCGTCGCGAGGATCATCTCGGCGACCTCCAGCCTGCGCCGGTCGGACCAGTGCTCCGGACAGATGGACAGCAGCAAGGGCAGGTACTGCTGCGACGCCTCGCGGCCGAGTGCCGCGTATCGGTCGGGGTCGTACATCGCCAAGCCGATGGCCTGGTCGAGTACCCGCGCCTCCTCACCCACGAGGACCGGCCACACCGCGCGTACCCAGTCCCCCAGCGGCCGGCGGGCCGGTCCGTCGGCGGCGGCCGACGCCTTCTCGATGCGCCTTCCGCGTAGCTTGACGATCGCCTGCACGAGTAGGTCGTCGGCTCCGTCGAAGTGATAGAGCAGCACCTTGTGCGTGGTGCCGGCCGCCCGCGCGGCGCGCCGGAGCGAGAAGTCCACGAGCCCGTTGACCGCGAGGTCGTCGGTGACACGGTCGAGGAGTTCCCGGCGCCTGGCCTCGCCGCGCGGCGACCCCGCTGATCGCCGGTAGCCCGCTCGTCCTGGTGAGCCGTCGTCGGCAGAGGTGTTCACCCCGACAGCTTCCCCGATCGGCGCGCGGATCCGCCCCGGGCCGCTACAGATCCAGCTGGTACGTCGCCGTGCGGTGCGTCGGCGCGTAGCCCAGGGCGTCGTTGATACGGCGCATGTACGTGTTGCTGTCGGCGGTGTCGGTGAGGAGGCCGGCGAGGGCGGGGTGCTGGACGCGGGCCTGGAGGATGGATCGGGCTTTGAGCCAGGCGGCGAGGCCGTGGCCGCGGTGGGCCGGGAGGACGGCGGTGCCGTAGTGCTGGGCGTCGCCGGTGCCGTCGCCGGGGACGACGAGTTCGGTGAAGGCGACGATGGTGCCGGTGGGTTGGTGGAGGGCGGCGACGGTGTGCAGGTGGTCGCCGCGGTCGGCGACGGCCTGGGCGACGGCGTGCAGGCGGGGGATGTCCCAGGTGACGGTGCCGAAGTCGGTGTCGTCCATGGGCATGTCGTCCATGGCGTGCCGGGAGTCGGCGTAGGTCGGGGCGAAGTGGTCGGGGACCGCGCCGTCCCAGGAGACCAGACGGTAGCCGGGGTGCGGGTCGGCGACGGCGGCCGTGAGGGCGGCGATGTCGGCGTCGGCCAGGGCGAGTCGGGCGTACGTCAGGGTCAGGACCTTGCGAAAGCCCTGGGCGGGGAGGAACCGGGCGCCGGGTGAGTCGGTGGCGGCCTGGGCGATGACACAGCGCTTGCCGGCTTCGCGGGCGGCGGAGAGAGCCGCGGTGAGGAGCTGCGTGCCGGTGCCGTGGCGGCGGTCGGCGGGGTGCACGGCGAGTTCGAGCTCGGCGAGGTGGTCCTGGCCGGAGCGGTCGAAGAGCCGGAGGAAGGCCGAGCCGACGGGGTGACCGGCGGGGTCGGCGGCGAGCCAGACCAGGCGGTCGGGGTGGGTCAGCGGGGTGAGGCGGATGGACAAGGTGGCTCCGTCGTGAGGAGGTTGCCGGCGGGGATGGCGGGGCTGGCGGTGGGCGAGTCCGGGTGCTGCCGGACACTCCTGTGATCACTCCTGCGCATTGCTGCACACCTCCTTTCCTTGTCGTACGTACGGGCCGGGCCCCGGGAAGGTACCAGTTGCAGGGGCGTATTCGTGGTGCCCGTATGGAGTAAGGGACATCGGACACCCAAAGGGGCTGAACATGACGCCGCGCACCGCACAGCGCCAGCAGTTCGACCCGACGGAGAGGTCGCCGGGCGGGCGACCTCTCCGTCGGCGAGCCGGCCTTCGCTCCGTCCCCATGGGATCCGTCCGACGGCCACGGCTACGGGCGCTGCGCGCCTCGGCGAAGTAGCCACGCCATCCCCCCGGTCAGAGGCGGTGATGGCGTCCGGTGACGTTCTGGCCCGCGCCGTGGGCGAGGACGTCCTCGGCGACGAGTTCCAGGAGGTCCGTGATGCGCCGGGGCTCGAGAACCCGCAGGTAGCGGCGGACGACGGCTTCGGGCGACTGCGGCTGGGTGTGGTCCGGCACACGGGGACGGCAGTCCACGGATCGCCTACACGTCCCGGTTCCACGTATCGGTGGATTCCAGCAGATTGAGTGCCTTTGCCGTTTTTGTGGGCGCGGCGCGGCGTGTTTCGTCGCGCCCGGGCCGACGCTTGCCGAGTCCAACCCGTGCAGGTGCTTCGGTACCTGCGGTGACAGGAGATGGCTATGCGTGTATCCCGCTTCGCGGCTGCACTCGGTGTGGCAGCGGCCCTGGTCCTCGGCGGTGCGGTGAGTGCAGAGGCCGCAACGCCGCGGACGGCGACGGCCGGTGCGTCTGCCCTGCACGACCACGACCACGACAACGACCACGGCCGTGGCTACGACCACGACGACCACGGCTGGGGCCGCGGCGACCACGGCTGGGGCCGCGGCGATGACGGCTGGGGCCGCGGCGACGACCGGCCCGGCGGCTGGTACCACCACGGCCGCCACCACCACTGGTACGGCCACCGCCACCACCGCGACGACTACCGCTGGAACGGCTACCACCACAACCGCTACGACCGCTGACGCCCGGCCCGACAACCGACGGGGGCGTCCTCCCTTCCCCGGGGAGGACGCCCCCTCAGCGCTGCAGGGGGAAGGGTCGTGCCGGTTTAATCTCCCTCGGATCGCTCGGCGCGGTGCTAGCGTCCGGCGCTGTGACCACGACCAGGTATTTGATCGGCGGTGGCTGGGACGAAGCCGCCTCCGGCCTCCTCTACGGCCCGTTTCTCGCCGATGCCGGGCGGCGAGCCGGGGGGCCGGACCCGACCGTGGCCTGCCTGCTCGTCGACGAGGGCGACGGTGCCGAGGACTTCGTACGGTACGAGGCCGCACTGCGCCGGGCCGGGCCCTGCACGCCGGTGCCGGTCCTCGTGCCGCTGGGCGGGACGCTGGATCCGGCGGCACTGGACGGCGTGGACGCGCTGCTGGTCGGCGGTGGGCTGACGCCCGCGTACCAGGAAGCCCTCGCAGCCGTACGGGACAGCACGGCGCGGCTGCCGTACGCGGGGTTCTCGGCGGGGGCGGCGGTCGCGGCGCGGGAGGCACTGGTCGGGGGGTGGCTGGCGGGCGGGGTGCAGGTGTGCCCGGAGGAGACCGGGGAGGACCTGGAGGAGATCGAGGTCAGGCCGGGGCTCGGCCTGGTGCCGTTCACGGTGGATGTCCACGCCGCGCAGTGGGGCACCCTCCCCCGGCTGATCGAAGCCGTGCGGCGCGGCCGCGCAGGAGCGTACGGCGTGGCGATCGACGAGAACACGATGCTGGCGGTGGACGGCGCCCGGGCCCGGGTGTCCGGGCTGGGCCGGGTCCATGTGGTGCGCGGCGCCGAGGTCCGCGCGTACGGCTCGGGCGAGTCCTTCGACGTGAAACCAGAGACGTAGGGTCGGGAGCATGGCTGCAGACGAGGGAAGCGTGCGGGTCGACAGCTGGATCTGGTCCGTACGCCTGACGAAGACCCGTTCGCTGGCCGCCGCGGCCTGTCGCGCCGGGCACGTCCGCGTCAACGGGGAGCGCGTGAAGCCGGCCCACGCGGTCGCCCCCGGGGACGAAGTGCGGCTCTACCACGCGGGCCGCGAGCGGATCGTGGTCGTCAAGGTCCTCGTACGCAAGCGGGTCGGCCCGCCGGTCGCCGCCGAGGCCTACCTCGACAACAGCCCCCCGCCCCCGCCCCGCGAGGAGGCCGTCGTCGTGGCCCACCGCGACAGGGGCGCGGGGCGCCCGACGAAGCGCGAGCGCCGCGACCTCGAACGGCTGCGGGGCCGCGCGGAGTCGTAGACGGTAGGCCTTAGTCCTGCGCAGTGGGCCGGACGACGATGTCGCCCACGTCGACGCCGTTCGGCTGCTGGATCGCGAA
This sequence comes from Streptomyces sp. NPDC059373, assembly GCF_042751495.1. Lineage (NCBI taxonomy): Bacteria > Bacillati > Actinomycetota > Actinomycetes > Kitasatosporales > Streptomycetaceae > Streptomyces > Streptomyces sp. NPDC059373. The sequence continues at coordinate 93,709 of NZ_JBHYXC010000005.1, read as the reverse complement.
GGCGAAGGCGCGGGCCACGGCGTCCGGCGGCATCGCGATCTCGCCCATCCTCTCCGGGGTCCGGGCCTTCGTCTCCGGATCCGTCATGGAGTCCGCGAAGTCCGTGTTGACGACGCCCGGCGACACGACAGTCACGCGCAGATGGGGGCCGGCCTCCTGGCGCAGGCCCTCGGAGATGGTGCGTACGGCGTTCTTCGTGCCGGCGTAGACCGACTGAAGCGGGACCGCGACCGCCAAACTGGGCATGGCGGACGCCCTGCGAGCGGTCGTCGCCTCGGGCACCAACCCTTACGCCCGGAGCCACGAGATGATTCAGGCCGCCCTCTCGTCGCTCATGGACGCCGGTACCGCAGCCGGAGCGTTCCGGTCGGACATCCTCCCGACCGACATGTTCGCCGCGCTCGCCGGCATCGCCCTCGCCTCCGGCCATCCCGAACAGCGTGCGCAGGCCGAGCGCCTCCTCGACCTCACCCTGGACGGACTGAGCCCCGTCCATCAGGGCCCACCCGACACATAGCCGTGCGGGCGGGGCGGTGAGAAGGTGGTTACGGCAGCCGAATTTGCCCCGCTTTCTCATGAAAGGTGGCGATCACGATGGCTGAGCACCCGCACGCCGCACTCGTACGCAAGGGCTACGAGGCCTTCTCGCGCGGTGACATGGACGCCCTGCGCGGGCTGATGACCGGGGACTGCACGCACCACGTCCCGGGCGACCACCCGCTGGCCGGTGACTACAAGGGCGTTGACAACGTCCTGCGCTTCTACGGACAGCTCTTCGCGGAGACCGACGGCTCGATGCGCGTCGAGGTTCGCGACCTGTTCGTCGACGGGCGCGGACATGTGGTCGCGGTCCACCACCAGACCGCCAACCGGGGCGGCAAGACGATCGACCAGGACGCCTGCATCGTCTTCCGCGTCGTCGGCGACAAGATCACCGACCTGGACGAATGCTCCCCGGACCTCGACGAGGACAACGCCTTCTGGGCGTGACCTTCCTGGCGTGACCCTGACCCGACGGTCCAGGCCTCGCGCGCCCACTTCGCGTGCCCACCCCCCAGGAATACCCCTGGGGGGTATACTCTGGCATCATCGGCTCAGAGAACCACACGCAAGGAGCGCACACGATGACCGTCACCTACACCGTCTCCGGCATGAGCTGCGGCCACTGCGAGTCCGCGGTCACCAAGGAGGTCTCGGCCCTCCCCGGCGTGACGGATACCAAGGCGGACGCGCAGACCGGCCTGCTGACCGTCGCGTCCGAGCAGCCGCTGGACGACGAGGCCGTCCGCGCCGCCGTCGACGAGGCCGGCTACGAGTTGGTCGGCAGGACCGTCTGATGAGTTCCGTTGAGCTTGAGATCGGCGGGATGACCTGCGCCTCGTGCGCGGCCCGCATCGAGAAGAAGCTCAACCGGCTGGACGGCGTCACCGCCACCGTCAACTACGCCACCGAGAAGGCGAAGGTTTCGTACGTCTCATACGAGGACGGGGGCGCCGTCGCGGTCGGTGACCTGATCTCGACGGTCGAGGCGACGGGCTACAGGGCGGCGCTCCCGGCACCGCCGGCCACGGCGGACGACGCGGCGGCCGAACTGCTGCCGCTGGAGCAGCGGCTGCTGACCGCCGTCGTGCTCGCGATACCCGTGATCGCGATGGCCATGGTCCCGGCACTGCAGTTCCGCGGCTGGCAGTGGCTCTCGCTGATCCTGGCCACGCCCGTCGTCACGTACGCGGCCTGGCCCTTCCACAAGGCCACCTGGGCCAATCTGCGGCACGGCACGGCCACCATGGACACCCTCATCTCGGTGGGGACGCTGGCCGCGTTCGGCTGGTCGGTGTGGGCGCTGTTCTTCGGCGACGCCGGCACGCCGGGCATGAAGCATCCCTTCGAGCTGACCATCGAACGCGGCGACGGCAGCGCCAACCTCTACTTCGAGGTCGCGGCCGGGGTCACCTCCTTCATCCTCGCCGGGCGCTACTTCGAGGCCCGCAGCAAACGGCGGGCGGGCGCGGCGCTGCGGGCGCTGATGGAGCTGGGCGCCAAGGAGGTGGCGGTCCTGAGGGACGGCCTGGAGGTGCGCGTCCCGACGAACGAACTGGCGGTCGGCGACCTCTTCGCCGTACGGCCGGGCGAGAAGATCGCGACGGACGGCGTCGTACGGGAGGGTTCCTCGGCCGTCGACGCGTCGATGCTGACCGGCGAATCGGTGCCGGTCGAGGTCGGGCCCGGCGACACGGTCACCGGCGCAACGGTCAACGCGGGCGGGCGGATCGTGGTCGAGGCGACCCGGATCGGCGCGGACACGCAGCTCGCGCGGATGGCACGGCTCGTCGAGGACGCGCAGAACGGCAAGGCCGCCGCGCAGCGGCTCGCGGACCGCATCTCGGCGGTCTTCGTGCCGGTGGTGATCGGGCTCGCGATCGCGACCCTGGGGTGGTGGTGGCTGGTCGAGGGGGCCGGCGCCGCGTCGGCCTTCACGGCCGCCGTCGCCGTGCTGATCATCGCGTGCCCGTGTGCGCTTGGCCTGGCAACGCCTACGGCGTTGATGGTAGGCACCGGGCGGGGTGCGCAGCTGGGCATCCTCATTAAGGGGCCGGAGGTACTTGAAACCACCCAAAAGGTGGACACCATCGTGCTCGACAAGACCGGCACGGTGACGAGCGGCGCGATGTCGCTGACGTCCGTTCACCTCGCCGACGGCGAGGACGAGGCGCAGGTCCTGCGGCTCGCCGGCGCCCTGGAACACGCTTCCGAGCACCCCATCGCCCAGGCGGTCGCCGCGGCCACCGGCGACAGGCTTCCGGTGCCGGAGAACTTCACGGCGGTCGCGGGGCTGGGCGTACGGGGAGTCGTGGACGGCCACGCCGTGGTCGTCGGCCGCGAAAAGCTGCTGTCCGAGCCGCTCTCCGGCAAGCTCGGCCTCGCCTGGACCGAGGCGGAGGAAGCCGGCCGTACGGCGATCGCCGTCGGCTGGGACGGGGAAGCCCGGGCCGTGCTCGTCGTCTCCGACGCGGTCAAGCCGAGCAGCGCGGAGGCGGTCCGGATGCTGCGCGCGCTGGGGCTGCGGCCGGTCCTGCTCACCGGGGACAATGCCGCCGTCGCCCGGTCCGTTGCCACGGAGGTCGGCATCGCGGCCGTTGACGTGATCGCCGGCGTCATGCCCGAGGACAAGGTCGCCGTCATTCGCCGCCTCCAGGCCGAAGGCCACTCCGTCGCCATGGTCGGCGACGGCATCAACGACGCGGCCGCCCTCGCCCAGGCCGACCTCGGCCTCGCCATCGGCACCGGCACCGACGCCGCCATCGAGGCCGCCGACCTCACCCTCGTCCGCGGCGACCTCCGCGTCGCCGCCGACGCCATCCGCCTCTCCCGCCACACCCTCGCCACCATCAAGGGCAACCTCTTCTGGGCCTTCGGCTACAACCTCGCCGCCCTCCCCCTCGCCGCCGCGGGTCTCCTCAACCCGATGATCGCCGGCGCCGCGATGGCCTTCTCGTCCGTCTTCGTGGTCGGCAACTCGCTGCGTCTGCGGCGCTTCGCGCCATCCGCGGTGTAGTTCGGGGTGCGCCCGCCCGGGGGGCTTCAATCGTCGTCCAGGAGGGCGGCGAGGGCGGCGTCGACGTCGAGGTGGTGGACCTCCTCGCCGGCGGGAACGGCTTCGTAGGCGCGGGAGAGAAACGTGTGGAGGTCGGGCGTGGCGAGGTCGATGAGGGCGGTGCCCTCCTGGGCGCGGAGTTCGATCATGGTGTGGCGGGGACCGTAGGGCCAGATGTGGACGTCGCCGTCACCGGCGGGGGCGCGGAGGCCGGCGGTGAGGAGGTTGCGGGCGAAGGTCCAGGTGACGTCGGTGCCGTCGAGGGAGACGGAGGCGGGGAAGGTCAGATAGACGGCGAGCGGGTCCTCGCGGTGGTAGCGGAGGACGGCGGTGGTGTCCTGGGCCCCGGAGTCGGGGGCGCAGATACGGACCCGGACAGTGCGGTCGATGTCGGTGAGCATGGCTGGAACCCTCCGGTGGGCGCGACGCGTATATCCGTCAACCAGGAAGACCGGAAATCAGGGGCAGCCATTACGCGACTTACGCAACAGAACATGTGACCTGTCCCACAGCCCGACAGGCACGTCACCGACTTATAGTGCCGAATGCCCGGAATTCGAGAGGGGTCGCCGACCATGGCCGAAGGCTTCGCCAACACCCGGGGTCACCGATGACCACCGCCCTCCGCCGGATCACGGCCGCCGAGCGCAGGGCCCGGCTGGGCGCGCGGCACCGGCTGGCCGCCGGGGACCGGGCGGCGACCGCCGAGGAGGTCACGGAGTCACTGGTGGGGCTGCACGGCACGGACCCGGCGACGGTCTACCTGTCGGTGGCGGCGCGCCTGCGTACCCCCGGCACGGCGGAGCTCGAGCGGGCGCTGTACGAGGACGGATCGCTGCTGCGGCTGCTGGCGATGCGCCGGACGATGTTCGTGGTGACGGAGGCCTCTGCGCCCGTCGTGTACGCGGCTGCCGCCCGGGCCGTCGCCGCCGACGAACGCAAGAAGCTCCTCGCCTACCTCGCCGAGGGCGGCGGCTGGGACGCCGCCTGGCTGGCCGACGTCGAGGCCGCTGCACTCGCGGCCCTGGCCGAGCGCGGCGAGGCCACGGCGGCGGCGCTGGGCGCCGCCGAGCCACGGCTGCGGGAGCAGGTCGTGGTCGCGCGCGGGAAGCCGTACGAGGCGACGCAGAACGTCTCCAGCCGCATCCTGCGGGTCCTGGCCGCCGAGGGCCGGATCACCCGGCGCCGCCCGGCCGGGAGCTGGACCAGCAGCCAGTACCGCTGGGCCGTGGGCAAGGCCCTGCCCGAGCTGCCGGCCGCCGAGGCCAGGGCGGAGCTCGTACGGCGCTGGCTCGCCGCCTACGGGCCGGGGACCGAGGCCGACCTGAAGTGGTGGACGGGCTGGACCCTCACCGACGTACGCAAGGCCCTGGCGGCCGTCGGCGCCGAACCGGTGACCCTCGACGAGGGAACCGGCCACATACTCCCCGGCGACACCGCACCGCCCCAGGACGACGCGCCCTGGGCGGCGTTGCTACCCGCCCTCGACCCGACGCCCATGGGCTGGCAGCAACGCGACTGGTACCTCCCCGAGGCTCCGGACCGCGCCGCGCTGTTCGACCGCTCCGGCAACATCGGCCCCACCGTGTGGTGGCACGGCCAGGTCGTCGGCGGCTGGGCCCAGCGGGCCGACGGGACCATCGCCTACCGCGTGTTCGGGGACCCCGGCGGGGAGGCCGCCGCCGCGATCGGGGCGGCGGCCTCCCGGCTGAGCGGCTTGCTCGGGGACGTGCGGGTCACCCCGCGCTTCCGTACGCCGCTGGAGCGCGAACTCTCGGCCTGACGGCGGACCGGGGCCTACGCGACCCGGGTCAGCTTGGTGCCGAAGCCCGGCTCGGCCAGATCGGTCTGGAGGGCGACCGGGACCTTGACCTCGCTGTTGCCGTTGCCGTTGCCGACGGTGAGGGTGCCCACGGTGGCGCCGGACTTGGCCGTGTGCGGGATGCCGGAGGTGGCGGCGGCCAGCGAGATGCCGACCTTGAGCCCCGACCACCCGGCGGCGGTCACGTCCTTGGTGGTGACGACGGCGGTGTGGCCGCCGAGTCCGTCGTCCACGTAGCCGACGACCGTGCCCTTCTTGATGATCGTCTCGGCCTTCAGGGCTCCCTGGGTGGCCTGGATCAGATCCTTACTCTTGTTGAGCACGGTCGTGATGATCGGCGACACGTACTGGCCCAGCGTGGCGCCGATGATGAGCCGCTTGGTGCCGCCCACCGTCTTCGTGGCGGCGAAGAGCAGATTGCCGCCGGCCTTGGTGCTGGTGCCGGTCTTGATGCCGACGACGCCGTTGTAGCCCGCGAGTTGGTTCCAGTTCTTGTGCTTGGTGCCGGAGCTGTCGGTGTACTCGATCTTGGCGGCGATCTCCTGGAAGACCGCGCTGTTCTGCATGGCCTTCCTGCCCAGCTTGACCTGGTCCTTCGCCGTACTGACCGTGGTGGCCTCCAGGCCGCTGGGGTCGGTGTACGTCGTGTTGGTCATGCCGAGATCCTTCGCGGCCGCGTTCATCTTCGCGACGAACGCCGACTCCGAGCCGGCGTCCCAGCGGGCGAGCAGCCGCGCGACGTTGTTCGCCGACGCGAGCAGCACGGCCTCCAGGGCCTCGTACTCGGTGAGTTGCTGCCCCTTCGTGACCTTCACGACGGACTCGGCGTCGGCCAGCCCGCTCTTGTACTGGTCGGCCGCCTTCTGGTCGACGGTGATGGTCTCGCCCTTGGCGCCGCTCTTGATCGGGTGGTCGCGGAGGATGACGTACGCCGTCATGACCTTGGCGACGCTCGCGATCGGGACCGGCTTCTCCTGGCCGTACGAACCGAGCGTGCCCATCCCCTCGACCTCGACGACGGCCTGACCCTCCGTCGGCCAGGGCAGCGAGGGCGTACTGCCGCTGAAGGTGTAGGCCGAGGCGGTGGTGAGCTTGAGCTGCGGGTCGGGCAGCGGGCGCAGGGCCTGGACCGCACCGAAGACGATGACCAGCAGCACTACCAGCGGCGTCCAGATCTTGAACCGCCGCGTCACGGTCCGCAGCGGAGTCTCCGGCGGCGGGGGCGTGTTGGTGAGCTCGGCGAGCAGCTTCAGCGGCTCCCCGGGGGTGGGCGGCAGCGGCATCTGCTTCGTACTCTCGCGAGGCGCGTTCGGCGTCTCGTCGGTCACCAGCGGTACGAAGGTGCCGACCGGCCCCGCCGGCCCGGCCGGCGGCTTCGGCGGAAGCGGCTTGGGCGTGACCGGCTTTGTGGTGATGGGCGTGGCCGACTTCGGCGTCACCGGCGTCACCGGCGTCACCGGCGTCACCGGCGTGACCGGCTTGGCCTCGGGCAGCGCGATGCTCGCCCGCATCTCCGCGACGGTGTGGGCCGCCAGGACGAGGGTGCCCTCGCGCGGCTGCGGCTCGGCCTCGGGTGCCTCAGGGGCTTCCGGCGCCGCCGACTCCGCCCCTTCCGACTCCTCGGGCTCGTCGGCCTCCTCGGGCTCGTCCTCGGAGGCCTCGGAGACCTCGGGCTTGTCCTCCGCCGCATCCCCCGCCGTCTCGTCCGCCATTTCCTCGGCAGTCTCTTCCGCGGATTCCTCCGCCGCTTCCGCTTCCGCTTCGGAATCCGAAGCGGATTCCGTATCGTCGGCGGACTCCGCGTCTGTCTCGGTTACGTCATCCGACGCATCCGGGGTACGTCCCTCGCCCCCCGCCTTCGCGTCGGCGGGGGCCTCGGCGTCAAGATCTTCGCGATCTGTTACCGGATCGTTATGTTGGGTCCCGGAGGAACCTTCCGCCTCTTCCGCCCCACGGAATGCGGCGAGCCTCGGATCCTCCGTCCTGCGCTCGGTCGCCTCCCCCGACGACTCCTGCTGCTCCGCCCTGCCGGGGGACTCGCCCGCCACGCAGACCTCCTCCACACGTCAGGCGGGCCGTCTGCGCGACGACCCGCTCCACCCATACACCAGTGTCCAGCCCCAGGCTGAGAAGCCTCTGAGAGACCCGCCGGAACCTCTGCGATGTCTCCTCGACACCACCGCCCGGGTGGTAGACGAGAACGACATATGAGTCGGTTCCCGCACGAACGGGCAAGGCGCTCTCGACAGGTTGCTGTGAGAGGCGTCACCCTGTCTTCATCCACGCGGGGAGGCATGGATGGGCAGGAGCCGCAGAAGTATTCCGGAGGAGCTACTGCTTCTCGCCTTGGACCCGACCACGGGCACCACGGCGCAGCCGCAGTCGCTCGACCTAGGCCTTGCCGGGGCACAGCTAGTGGAGCTGGCTCTGGCAGGGCGAATAGCCCCTGATGGGGATCGTATCGCCGTGGTGCACCCACGGCCGACAGGAGATCCGACCCTGGACTCCGCGCTCGAACTGCTGCGGCGACGCGGCAGCCCCGTGCGTGCCGTCCACTGGATCGGCGGGCCCCGCCTGGGGCTCCGTCAGACGTATCTCGCGCATCTCGAACGGTGCGGCATGGTGCATGCCGTGGCGGGGCAGATGTGCGGGGTGCTGCCGACCACTCGCTATCAGGCGACCGACAGCGAAGTCAGCCGGGAGATCAGGGCCCGGCTGGACAACGCGATCCGCACCGGCGTACCGCCGGACCCGCGGACCGCAGCGCTGGCCGCGCTCGCCCATGCCGTGGGGCTCGGCAAGCACCTTTACCCGGGTAACGAAGGCCGGTCCTCGCGATCGCGCCTGAGGGATCTCATCCGTTACGACCCCATGGGCGGCCTCGTCGCGCACGCGGTCATGGACGTACAGAACGGCGTCGCCGCACAGCCGAAGCGAGCGCCCGCACAGGGGCGACCCTCGGCGGGGCAAGGGATGGCCCGGGCCGGCGTCCGATGAGCGAGAAGAGCGATAGACAAGCAGGACAGAAAGAGCAGTAGGCGACAACAGGACGGACCGGTATCCGGAGGCAGGGCCCGGACACCGACACCGCACCGTCCTCAGCGACCCGGTCACGGGAGCCGCTGCGATGCGCGGGGCATGGGCCGGCACCACCGGTCCGTGCCCCGCGCATCGCTGTTCTCCGCGCCGGGGAGGTCCGGGAAAGAGCGACCATACGACCATTTCCCAGCGGGCCGATGACCGGTAGTGGCAGGCTGCTGACAAGCAGTACTCAGCAGTGCAGAAACCATTCATGCCGGAGGTGCACATCCCGTGGCCGCCAACGTCAACCCCACCGTCAGGCGACGCCGTCTCGGAGCCGAACTACGCAAGTTGCGCGAGTTGAAAGGCCTCACGGCGGAAGCGGTCGCGGCCCAGCTGCTGGTCTCCCAGTCCAAGATCAGCCGACTGGAGAACGGCCGCCGCAGCATCAGCCAGCGCGACGTCCGCGACCTGTGCGGGGTCTACGGGGTCGACGATCCCCACATGGTCGAGTCACTGATGAACATGGCTCGCGAGTCCCGCCAGCAGGGCTGGTGGCACGCCTTCGGGGACGTGCCCTACAGCGTCTACATCGGGCTGGAGATGGAAGCGGCGTCGCTGCGGACCTACGAGTCGCTGATCGTGCCGGGCCTGCTGCAGACCCGCACCTACGCGGAGGCCGTCATCTTCGGTATGGGCCCCGAGGCGACCCCGGCCGAGATCCAGAAGCGCGTCGACGTACGGCTCAAGCGCCAAGAGCGCGTGACGGACCCGGAGTTGCCCCTGCGCCTGTGGGTGGTGGTCGACGAGTCGGCGCTGCGCCGCGAGGTGGGCGGCTCGCAGGTGATGTACGAACAGCTGGAGCACCTGGCGGACATGAGCACGCTGCCGCACATCACCGTCCAGGTCCTGCCGCACGACGTCGGCGCCCACCCGGGTATGTACGGGGCCTTCGCCGTCCTGGAGTTCGAGGACAGCGCGGACTCGTCGGTGGTGTACCTGGAGGGCGTGACGAGCGACCTCTACCTGGAGAAGCACACCGATGTGCAGAAGTACGCGATGATGTACGAGCACCTTCGCGCCCAGGCTCTGAACCCCGAGAAGTCGAGGGAGTTCGTCCTGGACGTCGCGAAGGAATACGCGCCCTGAGACGAGTCGTCACAAGTTTGGGCGGAAAGGTACACCTGTCCCCCTCACCGTGGAAGACGCACGTGGAATATGCCATCCGGTCGAGTGACAGACCCTCTCCAGACAGTGATGTTGTCGCGTAGCGTCGAGACGTGCTTACCACACAGGCACATCGCAGCACGTCTCACACGATCGGAGCAACGATCATGCATCGGGAAGATACGGCCCTCTCATGGCGGAAGTCCTCGTATTCGGGGAACAACGGCGCGTGCGTTGAAATCGCCCTCCCGGACACCCAGACCATTGCCGTACGCGACTCCAAGGACCCGGCCGGGCCGACCTTGAGCTTCTCGTCGCGCGGCTGGTCGGCGTTCGTGGCCGAGGTCGGCCAGGGGGCCTTCGACCTTCCGTAGAATCCGCAGCAACCGAGGCAGCACCTGTGCCAAGCCCTCTCGACCGGCTCGCCGTCCTGGCCGAGGGGGCTCGTTGCTGCCTCAGCGCAGCTGATCGACGTACGTGTCCGTGCCCGGGATCGTCGGGATGAAGGGCGCCACCAGCTCGACCCGGCCCAGCCCGGCCGCGGCGACCGCCTCGTCGAGGCCCGTGAAGTGCTCCTCCCACACGTCTCGCGGGTCCCGTTGCAGGAACCAGAGCAGGGTGAGCCGGGTGTCGGTGCCCTCGACCTGCTTGACGTACGACATGCGGTCCAGCGGCAGCGGGGTGGGCGTGAACACGGTGACCATGGCGGCGGGCGAACCTCCGGCCAGCCGCTTCGGAAGGTGCCGGGCGCGCAGCCACTCCAGCAACTCCGCCCGCTGCCCGGCCGATTCGGCGTCGACGACCTCGACGACGAGACCGGCGTAGGGGTGGTCGAGGGCGTGGATGTCGCGGGGCCCTGCGGCGCCGTCGCGGTAGACGGTGGTGGCGTGGTCCTGGAAGGCCGTGAAGACGTGGGTGCGGGCGTGGTGGACGCGGGCGTCGCGGTTGAGGCGCTTGTTGATCCTGACCGTCCACTTCATGTGGTCGGCGTAGCGGCCGGCGGTGATCCAGTAGACGGTGAGATAGCAGCCGGCGGTGACCGGCTGGGCCACGGCGGACTTCTCCGGGTAGCGGAGCTGCTGCAGTTCGCGGGTGGCGACCCAGCGGCGGCCGGCGTAGAGCCAGGGCATGGCCATGGCGCCGGCGATGAAGTGGTCGTCCTCGTACCAGCGGTTGTACGCGTACTCGTGGCCCGGGTGGGGCTCGACCATGGTGATCAGCGCGTGGCCGAACCGGGGCTCGTACGGGCCGAGGGCAGCCAGCTCGGCGTAGCTCTCGCTGCGCGTATCGTCTGTCATACCTACGGTTTAGCTGACTGGGTGTCAGATATGGAAGGGTGTGGCACCTCCGGCCGAGGTAGATGTACCTTCCAGGCAATTCCGTCCAGTGAAGTCCAGTGAAGGAGTCAGCCATGCGTGCCCCCGTTCCCGGCCTCGCCACCCGTGCCGCCTCGGTCGCCGGATCGCCGGTACGCGAGATCCTGGCGCTGACCGCACGACCCGAGGTGATCTCCTTCGCGGGCGGTCTCCCGGCCCCCGACTTCTTCGACACCGAGGGGATCCGGGCCGCGTACGACCGCGTACTCGCCGAGGACCCCCGCCGCGCCCTCCAGTACTCCACCACCGAGGGCGACCCGGCGCTGCGCGTGGCCGTCGCCGAGCGGCTCGGCACCAGCCTGCCGACCGACCCGGACGACCTCCTGATCACCGGCGGCTCCCAGCAGGCGCTGACGCTGCTCGCGACCGCCCTCCTGGAGCCGGGCGACGTGGTCCTGGTCGAGGACCCGACCTACCTGGCCGCGTTGCAGTGCTTCGGCTTCGCCGGGGCGCGGGTCGTGCCCGTGCCATCGGACGATGACGGGGTCGACCCGGCGGCGCTGGAGGAGCTGGTCGTCCGCGAACGACCCAAGCTGCTCTACCTCATCCCGACCTTCCAGAACCCGACCGGCCGCACCCTCCCTGCCGCCCGCCGCACGGCCGTCGCGGAGATCGCCGAGCGCCACGGCCTGTGGATCGCCGAGGACGACCCGTACGGAGAGCTGCGCTACGAGGGCGACCACATGCCCTGGATCGCCTCCCTCCCGGCCGCTGCCGACCGCACCGTCCTGCTCGGCAGCTTCTCCAAGATCATGGCCCCCGGCATGCGACTCGGCTGGCTCCGCGCCCCCGCCGCCCTCCGCCGCGCCTGCGTCATCGCCAAGCAGTCCGCCGACCTCCACACCTCGACCATCGACCAGGCCGCCGCCGCCCGCTACCTCGCCGACTCCGACCTCGACGCCCACCTCACCCGCGTCCGCGGCGCCTACCGCGAACGCCGCGACGCCCTCCTCGGCGGCCTGAGCAACGCCCTCCCGCCCACCAGCTCCTGGAACCACCCCGAGGGCGGCATGTTCGTCTGGGCCCGCCTCCCGCACGGCTACGACGCCACCGCCGCCCTGCGCGTCGCCGTCACCCACGACGTGGCGTACGTCCCCGGCACACCCTTCTTCGCGAGCGACCCCGACCCGGCGGCACTGCGGCTGTCCTTCGTCACGCACACCCCGGACGAAATCCGCGAGGGGCTACTGCGGCTGGGCAAGGCCCTGGCAATCGCCGCCCCGTGACCCTAAACTGACGCTCCGTCAGTTCAACTGTGCCGCGCCGGTGCCCCGTCGGCGAGTGAGCCGAAGCGGAGCGGTCGCTGTCGAAAAGGAGAACGCGCGCAGTTCGCGAGGAACGAGCGAGCGAGCACGATCGACTGTCGACAGTGACTCAGCGCAGCGGAGGCGAACCGAGCCGCCAAAAAAAGGGGCCTCGTGATGCTGCTTCAGGGCAAGACCGTCGTAGTCTCCGGCGTCGGCGCCGGCCTGGGTCACCGCGTCGCGGCCACCGTCGTACGGGACGGCGGCAACGCCGTGCTCGGCGCCCGCACGGAGGCGTACCTGGCGAAGGCCGCCGAGGCAATCGACCCCGAGGGCCTGAACACGGCCTGGCAGGCAACCGACATCACCGACGAGACCCAGTGCGAGGACCTGGCCGCACTGGCAACCGACCGCTTCGGCGGCATCGACGCGGTAGTCAACGTGGCCGCCCTGGACGCCCACTTCGGCGGCCTCGAGGACGCGGACTTCGCGAGCTGGCAGCGGGTCATCGACGTGAACCTCTTCGGGACCCTGCGGATGACCCGGGCCTGCCTGCCCGGCCTCAAGCAGCGCGGCGGCTCTGTCGTCCTCATCGGCACCCAGTCCGCCGTCGCCGCGCCGTCCCAGGTGCGGCAGGCCGCCTACGCCGCCTCCAAGGGCGCCCTCACCTCCGCGATGTACTCGCTGGCCCGGGAGTTGGGCCCGCACCGGATCCGGGTCAACACGGTGTTGCCCGGCTGGATGTGGGGGCCGCCGGTGCAGGCGTACGTCCAGTACACGGCACACATCGAGAGCGTGCCCGAGCCGGACGTACTGGCCCGGCTCACCGAACGCATGGCGCTGCCGGAGCTGGCCACGGACGGAGACGTGGCGGAGGCTGTGGCATTCCTGGCCTCCGACCGGGCGCGGGCGATCACCGGGCAGTCGCTGCTGGTGAACGCCGGTGAACTCATGAGGTAGTTCGAGGTAGATCGAGGTAGCAAGGTAGATCAAGGTAAATCGAAGTAGGTCGGACGGGGCGATCCGGCGAAGTACGTGCTCATGGTGGGCTGTCACGGGCGCCCACAACAACGCCACGGAAGGTCAAGAGCAGGCAAAATCGTTCTGGCTTCTGACTTTGGTTCATGTCCTTGAACGCCTTTGGTCTTGACCATGCCTTGAACAGACGGTTCAATCTGGGTCGCCGCCCCATGACGGACGTACCGGCGAAGTACGCACCCGTTCACAAGGCGGACCCCTGGAGGGGGCATCAAGGTATGAACACTCTCGACTGGGCTGTGCTCATCGCGTACTTCGGCGTCATGGTCGCGATCGGCCTCTGGTCCCACAAGCGCGTCGACAACGTCAGCGACTTCTTCACCGCCGGCGGCAAGATGCCATGGTGGCTGTCCGGCATCTCGCACCACATGTCGGGCTACAGCGCCGTCATGTTCACCGGCTACGCCGGCATCGCGTACACGTACGGCGTCACCTCGTACGTCACCTGGTCCTTCCCGATCGCGATCGGCATCGCGATCGGCTCCCAGCTCTTCGCGCCCCGGCTCAACCGGCTGCGGTCCAGGCTGCACGTGGCCTCGCCGCTCGAATACCTCAAGAACCGCTACAACGTGCCGACGCAGCAAGCCCTCGCGGTGTCGGGCCTGCTGCTGAAGATCGTCGACGTCGGCGCGAAGTGGGCGGCCATCGCGACCCTGTTGTCGGTCTTCACCGGCGCCTCGCTCAACCAGGGAATCCTCATCACCGGCGCGGTCACCGCCATCTACTGCACCGTGGGCGGGCTGTGGGCGGACGCGCTGACCGAGCTGGGCCAGTTCCTGATCCAGCTGGTGGCCGGGGTGGCGATGCTGATCGCGGTGCTGGGGAAGATCGGCGGCTTCAGCGGACTGTGGAACGTGTGGGACCGGCTACCGGCCGCGCACACGCACCCCACGGCCGGGCCGTACACCGTGACCTTCCTGCTGGCGTATCTCTTCATCAAGACCTTCGAGTACAACGGCGGCATGTGGAACCAGGCCCAGCGCTACATGGCCACCGCGAACGCCCATGAGGCCACCCGCTCGGCGCGGCTGTCCGCGGCGCTGTGGTTCGTCTGGCCGCTGGTGCTGTTCTTCCCGATGTGGGTGGCCCCGCTGCTGGTCAAGGCGCAGAAGCCGGACGCCTCGGACGCGTACGCGCTGCTCACCGAGCAGCTGCTGCCGCACGGCCTGCTCGGCCTGGTCGTCGTCGGCTTCTTCTCGCACACCATGGCCATGTGCTCGTCCGACGCCAACGCCATCGCGGCCGTCTTCACCCGCGACATCGCACCGGTCGTGTCCCGCGCGGCCCGGGGCTGGACCGAGCGGGCCGGGCTGGTGGCGGCGCGGCTGTCCACGATCGCCTTCCTGGGCCTGTCGATGGCGGTCGCGACGCAGGTCAACTCCCCTGCTTTCAAGGACATCATCACCGTCGTCATCAAGTGGGTCGCCGGCCTCATGGGGCCGATCGCGATCCCCTTCATGCTCGGCCTGCTGCGGCCGTTCCGTAAGTCCGGCCCGACGGCCGCCCTGGTCTCCTGGGCGGCAGGCCTGTTCGCCTTCTGGCTGACCAACTACGGCCTGATCGGCATCCAGTTGCAGATCCAGATCGTCACGCCGCTCGCGACCTCGCTCGTCCTGTACGTCCTCATCGGCCTGATCAAGCCCGAGGACACCCCCGAGCGCGACGCGATCCTCGCCCGTATCAACTCCGACGACGACGGCTCCGCGGCCGCCGACGCGGTGCCGGCGGCCGCGGGCGCGGCCGAGTAGGGGGACAGGCCCCAGGTGGTGCCGGGAGCCGGCCGACGGTCACATGACGTCGGCCAGCTCCTGCATCAGTCGCCGCTTGGCCCGGGCACCGACCATGGACTTCACCGGCTCACCGGCCCGGAAGACCATCAGGGTCGGCATGGAGAGCACCCCGTACGCGGACTGGGTCACCGGATTGGTGTCCACGTCCAGCACCACCACCTTGAGCCGGCCCTCCTCCTCTCGGG
Source organism: Streptomyces sp. NPDC059373 (assembly GCF_042751495.1). Classification (NCBI taxonomy): domain Bacteria; kingdom Bacillati; phylum Actinomycetota; class Actinomycetes; order Kitasatosporales; family Streptomycetaceae; genus Streptomyces; species Streptomyces sp. NPDC059373. The sequence continues at coordinate 78,471 of NZ_JBHYXC010000005.1, read as the reverse complement.
CCACCTCGGCCAGCACCGGGGCGATCTGGCGGCAGGGCGGGCACCAGTCGGCGGTGAACTCCACCAGGACCGGGAGGTCAGCCTTCAGGACCTCTTCGGCGAACGTCGCGTCCGTCACCGTCTTCACGTTTCCGTACTCCCCTCGCAGGTGAATTCGCAGTGCGGTTCGGATGCCACCAGCTCGGCCTTCGCCAGCTGCGACCCGATCCGCTCCCGGACCGCGGTCAGTCCGGCGATGCAGTCGTCCAGCTCGGCCAGCTTGCGCCGGTAGACGTCGAGCGAGGCGGGGCACGAGTCGCCCTCGGGATGGCCGGCGCGGAGGCAGTCCACGAAGGGCCTGGTCTCCTCCAGTTCGAAGCCGAAGTCCCGCAGCAGCTGGATCTGGCGCAGCAGCCGCAGGTCCTGCTCGTCGTAGGCGCGGTAGCCGTTGCCCGCCCGCCGCGCACGCAGCAGGCCGCGCGACTCGTAGTACCGCAGGGCACGTGTGGTCGTCCCCGCCCGTTCGGCCAGCTCTCCGATCCGCATGCGTACGACGGTAGACCTTGACGCCGACGTCAAGGCCAGCGGCTTTCCGTGGTCGGTCCGGGCTCAGGCGCTGGGGTAGCGGTCCAGCCACACCGGGGACGCGCCATTGGGGCCGTGCAGGGCGGGGGCCTGGGTCATCTCCATGGCGAAGTCGTCGGCGAGCTGGAGGATGGTGCCGCGTCCCTCCAGCTCGGCGACCCAGGCGGGCGGCAGGGAGGTCTCGCCGTGCTGGACGCCGAGGAGGTTGCCGCAGACGGAGCCCGTGGAGTCGCTGTCGCCGGAGTGGTTGACGGCCAGCAGTAGCCCGTGGCGTACGTCCTCGGCGACCAGGGCGCAGTAGACGCCGATGGCGAGGGCTTCCTCGGCCGTCCAGCCCTCGCCCAGGGACTCGACGCGGGCCGCGGACGGCAGGCCCTGCCGCACGGCCCCCAGGGCGCTCTGGAGGGCGTCGGTGGTCTCCTCGTGGCCGGGGTTGGGGGAGAGCAGGGCCAGGGCGTGCTGGACGGCGCCGTCGAGGGCCTCGCCGCGCGCGAGGCCGTGGATGATGACGGCGAAGGCGCCCGCGGCGAGCGTGCCGGTGGGGTGGCCGTGGGTCTGGGCCGCGCACTCCAGGGCGAGCTGGAAGACCAGCTGCGGCTCCCAGCCGACGAGCAGCCCGAAGGGCGCGGAGCGCATGACGGTGCCGCAGCCCTTGGAGTCGGGGTTCTTGGGCTGCTCGAGCGTGCCCATGCGGTCGTCGCCGAGGCCGGTGAGGCAGGCCCGGCCCGGGGCTCTGCGCGAATACAGCCACTCCTCACGAGCGAGCCAGCCGGTGTCCTTGCGGCGCTCGTCGGGACCCCAGTCGTTCTGGGTCGCGGCCCAGCGCAGGTAGGCGCGGTGGATGTCGGTGGGCGGATGCCAGGCGCCGCTGTCGCGGCGGACCTGGGCGCGTATGAGCCCTTCGGCGGTGAAGAGGGTCATCTGCGTGTCGTCGGTGACGGCCCCGCGTCTGCCGAAGGCCTGGACGTAGTCCGTGACCCCGTCCTGGCCGTGCGCCTGCCGGATCGCGTCAAGGGAGTCGAACTCCACGCCCGCGCCCAGCGCGTCGCCGATCGCCCCGCCCAGCAGACACCCGCGTACGCGACTGCGGAAACCCTGCTGTTCGGCGCGCCCCCATACGGCTGCGCACATGCCACACCTCCAGCCAGATCGTCGCCCAGCACTGTAATCGACCAGGAACGGTCAGCTCTTGGCCAAGTACGGAATGTGAGGAGTCACCCATGCGGTCTTTGCCGGGCGTTTGTGCGCCCGGATCCGGCGGTTCCCCCGGCCTCTAGCCCTCCAGCACCGGGAGCAGTTCGGGCAGGTGTCCGTCCGACGCGCGGCCCGCCGCGATCCGCTCGTCGGACACGTCTCCGTACGTCGTGGTGCGCTGCCGGTGCGGCCGGCCCGCGGCCTCGGCGATGGCGACGAGGTCCTGGATCGACTTGTACGAGCCGTAACTCGACCCCGCCATACGGGAGATGGTCTCCTCCATCAGCGTGCCGCCCAGGTCGTTCGCGCCCGAGCGGAGCATTTCGGCGGCGCCCTGCGAGCCCAGCTTGACCCAGCTGGTCTGGATGTTGGGGATGTGGGGGTGGAGGAGGAGGCGGGCCATGGCGGTGACGGCCCGGTTGTCGCGTGCGGTGGGGCCGGGGCGGGCGATGCCGGCCAGGTAGACGGGGGCGTTGGTGTGGATGAAGGGCAGGGTCACGAACTCGGTGAAGCCGCCAGTCTCCTGCTGGATGCGGGCGAGGAGGCGGAGGTGGCCGAGCCAGTGGTGGGGCTGGTCCACGTGTCCGTACATCATCGTGGAGGAGGAGCGGATGCCCAGCTCGTGGGCGGTGGTGACGACCTCGACCCAGGTGGCGGTGGGCAGCTTGCCCTTGGTCAGGACCCAGCGCACCTCGTCGTCGAGGATTTCGGCGGCCGTGCCGGGGATGGAGTCCAGGCCGGCCTCCTTGGCGGCCGCCAGCCAGTCGCGGATGGACATGCCGGTGCGGGTCGCGCCGTTGGCGACTTCCATCGGTGAGAAGGCGTGCACATGCATGCCCGGCACGCGCTCCTTGACCGCGCGGGCGATGTCGAAGTAGGCGGTGCCCGGCAGGTCGGGGTGGATGCCGCCTTGCATGCAGACCTCGGTCGCACCGACCTCCCAGGCCTGCTCGGCGCGGTCGGCGACCTGGGAGAGGGAGAGGGTGTACGCGTCGGCGTCGGTGCGGCGCTGGGCGAAGGCGCAGAAGCGGCAGCCGGTGTAGCAGACGTTCGTGAAGTTGATGTTCCGCGTGACGATGTACGTGACGTCGTCGCCGACCGCGTCGCGGCGGACGTCGTCCGCGATCCGGCACAGCGCGTCCAGGGCCGGGCCGTCCGCGTGGAGGAGGGCCAGCGCCTCGGCGTCGGTGAGCTTGGTGGGGTCGTCGGCGGCGACGGTCAGGGCTGTGCGGATGTCGGCTTCGATGCGGTCCGGGATCATGCCGGGGGCGGCCTGCTCGCGCAGGGCCTCCCAGTCGCCGTAGACGGCGTCGAAGTCGTCGCGGCGGTCGGCGGTGCGGCCGGTGGTGTCGATGGTGGCGTGCAGGTCCGTGCGTCCGGTGGCGGTGAAGGCCTCGTCCGGCTCCTGCCAGGGGAGGCCTTGCGGCTTCGCCTCTTCCACGGCGAGGCCGGTGGTGGGGTCGGCCAGCGCCCGTACGTGCGGCAGCAGGCGGGGGTCGAGCCAGGGCTCGCCGCGCTGGATGAACTCCGGGTAGATCGTGAGCCGTTCGCGCAGTGCGAAGCCCGCATCGGCGGTGCGCTCGGCCAGTTGGTCGATGTGCGGCCACGGGCGTTCGGGGTTGACATGGTCCGGGGTGAGCGGGGAGACCCCGCCCCAGTCGTCGATCCCGGCACCGATCATCAGCGCGTACTCGGCGTCGACCAGGTTCGGCGGCGCCTGGATCCGGGCGTTCGGGCCCAGGATGAGACGGGCGACGGCGATGGCGGCGGCCAGCTCCTCGAGCTCCGCGTCCGGCATGCCGCGCATCGCGGTGTCCGGCTTGGCGCGGAAGTTCTGGACGATGACTTCCTGGACGCCGTGGTACTGGCGGGCGATGCGGCGGATGGCGAAGAGGGATTCGGCGCGTTCTTCGTAACTCTCGCCGATGCCGATCAGGATGCCGGTGGTGAAGGGGACGTTCGAGCGGCCCGCGTCCTCCAGAACGCGCAGGCGGACGGCCGGGTCCTTGTCCGGCGAGCCGTAGTGCGGGCCGCCTGGTTCGGACCACAGGCGGGTCGCGGTCGTCTCCAGCATCATGCCCATGGAGGGGGCGACGGGCTTGAGCCGCTGCAGGTCGGTCCAGGACATCACGCCGGGGTTGAGGTGCGGGAGCAGGCCCGTCTCTTCGAGGACCCGGATCGCCATCGCACGTACGTACGAGAGCGTGTCGTCGTATCCGTGCGCCTCGAGCCACTCGCGGGCTTCGGGCCACCGCTCCTCCGGGCGGTCGCCGAGCGTGAACAGGGCCTCCTTACAGCCCATTTCCGCGCCCCGGCGAGCGATGTCCAGCACCTCGTCCGGCGACAGGTACATCCCGTGCCCCTCGGCACGCAGCTTCCCGGGCACGGTGACGAAGGTGCAGTAGTGACACTTGTCCCGGCACAGCCGGGTCAGCGGGATGAAGACCTTCCGGCTGTACGTGATCGCGCCGGGCCGGCCGGCGGATTCCAGGCCCGCGTCGCGGATCCGGGCGGCGGTGGCGGCCAGGTCCGTCAGATCGCTGCCCCGCGCCTGGAGGAGGACGGCGGCCTCCGCCGTGTCCAGGGCCACGCCGTCCCGAGCCCGCTTCAGCGCGCGGCGCATGCCGTTGGCGGTGGGCGGCGAGTTCTGCGCCTCCGGGCGCGGCGTGCGTTGCGTCATCCTCAGAGCATAGGTGGGGGGTGCGACGGTCGCCCTGTCACATAGATCACCCTTTTTTTGAGCGGCTCGGTTCGCCTCCGCTGCGCTGAGTCACTGTGGGGGCACCTCCCAGACGGAGTCTGGGGGAAGTCGATCGTGCTCGCCCGCTCGTTCCTCGCGGACTGCGCGCGTTCTCTTTTTCGACAGCGACCGCTCCGCTTCGGCTCACTCGCCGGGTGGGCACCGGAGGACTTTGGTCGCCGTCACATTCCGGCGCCGACCGCCAGGGGGGCCGAGTGGAGCTCGACGACGAGTTGGGGGGTGAGGAGCTCGCCGGCGCGGTCGGCGAGGACGGCCATTTCGTAGCCGACGAGGCCGACGTCGCAGCCTTCGGCGGCGAGGACGCCGAGGCAGGAGCCGTCGCGGATGCGGCCGACCATCATGAAGCCGCCGAGCATTTCGATCATGACGAGCTTCATGCCCTGGAAGCCGTGGGTGGCGGCGGCGTTCTGGGCGAGGGAGGTTATGCCGGAGACGACGGCGGCGAGGTGGTCGGCGCGATCGCGGCCGAGGCCGTCGGAGGCGGCCATGAGGAGGCCGTCGGAGGAGACGGCGACGGCGTCGGTGACGCCGTCGGCCGTACGGACGAACTCGGAGATGAGCCAGCCGAAGCTTTGGGCAGTGGTCACGACGGTCGTCCTATCTGGCTTCGGCGCGGGCGACGCCGGCACGGAAGCCGTTGAGCATGGCAGATACATGGGAGGGGGTGCCGGACGTACGAAGGGGCTTACGGGCCGCCGCCGGCCGGCCGGGGGCCGGGACCGGGGCCGGGACGAGGAGGCGGGCCGGGAGGGTGACGAGGGCGGAGACGCCGCCGCCGGGGGTGTCGAACAGCCGGACCTCGACGTCGAGGCGGCGGGCGAGGCGGCCGACGACGTAGTGGCCGAGGAAGCGGGTCGGGGCCACGAGGAAGGCCTCGTCGCCGGCGAGGCGGGCGTTGGAGCGTTCGAGGTCGGGGCCGGGCATGCCGACGCCGTGGTCGACGACCGCGATGCAGTATTCGTCGCCGTCGGCCCAGCCGTGCACCTCGACGGGCTCGGTCGGCGGGGAGAAGGTGAGCGCGTTCTCGACGATCTCGGCGAGCAGATGCGCGAGGTCCGCGACGGCGTGGCCGCGCAGGTGGCAGGGCTCGACCGTGGCGACCATGACGCGGCGGAACTGCTCGACCTCGGCCAGAGCCGCCTGCACCAGCTCCAGGCTGCCGGCCGTGCCGGTGGACGTACGGGGGGTGTGCTGGCCGACGAGGACGAGCAGGCTCTCGGCGTTGCGGCGCATGCGCGTGGCGAGGTGGTCGAGTTCGAACAGTTCGGCGAGGGCGTCGGGGTCGAGTTCCTGGTTCTCCAGGCGGGTGATGAGGCCGAGCTGGCGGCGGATGAGGCCCTGGCTGCGGCGCCCCAGGTTGGCCAGGGATTCGGTGGTGTTGCGGCGCAGCACGGCCTGCTCCGCGGCGAGCCCGACGGCGGTGCGCTCGACGCCGCGCAGGGCGGCGGCGACCTTGGTGACCTCCTCGGAGCCGCCCACTCCGCGTTCCGGCTCTCCGTCGTCCGTGTCCGGCAGCCGGCCGTCCTCCTGGATCCGTCGTACGGCCTCCGGCAGCCGCTGCCGCGAGACTTCGGCGGCGTCGCGGGCGAGGGCGTCCAGGGGGCGGGTGATGGAGCGGGAGGCCAGCAGCCAGGCGAGGGTGACCAGGGCGACGGCGAGCAGGCCGACGCCGAGGTAGCCGATGAGCTGGGTGGTCGCGGCGTCGCTGAGCTGGGACGTACGGGTGCGCAGGTCGGCGCCGACTTCTTGTTGCACGTCGTACAGCGCGTCGACGAGCACGGTCATGTCGTCCCACCACGCCTTGGGGTCGATCTGCAGAGCCGAGCCGTCGACCCCGCGCTCGGCCAGTTCCTCGTACGACGTGGCGCTGTGGGCCGCGACGGAGCTGAAGGCGTTGTCGAGTTCCGCGCGCTGCTTGGCGGTCGCGACCTGCCGGTAACGCGCGAGGGCGGCGACGCGGGTCGCCCGCGTCTCGGTGAAGTCCAGGTACTGGGTGCGGGTGAAGGAGCCGGCGGCGAACACGCCGTTCAGCGAGCCGCGTTCGAGGGCCAGGGACTCCTTGGCCGCCGCCAGGGCCTGGAGCGCGGCGAGGCCGTCGCGCAGCTTGCGGTCGCCACGGGTGGTGGTGTCGGCGGCCGGGTCCTCGGCGTTGAGGGTGTCGATGGCGTCGGTGTAGAAGCGCAGGGTGGTCGCGGGGTCGGCGATGTCGGCGTCGACGTCGGCCCGTACGGGGGTGAGGCGGGCCAGCCGGTCCTGCACGGCGGTGGCGACGACGGGCTCGTTGCGCAGGTCATACAGCGCGGTGTCGACCTTCTTGCGCTGGGCGCGCAGCTGCGTCGCGTACGACTCCTCACCACCGAGCAGGCCGTTGGTCAGGCCTCGTTCGCGCTGCAGCTCGTGGACCAGACCCTGCACGCGCAGCGACAGGTTGACCTCGGACCGCGTCTGGCTGGCGTCGTCGAACTGCGTGATACGCCCCTGGACGGCCAGGCCCACCATCGCGAGCAGCAGGCAGGTCGGCACGGCCAGTACGACCGCGACCCGGCCGCGGATCGTGCGCCAGCCGGGCAGCGTGCGGCGGCGCCACAGGCGGCTGCCGCCGGCTGACCGCGCCGGTGCCGGTGCCGGTGCCGGCTGCTTCAGCTCCGGCTCTTTCGGCTCCGGTTGTTGCAGCTCCGGGTGCTTCAGCTCCGGGTGCTTCAGCTCCGGGCGATCCGACTCCGGCTTCGGCCGCGCCGCAGCCGACCCCGCACGTCTCGCGTGCGCCCGTCCTGTCGCGCCTGCCGTCCCGCCCCTCATACCGGATGAAGCTACCCTTCCGACCGCGAAGGCCGGTTTCCGCCGTGTTAGGGGTGGGTTGCGCAGTGCTCACAGTTGCTGATGGGACGTCAGGAGTCAGGCGGTCGTGCTCACCGTTTCCGTGTCCCGGCCCGACCTCAGTACGGTCCCGGGGATCGCCCCTGTGATCGCGTCGTCCCGGATCGTCTCGACGCCGTTCACGCGCACGCTCACCACGCCCTGCCCCCGCGCGTCCAGGCGCGGGCTGTCCCCCGGCAGGTCGTGCACCAGCCTCGCCACCCCCGCGTCGATCCGCTCCGGGTCGAACAGCACCAGATCCGCGTGGTACCCCTCCACGATCCGGCCCCGGCCACGCAGCCCGAACAACCGCGCCGGGTCGTCCGTCAGCATCCGTACCGCCCTCGCCAACGGCACCAGTTTCCGCCCGCGCAGACAGTCCCCCAGGAAGCGCGTGGTGTACGGCGCCCCGCACATCCGGTCCAGATGCGCCCCCGCGTCCGAGCCGCCCAGCATCACGTCCTCGTGCTCCCACGTGCGGCGGCGCAGCTCCCAGCTGTCCGGGTCGTTGTCGGTCGGCATCGGCCACAGCACAGTACGCAGCTCGTCGTTAGCGCAGATCTCCACCAGCGTGTGGAAGGGCTCCTGCCCGCGCTCTGCGGCGATGTCCCGCACGACCCGTCCGCTGACCCCGGCCTCCTTGTTCACCTGCGAGTACGTGTCCCCTATGACGTACCGCCCGAAGTCGGCCAGCCGCCGGAAGACTCCGGCCTCCGGGCTGTCGGCCCGGCGCAGCATCTCCGTACGCACGGTCTCGTCCCGCAGCCGCGCGATCCGCTCCGGGACGGGGAGGGAGAGGATCTCGCCCCATCCGGGGATGAGGTTCAGGGCGCAGAAGGTGCCGAGCGACATGTTCATCGGCGTCAGGATCGGCATCGTGAGGGCCACGATCCGGCCGCCGGCCTTACGCGCCTGCTCGGAGGCGAGCAACTGGCGCGGGACGCGCTGCGGGACGGCGGCGTCGATCGTCAGGACGTTCCAGTTGAGCGGCCGGCCGGCCGCCGCGCTCATCTCCACGAACAGCTCGATCTCGTCGTCCGAGAACTGGTCCAGGCAGCCCGCGACGATCGCCTCGATCTGCGTCCCCTCGTGCTCGCCCACCGCCCTGGACAGCGCCAGCAGTTCCGCCGGGCGGGCGTGCCGCGATGCGACGGGCCTGCCGTCGCCGTCCGAGTGCGTCGACGACTGCGTCGTCGACAGCCCCCAGCCGCCCGCGTCCATCGACGCGTGGAACAGGCTCAGCATCTCGTCCAGCTGTGCGGCGCTCGGCTGCCCGCCGACCGCCTCCGCGCCCATCACGTGCCGCCGGAGCGCGCAATGTCCCACCATGAAGCCCGCGTTGACCGCGATACCTCGGCTCTCGAGGGCGCTCAGGTAATCCCCGAACGACTCCCACGTCCACTCGACCCCGTCCTCCAGTGCCTTGAGGGACATTCCCTCGACCCTCGACATCATCCGGCGCGTGTAGTCCGCGTCCTCCGGCTTGAGCGGCGCGAGCGTGAAACCGCAGTTCCCGCCCGCGATTGTCGTGACCCCGTGGTTCATCGACGGCGTCGCGAACGGGTCCCAGAAGAGCTGCGCGTCATAGTGCGTGTGCGGATCCACGAACCCGGGCGTGAGCACAAGGCCCGACGCGTCCTCGCTGCTCCGGGCGGGCTCGGTCGTCTCTCCGGGCGGGGCGATCGCGGCGATCCGGCCGCCCCGGATCCCGACGTCGGCGCTGCGTGGCGGGGCGCCGGTGCCGTCGACGACGGTCGCGCCGCGTATCAGATGGTCGAGCATGACCTTCCCTTCCTTTCAGAGGTTGGGGGTAGGCCGTCCGCCTGAGGCGGAGCCCCGGCACCGGCACCCCAACGGCGTGGCCCCCGCCGGGGGCCGCCCCGGGCGGGGGCCGGGCGGCGGTCCGGGAAGACGCCGCCCTGTCAGTGGTGACCGCCGGGGGCCGCCGCATCGCGGAAGCGCGTGGTGCGGTGGACCGGGTCCGTGTCGATCTTGGGGATGACGTGCTCGCCGACGAGCCGGATCGTCCGGAGGGTGTCCTCGTAGGGGACGCCCACCGGAAGCCCGAACGACAGCTGGTCGGCCCCCGCCGCCTCCCACCGCTTGCACTGCGCGAGCGCGTCGTCGGGGTCGCCGCAGATGATCAGTTCCTCGTCGAGCAGCAGCTCGATCAGCTCCTCCGTGTACTGCGGAAGCAGCTCCGGCCACTGGGGGATGTACTCCGGCCTCGGGAACGTGTCGTGGTACCGGAAGAGCAGCGACTGCAGGTAGTTGAGATTGCTGGTGGCGGCGACCCGGACGGCCTCCTTCCGGGTCTCCGCGACGATCGCGGTGGTCGTCACCATCACGTTGTCGTTGACGAAGTCCCCGATCGGCTCGGCGTCCCGCACCGCGGTCTTGTACGAGTCGACGACCCACTCCATGTCGGAGACCTTCTGCACGCTGAAGCCCAGTACGCCCAGCCCCTTCCTGGCCGCCATGGCGTACGAAGGCGGGGACCCGGCGGCGTACCACATGGCGGGGTGGGAGGCCCCGTACGGCTTGGGCAGGACCTTGCGGGGCGGCAGGGACCAGTGCTTGCCCTGGAAGCCCTCGTACTCGTCCTGGAGCCACATCTTGGGGAACTCGCCGACCGTCTCCTCCCAGATCTCCTTGGTGGCGTTCATGTCGGTGATGCCGGGCAGGAAGCCGAGGATCTCGTGGCTGCCGGCGCCGCGCCCGGTGCCGAACTCGAAGCGGCGGCCGGAGAGATGGTCGAGCATGGCGACCCGCTCGGCGACCTTGACGGGGTGGTTGACCTGCGGGAGGGGGTTGAAGATGCCGGAGCCGAGGTGGATGCGCTCGGTGGCGTGGGTGAGGTAGCCGATGTAGACGTCGTTGGCCGAGAGGTGCGAGTACTCCTCCAGGAAGTGGTGCTCGCTGAACCAGGAGTATTTGAAGCCGGACTTGTCGGCCTGGATGACGTACTCGGTCTCCTCCATGAGCGCGTGGTGCTCCGCCTCAGGATCGACCTTGGCACGGAAGTTGGGTACGTATCCCTGTACGAAGATGCCGAATTCCAAGGGGTCACCGTCCCTAAGCGTTTCTGACGCATCGTCAGATCACAACTGACTCTTCCACTGAGCTGACGCACCGTCAAGTAGTCAGAAGATGGAGACCCCGGCCAGCCAGCCGCCGTCGATGACGAACGGCTGCCCGGTGATGTACGAGGAGTCCTCGCTGGTCAGGAAGAGCGCGAGCCGCGCCACCTCGTCCGGGCGGCCGATCCGGGCGAGCGGTACGACCTTGCCGTACAGCTGGTCCAGCGCCTCGGCCGGGACGCCCTCGCCCGGGTTGGACATCGGGGTGTCGATCGCCCCCGGGCACATCGCGTTGACCCGGATGCCCTTGCCGGCCAGCTCCATCGCGGCGACCCGGGTCATTCCGAGGATCGCGGCCTTGGTCGCCGCGTACGAGGTCACGCCCGCCATGCCGCTGAGGGCGACGTACGACGCCGTGTTGACGATCGTGCCGCCCCCGGCCGCCTCCAGGGCGGGGATGGCGGCGCGCATGCCGAGGAAGGCGCCCACCTGGTTGACCTGGACGACCTGGAGGAACTCCTCGAGCGGGGTGGACGCCAGCTCGTTGAAGCGGAGTATCCCGGCGTTGTTGACCAGGCCGTCGAGCCGCCCGTAGCTGTCGGTGGCGACGGCGAGGGCGGCCGCCCAGTCCTCCTCGCGGCTCACGTCGAGGTGGACGTACCGCGCCCGGTCCGCGCCGATGTCGGCGGCCACCGCCTCGCCCTGCTCGTCCAGCACGTCCCCGAGGACGACCTTCGCACCCTCGGCCGCGAACAGCCGTGCCTCCTGCTCGCCCTGGCCGCGGGCCGCACCGCTGATCAGTACGACCCGGCCGTCCAGCCTGCCACCCATGCCGGTCCCCTCTTCGTTCATTCGTTGAGGTGCGGCGCCACGCCGTCGGCGAACGCCTCCATCTGGTCGACCAGTTCCGCCGTGCTCCGGCTGCGGAACCGCACCTGGAGCTGGTCCACGCCCATCGCCCGGTACGCCCGCAGCGACTCCGCGAGCGCCTCCGGCTTGCCGGTCAGCGTCCGCCGCCCCACGGCCCAGTCCGGCTCCCCGACGTACATCGGCTCGGCGATCGCCCCGACCGTGAAGGGCGCCTCGATGCCCGCCCGCTCTCGCAGTTCCCTGATCCGGCCGATCTTGCCGGGCAGTCGGTCCCGGGGATCCCCCTGCGGCAACCACCCGTCGCCCTTCAGCGCGGCCCGCCGTACGGCCGCCGGCGACGAACCGCCCACCCACACCGGCACCGGCCGCTGCACCGCCCCCGGCTGCTGCTCCCCCGCCGCGAACTGCGCCCGTACGGCGTCGATCGCCTCGTCCAGCACCGCCCCGCGCCGCTCGAAGTCCACGCCCAGCGCCTCGAACTCCTCCCGTACGTGCCCCGCCCCCACGCCCAGGACCAGCCGCCCGGCGGAGAGGTGGTCCAGCGTCGCGTACTGCTTGGCGGTGAGCAGCGGATGCCGCAGCCCGATCACCGCGACATGGCTCAGCAACCGCACCCTGGTCGTCACGCCCGCGAGGAAGGCGAGCGTCGCCACCGGGTCGTACCACGTCACGCTCATCGCCCCCGCGAGGCGTGGCGGGATCGCGACGTGGTCGCAGCACCCGACATACGCGAAGCCCAGCCGGTCCGCCGCCCGCGCGACCTCGACCAGGTCGTCCGGACCGGCGCCCGCCTCCCACGGCTCGGCGTAGATCGTGCTGAGGGACTGCACCGGCAGCTGCATGCCGTAGGCGATCGGGGTCCGGGTCATGCCGTCATGGTCGTACCTGACGGACCGTCAGACAAGGGGTCGGGCGAAGTCGGGGTCGGCGAGATCGATCGTGACCGAGTTGCCCAGGTTGTTGGTGAACGTGGCCAGTGATCCCTCGACCGTCGCCAACTCGAAGGGATTGGAGCAGCGCCGCGCTGTCCACCTCCGCGCTGCGCGCCGAACCGTCCGTCCCACCCGGGCACCTCGTGCGCCGCCCGCAGCTCGGTGATCCGGCTCATCGGCTGCCCTCCGCGGGTCGCCTCCACATCAGTCCGACCGCAGGGTGTCACGCTTCGCTCGCCTCGGGCGGTCGGCCTTGCCCGCAGCCCGGCGCAGCGCACTGCGACGGCGGGAGGGCCCGGGGTCGTAGGGGTGGGGGTCCTGGACGCTCCGCATATTTGTGTGCGCCATGCCGGTCCAGGCAGCGAACGACCCGTCACGCACGTAAATATGTCGGTCCAGGACTCCCAGCCCCGGAGGCCCCGGACCCGGAGCGACGCACCCACGAAAACCCGTTCAGACGACCGCGTCCGCCCAGAGGCCGTCCTTGGTCAGCCCGAGCAGCTCGATGGCGTTCGTACGGACGATGCGGTCGACGACGTCCGGCGCGAGGTGCCCCATCTGGGCCTCACCCACCTCACGGGACTTCGGCCAGGTCGAGTCGGAGTGCGGGTAGTCCGTCTCGTACAGCACATTGCCGACGCCGATCGCGTCAAGATTCCTCAGCCCCACCGCGTCGTCGAAGAAGCAGCCGTAGACGTGCTCGGCGAAGAGCTCGCTCGGGGGCCGCAGGACCTTGTCGGCGACGCCGCCCCAGCCGCGGTTCTCCTCCCAGACCACGTCGGCACGTTCGAGGATGTAGGGGATCCAGCCGATCTGGCCTTCCGCGTACATGATCTTGAGCCCGGGGAAGCGGTCGAACTTGCCGGACATGAGCCAGTCCACCATCGAGAAGCAGCAGTTGGCGAAGGTGATCGTCGAGCCGACCGCGGCAGGGGCGTCGGCGGACGTCGACGGCATGCGGGACGACGAGCCGATGTGCATGGCGATGACGGTGCCGGTCTCCTCGCAGGCCCGCAGGAAGGGATCCCACTCGTCGGTGTGAATGGACGGCAGGCCGAGCGCCGGCGGGATCTCCGAGAAGCAGACCGCCCGCACGCCCCGCGCGGCGTTGCGGCGCACCTCCGCCGCCGCGAGTTCGGCGTCCCAGAGGGGGATGAGGGTGAGGGGTATGAGCCGGCCCTGGGCGTCGGGGCCGCACCACTCCTCCACCATCCAGTCGTTGTAGGCGCGCACGCACAGCAGCCCGAGGTCGTGGTCCTTGGCCTCGGTGAAGGTCTGGCCGCAGAAGCGCGGGAAGGTGGGGAAGCACAGCGCGGACTGGACGTGGTTCACGTCCATGTCCACCAGCCGCTCGGGGACGCTGTACGAGCCGGGCCGCATCTGCTCGTACGTGATGGCCTCCAGCCGCACTTCGTCCCTGCTGTAGCCCACGGCCGTGTCCAGCCGGGTCAGCGGCCGGCGCAGCCCTTCGTACAGCCACCAGTCGGCGAGCGGGCCGTCGTCGCCGGGCTCGCCCATGCGCGGGGAGAAGCGGCCGCCGACGAAGCTGATCGACTTCAGGGGGGCGCGGACGATGCGGGGGGCGGTGTCGTGGTAGGCCGACGGGAGCCTGTCCCGCCAGACGTCGGGAGGCTCGACCGTGTGGTCGTCCACCGAAATGATCCTAGGGAAGGTCTCCATGCGCACCACGGTAGCGCGAATCTGACGGTGCGTCAGTAAGTGGGCACGAAGCCGCCGCCTACGAGACGACCGGCAGCAGGATCCGCCACACCGCCTCCTCCAGGCCGTGGACCGAGGCGATCCACCCCACGCTCTCCTCCGGCGTCCCCAGCTGTGCCGCGCGCGCCAACTCCCCCAGCAACTCGCCCAGGTCGCAGTGGCGCAGCGGTGGCTCCAGCCGGCCGCCGCCGAGCCTGTCGGCCCCCCCGGCCACGTAACGCTCGTACGCGACGGCGGAGCGCAGGACGCCGACCGGCTGCCAGGACGCGGCCAGCCGGTCCGCCCGCTCGCCGCCGACGCGGGTGCCGTCGGCCTCGATGACCTGAGTACGGGAACGGTCCACCGCCAGCGAGGTCCACGCGTCGCCCCCGGTGAGCACCGCCGCCGGGCGGCACCGTTCGACGGCCTGCGCGAGAGCGCCGGGGCGATCGGGGCCACCCGCGCCGGCCGCCACCAGCGGCACCGCCGACATGCCCGCGTACAGGCAGCCGAAGAAGGCACCGGCGAGGTCCACGCCCTGCGGGTAGGCCAGCAGGATGCGGCTGCCGGGCGGTACCACGACACCCAGCCGGGCCGCGACCGCCCGGGCCCGCCGGTCGAGGTCGGCGAAGCTGCAGCCGAGGTAGGGCGTGGCGTCGGGCCGGTTCGCCGCCCGGCGCCGCAGCAGGGGCCCCGGCAGCCGGCGGACGCTGACCGGCACACTGCGGGCGCCCGCGTCAGGGCCGTCGGGGCCGTTGGGGCCCTCCGGTCCATCGGGGCCGTTCGGGCCGTTCACGGCCTCCGGCATACATCGTGAGCACATGGGCAGCCCGTCACTCCCCCCGGCACACGCACACGAATCGAATTGGCCCGACACACACAGCACAGCCCCCGCGGCGACACAGATGGAACCTCAAATTCCTGGTAACTCTTCGTACAGCGCCCCCCGACCGGCCACCCCATAGGTGACCGAAACCGGTTGACACGGCAAACTGGCACGGCGACCACTGTTGCGGCTCGCGATGAACGATCGATAAACGCGCCCGTCGCGACCGGAAACGGCGCGCCGGCACAGGGGGCAGGAATGGGGAGCGGCGACACAGGACCCGACCCGCAGGCGGTGCCGAGCGCGGAGCTGCGCTTCACGGTCCTCGGCCCGGTACGGGCCTGGCGGGGCGACAAGCCGATCACCAGCATGCCGCCGCAGCAACGCGCCCTGCTGGCCGCCCTCCTCCTGCGCGGCGGCCGCGCCGCCACCGCCGCCGAACTCCTCGACGCCCTCTGGGGCGAGGAACCGCCCGCCACCGCCCTCGCCGCCCTGCGCGGCTACGCCTTCCGGCTCCGCAAGGCCCTCGGCACCGACGCCCTCACCACCGTCGACGGCGGCTACGCCCTGCACACCGAGCCCGCCGCCCTCGACCTCACCCGCGCCGAGATGTACGTCGCCGACGCCGAGAAGGCCCGCGGCGCCTCCGACCTCGGCAAGGCCCGCGACGACCTCGCCCGCGCCCTCGCCCTGTGGGACGGCGAACCGCTGGCCGGCCTCCCCGGCCCGTACGCCGACGCCCAGCGCAACCGCCTGTCCGAATGGCGCCTCCAGCTCGCCGAGACCCGCCTCGACCTCGACCTCCAGGTCGGCTGCCACGCCGAAGCCGTCTCCGAACTGACCGCCCTGTCCGCCGAACACCCCCTGCGCGAGCGGCTGCGCGCCCTGCTGATGCTCGCCCTGTACCGCAGCGGCCGCCAGGCCGAGGCCCTCGGCGTCTACGCGGACACCCGCCGCCTCCTCGCCGACGAACTCGGTGTCGACCCCGGCGCCGAGCTCACCGACCTCCACCAGCGGATCCTCGAGGTCGACCCGGCCCTGCTCCAACCCCCGGCCCCCCAGGCCGAGTCCGCCCAGGAGCCGGTCCGTCCCGCCCAACTCCCGGCCACGGTCTCCGACTTCACCGGCCGCGCCGCCTTCGTACGCGAACTCGGCGAGAGCCTGGCGCACGGCGGCGTCATGTCGGTATCCGCGGTCGCGGGCATCGGCGGCGTCGGCAAGACCACGCTGGCCGTGCATGTCGCGCACGCCGCCTACGAGGCCTTCCCCGACGGCCAGTTGTACGTCGACCTCCAGGGCACCGACGCCCGGCCGGCCGAACCGGAGGCCGTCCTGGCCTCCTTCCTGCGGGCGCTGGGCATCCAGGACTCCGCGATACCCGACTCCCTGGCCGACCGCTCCGCCCTCTACCGCTCCACCCTGGCCGGCCGCCGCGTCCTCGCCCTCCTCGACAACGCCCACGACGCCGCCCAGGTCCGCCCCCTCCTCCCCGGCACCCCCGGCTGCGCCGCCCTCATCACCAGCCGCGTCCGCATGGTCGACCTGGCCGGCGCCCATCTCGTCGACCTCGACGTCATGAGCCCCGAGGAAGCCCTCCAGCTCTTCACCCGCATCGTCGGCCACGAACGCGTCGCCAGCGAACGCCAGGCCGCCCTCGACGTCGTCGCCGCCTGCGGCTTCCTGCCGCTGGCCATCCGCATCGCCGCCTCCCGCCTCGCCACCCGCCGCACCTGGACCGTCTCCTTCCTCGCCCGCAAGCTCAGCGACGAACGCCGCCGCCTCGACGAGCTCAAAGCCGGCGACCTCGCCGTCAAGGCCACCTTCGAGCTCGGCTACGGCCACCTCACCCCCGCCCAGGCCCGCGCCTTCCGCCTCCTCTCCCTCCCCGACGGCCCCGACATCTCCCTCGACGCCGCCGCCGCCGTCCTCGACATGGACCCCTACGACGCCGAAGCGCTGCTCGAAGCCCTGGTCGACATCAGCCTCATCGAATCCGCCGCCCCCGCCCGCTACCGCTTCCACGACCTTCTGCGGCTGTACGCCCGCGACTGCGCCGACCGCCACGAATCCGACGAGTCCCGCTGCACCGCACTCCTGCGGCTGCTCGACTTCTACCTGGCCTCTGCCGCCCGCGCGTACGAGCTGGAAAACCCGGGCGACCGGCTCCTCGACCACCTCGTGGTGACCTCACGCCAGGGGCTCGCCTTCACCAGCCGCGGTGAAGCCCTGGACTGGCTTTTCACCGAGGCCCCCGGCCTGCTGGCTGCCGTTCAACAGGCCGCCGCGGGCGGGTGCGACGGTCCGATGCGACGAGCCGTCGATCTGCTGCACGTGAGCCATGACCTCACGGAATCCGGTGTGTACGCCCGCCAGTACGAACAGGCCACCCGAGCCCTGGTGACCACCGCCGCCGACTGCGGCGAAGCGCTCGTCGAGGGCCGGGGACGCGTCACCCTCGGCCATCTGAACGGCCTGGCCGGGCGCTTCGCCGACGCCGACCGCGAAGCCCAGCGGGCCCTGCTCCTCGGCCTCGCCGCCAACGACCCACTGACCAGCAGCTACGCCCCGAACCTGCGAGGCACGATCGCGTTGCCCGAGCGGCGCTTCGAGGAGTGCGCGGCCTATCACACCACAGCTCTCGACGCCTTCCGTGCCGACAGCAACCGATACGGCGAAGCCACGGCTCTCAGCAATCTGTCGCGTGCGCAGATCGCCCTCGGAGACGTTCCGGCCGCCATCGACTCGGCCGAACAGGCCATGGTCATCTACCGCGAACTGGGTGCCGGATTCCGATTCGGCAACGGTCTGTACGCCCTGGCTATCGCCCTCACCGCCGCCGAGCGCCTGGACGAAGCCCTGGCCCGCCTCACAGACGCGCTGTCCGTGTTCCGCGATGCGCGTCAGCAGTTCTGGGAGGGCATGACGCTCTTCCGTATGGCCGAGGTCCAACTCGCCGCAGGCCGTAACCGCCAGGCGGCGTCCTTCGCCGAGCAGTCGCTCACCCTTCTGCGCGAGGTCAGCGGCGAGTATCGCTGGGCGAACGCCCTCACGGCGCTCGGCAAGGCCCTCGCCCGCATCGGACACACCGACCGCGCCCGCGCCTGTTGGCACGAGGCTCTCGCCACGTTCACCGCTCTCGGCTCGCCCGAAGCAGACGAGGTCCGGCGGTTCCTCAGCGATCCCTCGGCTCCGGCAGTCGCCGTGTAAGCCCCATGTCGGGTGCTGTGCGAGCGTTCGTTTATCAGTTGATTATCGACTGCTGCCACGATTCCATCACTGCGAGAGCTGCCCGCCTGGTAGCGCACGGGGGTCGTTGCCAGGCGGGCCTCGCATCGGCACCACTTATTCAGCATCCAGGGGAGAAGAGCATGAGCGAAAGCACCGCTCCGGAGACCGCCGAGGTCACCGAGCCCGAGGAGGTCGCCACCTCCACGGACGAGACCACTGAAGAGCCGACGGTCAAGGGCGACGGCACCACCGTCAAGCCGGACAACTACAACACTCCCTGAGGCCCAGCACCACCAAGGGGAACAGCACAACACGGGGGAAACCGGGGGGAACCGGGGGATGAGGACCGACCGTGGCGCGGAGGGGGCGCCGCGGCCGGTCCTTTCACATGCACGCGCTGCGTACGGCACAGCGCACACATGTAGGACATCTGTAGTACACTCTCGGGCATGGAGACGAGTGCGCGCGAGCTCAACCAGCAAACGGCCAAGATCCTCGCCCGGGTCGAGCAGGGCGAGTCCGTCATCGTCACTAAGAACGGGCAGCCGATAGTGGTGATGCGCCCCTATGGGCAGGCGGACGAGCCGGTGCACGCCTTCCGTACGGATCCCATGGGCGAGGACGAGGAGGCACCCGTCTTCACGGGTGGCCCCACAGACCTCTCCACTCACGTGGACGACTACCTCGCTGCAGGATTCGGCCGGTGAGCGGCACGGCGGTCGCTATTGCGGACACTGGAGCCCTGCTCGCGTACTACAAGGGCGACGAAGGCGATCATGAAGCGTGCCGGAAGGCACTCGCGACGATCGGCCATCTCGTGGTACCCCCCATGGTGCTCGCGGAACTCGACTACCTCGTCACCAGCTACCTCGGGTCCAAAGCCGCCGTAAGCGTGCTGGGCCACATCGCCGACAAAGTCGCCATCGGCCGATTCGAGGTACCCGAAGTGGGGACGCATCTCCACGCGGCTCGTGCGGTGATGCAGAGCTACCTGGACCTGGCCATCGGCCTGACCGACGCCATGAACGTCGTACTCGCTCGTGACTTCAGGACCGACGCCCTGTTCACCATCGACCGCAGGCACTTTCGCGCGGTCCAGCCGCTCACCTCTCACGGCGCGTTCCGGTTGCTGCCGGACGACCTGACGGAGTAGCGGCGCCGCGCGTCAGCGCTTGACGCACGTATAGGCCCCGTACACCGACCCCACGAACTCCGCGTCGAGGATGTCGAAGCCGGCGGCGGCGAGCATGGGCTCCAGGAGCCAGCGGAAGGTGCTGAATTCCGTGCGGAGGTGGTCGGCGAAGTCGTCGCGGGTGTAGCCGGCGGCGGGGTCGGTGGCGGCGCCGGACATCCAGCGCTCGAGGACGGCGTCGGCTGCGGAGGGCTGGAAGTCGAAGATGAGGTCGCGGAGGCGGAGGATGCCGCCGGGTCGCAGGGAGTCGGCGATGCGCTGGAGGGCGAGGGCTTTCCAGAAGTCGGGGAGTTGGTGGAGGGCGTTGCGGGTGTGGACGGCGTCGGCGGGTGGGCCGGGGTGGTCGTAGGAGAGGAAGCCGGCGAGGGCGAAGCCGACGTTCGCGAAACCTGCGTCGGCGGTGCGTTTGCGGAGGGCGTCCTGCATGGCGGGGGAGACGTCGACGGCCGTGACGTGCCCGAAGCGGCGGGCGGCGGCCAGGGTGAACTGGCCGGTGCCGGCGGCGAGGTCGATGACGGTGGAGGTGAGGCCGAGGCCGTGGGCGGCGAGGACGGCGATGTCCTCGGTGGGGTCGGGGTGACCCTGCTTGCGGTCGTAGCCGGCGACGAAGGCGGCGTCGAGGTGTTCGGGGCCGGCGTGGGCGAGTTCGTCGATCTTCCAGGGCTCGGTGGTCATCCCCCGATTCTGAATCGCCTGCGGCGCGGGCCGCTTCTGGTTTTCACCCGCGCGACCGCAGCTCGCCCTTCAGGACCTTGCCGCTGGCGTTGCGCGGCAGCTCGGTCAGGAACTCCACTTCCCTGGGCACTTTGTAGTTGGCCATCTCCCGCCGCGACCAGGCGATGAGGTCGTCCGCCGTCAGGGCTGTGCCCGGCCGCCGTACCACATACGCCTTGCCGACCTCGCCGAGCCGGCCGTCGGGGATGCCGACGACGGCGGTGTCCAGCACGTCCGGGTGCCGGGCGAGGGACTGCTCGATCTCGGCGGGGTAGGCGTTGAAGCCGCCGACGATGTACATGTCCTTGATGCGGTCGGTGATACGGAGGTTGCCGTCGGGGTCGAGGACACCGACGTCGCCGGTGTGGAGCCAGCCATCCGCGTCGACGACCGTGGAAGTCTCCGCCGGGTCCTCCCAGTAGCCGGACATGACGTTGTAGCCGCGTACCAGGACTTCGCCGGGAAGGCCCGGCCCGTCGGAGAGCACGCGTACCTCGGTGTCGGGGATGGCGCGCCCCGACGTGGCGGCGATGACCTCGGCGGGGTCGCCGCGGCGGCACATGGTCACCGTCCCGCTGGCCTCGGTCAGGCCGTAGGCGGTCAGGACGGTGGCGATCTTGAGCTCGGTGCGCAGCCGCTCGACGAGCTGGAGCGGTATGACGGCGGCGCCGGTGACCACGAGCCGCAGGGCCGACAGGTCGTGGGAGCCGCGCGCCGGGTGGTCGAGGATGGACTGGTGGAGGGTCGGCGGGCCGGGCAGGACGGAGATGCGTTCGGCGGCGATGTTCGCCAGGGCGGTGTCGACGTCGAAGACGGGCTGGGGGACCATCGTGGCGCCGCGCATGAGACAGGCGATGATGCCGGCCTTGTAACCGAAGGTGTGGAAGAAGGGGTTGACGATCAGATAGCGGTCGCCTTCCTCCAACCCCGCCAGCTCGCTCCAGACGCCGTAGACCCGCAGCGTCTGGGCGTGCGTGATCACCGCGCCCTTGGGGTGGCCCGTGGTGCCGGACGTGAAGGTGATGTCGGAGGGGTCGGTGGGGCGTACGGCCTCGACCCGCTCCCGTACCGCATCCGGGGACACCGCGTCGCCCGCCGCCAGGAAGTCCTTCCAGGTCCGGTACCCCTCCGGGGCGGCGTCGGACAGCACCACCACCTGCTCCAGGTCCGCCGGCTCGCGCCCGGCCTGGGCGCGGCGCAGCGAGGCGACGTACGACGTCCCCAGGAAGGTGCCCGTCACGAACAGCAGCCGGGTGCGGGTCTGCCGCAGGACGTACGCGGCCTCGGCGCCCTTGAAGCGGGTGTTGAGCGGCACCAGGACGCCGCCCGCCGTGACGGCGCCGAGGGCGGCGGTGATCCAGTCCAGCGTGTTGGGCGCCCAGATCGCGACGCGGTCGCCCGGCTCGACGCCCGCCGCGATCGATGCGGCGGCGGCCCGTTCGACACGCTCGCCCAGCTCGGCGTACGAGACCCGCGATCTGCCGTCGACCACCGCCTCGCGGTCGCCGTAGCGCTCGGCCGCGTCCCGTACGAGTCGTGGGATGCTGCCCCACTCCAGGTCACCGCGCACGATACCTCCCGCACCAGGCATTGCTGACTACCCGTCAGATTAGCGATAACCTGACGGCATGTCAGCCTCGAAGGACCTGAAGGACGCGACCGCGATCGCCGGCATAGGCCAGACCCCCTTCGCCAAGCACCTCCCCGAGTCCGAGCGGACGCTCGCCTGCCGGGCGATCCTCGCCGCCCTCGACGACGCGGGCATCGATCCCTCCGAGGTGGACGCCTTCGCCTCGTACACGATGGAGGAGACCGACGAGGTCGAGGTCGCCAAGGCCATCGGCGCCGGCGACGTGACCTTCTTCTCCAAGGTCGGTTACGGAGGTGGCGGCTCCTGCGCCACCGTCGCCCACCTCGCCGCCGCCATCGCCACCGGCCAGGCCACCGTCGGCGTCGCCTGGCGCTCCCGCAAACGCGGCAGCGGCCCCCGCCCCTGGACCAACACCACCGCCCAACTCCCCACCCCCGCCCAGTGGACGCGACCCTTCGGCCTGCTCCGCCCCGCCGACGAGATCGGCATGCTGGCCCGCCGCTACATGCACGAGTACGGAGCGACCCGCGACCACCTCTTCAACGTCGCCCTCGCGTGCCGCAACCGCGCCAACCAGAACCCCGCCGCGATGATGTACGACCGCCCGCTCACCCGCGAGATGTACATGACCGCCCGCTGGATCAGCGAGCCGCTCTGCCTCTACGACAACTGCCTCGAAACCGACGGCGCGTTGGCCTGCGTCGTCGTGTCCGCCGAACGCGCCCGCGACTGCCGCCGCCGCCCCGTCTACGTCCACTCCGCCGCCCAGGGCCTGCCCGCCCAGCACCACGGCATGGTCAACTACTGGACCGACGACCCGCTCACCGGCCCCGCCTGGACCGCCGCCCGGCACCTCTGGAAGCACGCCGACCTCACCCCCGAGGACATCGACGTCGCCCAGATCTACGACGCCTTCACCCCCCTCATCCCGCTCTCCCTCGAGGGCTACGGCTTCTGCGGACGAGGCGAGGGCGCCGCCTTCACCGAGGGCGGCGCCCTCGAAATCGGCGGCCTGCTCCCCCTCAACACCGGCGGCGGCGGCCTCAGCGAGGCGTACGTCCACGGCTTCAACCTCATCACCGAGGGGGTCAGGCAACTGCGCGGCACCTCCACCGCCCAGGTCCCCGACGCCGCCGCCTGCCTGGTCACCGCGGGCGAAGGCGTCCCCACCTCCGCCCTCCTCCTCCGGAGCTGACCCCATGCTGACACCCGTGACCGACGACGACGGCGCCCCCTTCTGGGACTACGCCCGCGCCGGTGAACTCCGCGTCCAGGCCTGCGCCGGCTGCGGCCGGCTCCGCTTCCCGCCCCGCCCCTGCTGCCCGCACTGCCACTCCTTCGCCACCGACTGGCGGCTCATGAGCGGCCGCGGCCGCATCTGGTCGTACGTCGTCCCCCACCCGCCTCTGCTCCCGGACTACGCCGCCCAGGCCCCGTACAACGTCATCCTGGTCGAACTCGCCGAGGACCCGCGCATCCGCCTCGTCGGCAACCTCGTCACGGCCCCGGACGCGCCCCTGAACTCCCTCGACCCGGCCCGCATCCGCATCAACACGCCCGTGAAGGCGGTGTTCCATGACGGCATCCCCCGCTGGCTTGCGCTGTGAATCCAAGGACGGCATCGCCGTCGTCACCCTCGACCGCCCCGCCCGCCACAACGCGATCGACCCGGCCACCGCCGCCGAACTGACCGCTCTCTGGCGCGATTTCAGATTCCGCGACGACATCAACGCCATCGTCCTCACCGGCGCCGGCGACCAGGCCTTCTGCACCGGCATCGACCGCACCACCGAGGTCCCCCAACCGCCCTCCCCCTATTCGATGGACGACCCCCTGCTGGCCGTCGGCCCCAAGGCCAACGACCTCTGGAAGCCGGTCATCGCCGCAGTCAACGGCATGGCCTGCGGCGGCGCCTTCTACCTCCTCGGCGAGAGCGAGTTTGTCATCGCCGCCGAGCACGCCACCTTCTTCGACCCGCACACCACCTACGGCATGGTCAGCGCGTACGAGGCCATCTCCATGGCCCAGCGCATGCCGTACGGCGAGGTCATGCGCATGTCCCTGATGGGCACCGCCGAGCGGATCTCCGCCCACCGCGCGTACGAGACCGGGCTGGTCAGCGAGGTCGTCCCCGGCCACGCCCTGCTCGACGCCGCCTTGCGGGCCGCCGCCGTCATCGCCTCCCACCCCACCGAGGCCGTCCAGGGCACCGTCCGCGCCGTCTGGTCCGCCCGGGAGGCGGCGCGGGCACAGGCCCTCGCCCATGCCCCGCACCTCATCGCCCTCGGCAACCTGCCGCCCGACCGCCAGACGGAGCTGTTCACCGGCCGGTCACGGCACTTCCGGGTGCGCTGAAACTCAGGCCGCTTCCTTCGTGGCGCTGCTGATGGAACAACCGCTCGACGTGGTGGGCGCCTCGACCCCGCCCGCGCTGTCCGTCACGACGGCCCCGACGGTCTTGATCTCCCCCGCCCCGACCAGCGTGTCCTTCAACGTCGCCGTCCCGACCGCGCTGCCGCCCTCCCCACTCATCCGGACCACCGCGCTGAAGTAATAGCCGCCGGACCCACCGCTGTTGTCGATCCTCAGCTGGGGCGCCGGCTTGCCCGTGTCGGGATCCGTGCAACCGACGACGGTGATCTGGGAGGTGGCGTCCGTCGAGCCGGCAGTGCTCGACGTCGAACTGCCACTGCCGGCAGAACTGTACGAATGCGAGGTGCTGTGACTGCTGCTGCAGCCGCCTCCCCCACTACTGGTGTGGTGACTGTGGATGCGGCTGCGGGACTGGAACCCGGTCAACGAGACGACTACGACGGCGAGTACGGCGACAAGCCGCAGCCTGCCGAGACGGCGCTGCATGAAATGAACCCCCGTGGATACCTGACAAAACGTC
This sequence comes from Streptomyces sp. NPDC059373, assembly GCF_042751495.1. NCBI lineage: Bacteria > Bacillati > Actinomycetota > Actinomycetes > Kitasatosporales > Streptomycetaceae > Streptomyces > Streptomyces sp. NPDC059373. Next base: position 54,072 of record NZ_JBHYXC010000005.1, on the reverse strand, counting down.
GATCACCCTAGCAGCGCGCTCATGTGGCGCCCTGCCGCCTCCGGGCGTAGCGTCTGGCCCGGGGCGGAAGAGAGCGAGGTACTCCGGTGATGCTCCGCAACGTCGTCGGGTCCATCATCGCTCTCGCCGGAGCGACGGCCGCCGTCCTGAGCCCCTTCCGAGCCTGGTACGACGGCCGTCACGGCTCCGACTTCCGCGTCGAGAACCTCTTCTCCGGCCTCACACCCGCCCACGCCGTGCTGCTCGGCTCCGTCTTCCTGCCCCTGGCCCTCGCCGCGCTTCTCACCCTCGCGGCGATCCTCTTCGGCTCACGCACCGTGATGGCGATCTCCGGCCTCCTGGTCCTCGCCACCGCCGTCCTGTGGATGGTCCAGCGCTCCCGCCTCCCCGCCGGCCTCAACACCAACTCCGTCGGCCCCGGCCTCGCCTACGTCCTCATCGGTGCCGCGCTCCTCCTCCTGGCCGCCGTCGTCATGCGCGGCCGGCGCCCCCACCGCGTCCCCGACGCCACCCACGGCCACGACCACCCGCTGCCGGGCTCGTACGACCCGTACGGGGACACCCAGACGATGTGGCGGCCCCCGGAGCAGTAGTACAGCGGGCCGGCAGCCGCCAACGGGCGCTCAGACCCGGCGGGCGGCCGCCCCGGTCCCCTTGACCGCGTCGAGGGCGTAGACGCACCGGTCCTTGCTGCTGGCGTAGACAACGCCGCCGCTCACCACGGGGGACCCGGTGATCTCGCCGCCCGTCTCGAGCTTCCAGCGCAGTTGCCCACCCCCCGCGTCGACCGTGTACAAACAGTGATCCTTCGATCCGAAGTGCACCCGCCCGTCCGCCGCCACCGGCGAACCGACGATCTCGGCCTGCGCGGCGAACCGCCACTTCGGCGTGCCGGACACCGCGTCCAGCGTGTAGAGCGCGTTCCCCGCGCCCAGCATCACGGCCCCGCCGACAGCGAGCACCGGCTCGACCGACTGCCGTTGCTCCGTGGCGACCCGCCACCGGTCCCGCCCGTCCACCGGGTCCAGGGCGTACACCGTGCCGAGGTAGTCGGCCACGTAGACACCGCCCCCGGTCACCCCGGCCCCCGGCACATACGTCGGCGGGCCGAACATCACGGCCGGCGCGTCGAAGCGCCACCGCTCACCACCCGTACGAGCGTCCAGCGCGAGCACACGCGCCCCCGCCGTGACGTACACGGCCCCGTCGACGACCACCGGCCGCGTCGGCATGCTGCCGGGCGCGCCAGGACCGCGGACCGGGTAGGCCCACATCTCGGTGCCCGATTCCGCGTCCAGCGCGCGCAGCCGGCCGCCGCCGTGGAAGTAGACGATCCCGCCCACCACGCACGGCCCGGACTCCGGCGTCTCGAACTCCGTCTGCGCGCCGCCCCGCTCCCACTTCAGCCGCCCGCCTCCCGCGTCCCAGGCCTGTACGCCGCCGCCTCTGGTCCCGGTGACGACGACGCCGCCCTCGGCCCGCAGCGAGTAGATCCAGCCCTCCACGCCCGTACGCCAGCGCTCCGCGCCGTCCGCCGCGTCCAGCGCGTACAGGCTCGGCCCGTCCGACCCGTGGATCCGGCCCCCGTCGACGGCCATGGTCCACGCCACGTCACGCGTCTTGAACTGCCGCCGGCCGGTGGCCACGTCGAGAGCGTGCACCTCGAAGGACGTCACGTAGAGCCGCCCGCCCGAGACGACAGGCGTGCCCCAGACGTCGTTGGACATACGGAACCGCCACGGCCGCCACTCCCCGGCCGGTGGCCCCTGTACGGGCACCGGCGAGGGCGCGGGCCCCTGCGCGGGACCGTTCGCCTGCCCGCCGCCACCGCCACCACGGCCGACCCACCCCGGAACGGGAGCCTCCGCCTGCTGCTCCTTACGGTCGGCGACCCGCAGCCCAGGCCCTATCGGCGCCGACCCGGCGAACTGCACCGGCCCCGCCTCCGGCCCGCCCCCGGGTCCCGCCGCAGCCGCCGCGTGCCGCCCGCCCGCGCCACCGGGCCCACCGGCGCCACCCGGAGCCCCCTGCGGAGCCTCCTGCGGCATCGGCGGAGCCACCGGCGGCTTCGCAGGCATCGGCGGCACCCCAGGCCGTCCACCACTGCGCCGCTGCTCTATCAACGCCACCGCATCCGCCGGCAGCCACGCCGACGCCGTCCCCGTGTCGTCACCGCCCGCCGACGAGAAGAGATGCGGCGCGAGCTGCGCCTGCAGGTCAGCCGGGCTGGGCCGCTGGTCGGCCCCCATCCGCATACAGGATTCGATCAACGGGCGAAGCTCGCTCGGCAGCCCCTTGAGATCAGGCCCTTCCCTGAGCAGCATGAAGACCGTCTCGACGGGATTCGCCCCGTGGAAGGGCGCGTGGCCCGTCGCCGCGAAGACCAGAGTCGACCCGAGCGAGAAGACATCGCTCGCGCCGGTCACGCTCCGCGAGTCCTTCGCCTGCTCCGGCGACATGTACGCGGGAGTGCCCACCGCGACGTTGGTCATGGTCAGCCGGGTGTTGGACACCCCGCTCGCGATGCCGAAGTCGATCACGCGCGGCCCGTCCTCGACGACCAGCACGTTCGACGGCTTCAGGTCCCGGTGCACCAGCCCGGCGCCATGGATGGACTGCAGCGCCTCCGCGACGCCGGCCGCCAGCCACCGTACGGCCTGGGCGGGCAGCGGTCCGGACTCGTTGACGATCTCCTCGAGCGAGGGCGCGGGCACGAAGGCCGTGGCCAGCCACGGCACGGCGGCCCGCGGGTCGGCGTCCACCACGGCAGCCGTATAGAAGCCGCTCACCGCCCGCGCGGCCTCGACCTCACGGGCGAACCGGACGCGGAACAGCTGGTCCTCGGCGAGCTCGGCGCGCACTGTCTTGATCGCCACCCGCCGGCCCGATGCCGAGCGGGCGAGATAGACCAGCCCCATGCCGCCGGCGCCGAGCCGGCCCAGCACCTCGAAAGGGCCGATCCGTCTCGGGTCGTGCTGCGTCAGCTGCTGCACCACTGCCCTGCCACCTCCCCGTGGGTTCCCCCCGTCCCGGGGTCCGGAACCTGATTCTTCCTGGGATGCGTGCCAGTTGCGAACCCGGGGCGGTGTCGACACGGCGATTCTTGAGACGCATTGCCGTTACCCATGGGTACGGCTGCCGTCCGATCAGGGTTCAATCCGCGTTACGCGGCCTACTCGACCTACGCCGGGACCTGGCCCACGGTCGTCGACTGGTCGATGATCGAGAAGTTCGCACCCTGGTCATCCGCGACAACCGCGAAGCGCCCGAAGGGCGAGTCGTCGGGCCCCCGGTTGACCCGCCCGCCGAGCCGGCGGATCGTTTCGGCCGCCCGGTCGGCGTCCTCCACCGCGAAATAGACGTCGTAGTGGGCAGGCAACTCGGCGGGAAACTCCGAGCCCATGCGAAAGCGCCCCAGCACCACCTTGGCCGGCGCGACCTCAACGCCCTCCGGCGCGAAGACCTTGTAGTCGAAGTTCTCGCCGTCCCCGATCTGCCGGCTGCCGTAGCCGAACACCGTCTCGTAGAAGGTGTCCACCCGGTCCACCTCGCGCGTGAGGATCTCCGCCCAGGTGTACGACCCCGGCTCGCCGGACTTCTCGAAGCCCTCGTGCGTACCGGCCTGCCAGACACCGAACACCGCCCCGCCCGGGTCGGCGGCCATCAGCATCGTCCCGTACGACCCGACGGTCATCGGCTCCGTGACGAGCTGCCCGCCCGCCTCCCGGATCCTGGCGGCGGTCGCCCGCGCGTCCGCCGAGGCGAGGTAGAGGTTCCAGACGGTCGGCATCCGTCCGTCCGGCTTGGGCGAGAGCGCCGCCACGTTCTTGCCGTCGGCCGCGAACGCCTGGGTGTAGTAGCCGTACTCCTTGTCGCCGGCCTGGAAGGTCCAGCCGAACAACTCCCCGTAGAACCGCTTGCCGGCCTCCAGGTCGGACAGCATGGCATCCACCCAACAGGGGACCCCATCGGCGTAACCGGCCATGGCCTCGATTCCTCTCGATAGGTCGCGTCAGACGGAGTGTCTGACTTGACACGCTATCTGGGGATCTTCAACGCCGCCCGGGGAAAATTCGAACATTTGCCCTTCCCCATTTGCAGGCACCGAATCGCGCGCTGATCACCCGCCAGTAAACTGACGGCATGACAGGACAAGTTCGCACCGTCGACGGACGTGTGGCAGGACGTCGTGGACAGGCGACGCGGCAGAAGCTGCTCGACTGCCTCGGCGAAATGCTCAGCACGTCGCCGTACCGGGACGTCAAGGTCATCGACGTAGCCCGGATGGCGGGTACCTCCCCCGCAACGTTCTACCAATACTTCCCCGACGTCGAGGGCGCCGTCCTTGAACTCGCCGAGGAAATGGCCAAGGAAGGCGCCGGTCTCACCGACCTCGTCGCCGGACGGTCCTGGGTCGGAAAGTCCGGCGCCGCGGCCGCCGACGAACTGGTCGACGGTTTCCTTTCCTTCTGGCGCAAGCACGACGCGATTCTGCGCGTCGTCGACCTCGGCGCGGCGGAAGGGGACAAGCGGTTCTACAAGATCCGCATGAAGATCCTCAACGCCATCACCAACTCCCTTACGGATTCCATCAAGGAGCTCCAGGGGAAAGGCCGGGTCGACAAAGACGTCAGCCCCGCCGCCATCGCCGGCTCCCTCGTCGCCATGCTCGCCGCCGTCGCGGCACACCAAAAGGGCTTCCAGAGCTGGGGTGTCAAACAGGCCGAGCTCAAGCCGAATCTCGCCCTGCTCGTCCACCTCGGCGTCACCGGCAAGAAGCCGACGCGCTGACGCCCACCAGGGGCGCCTTGCCACAAGTCCTGCCTGCACCGACGCGGGCGTCGACCGACCGGTCCTCGGGGGAGGTTGCCGGCAGTGGGCGCCCGCGCCGCCATTTCCGCGGACCGCCACCCGGTTGTGGGAGAACGCACAACCCACCCACCCACCCATCCACCCGCACCGGACAACCGCACCCGGGGGTCCAGGGGCCCGCCCCCTGGTTTCGGGAAGGGGCGGGGTGGGGAAACCCAGCCCCCGCACGCGCAGCTACCGCGGTGTCAGCCGGAAGAGCCGGATCTCCCGCTCCACCCGCGCCGCATACGCCCCGTACGGCGGCCAGAACCGCAGCAGCGCCGCCCACGCCGCCTCCCGGTCCTCCCCTGCGAGCAGAACCGCCCGCACCGGAACGTCCCGCCCCTTCCAGCTCACCTCCGCCTCCGGATTCCGGAGCAGATTCGCCGTCCAGGCAGGGTGATCAGGTCGCCCGAAGTTGCTCCCGACCAGCACAAACGTGCCGCCTTCCTCGGGCATGCACGCCAGCGGCGTCCGCCGCGGCAGCCCGCTCTTCGCGCCGACGGCGGTGAGCACCACCCCCGGCAGCATCTGCGCGCTCAGCAGCACCCTCCCACCGCTCAGCCGGTGCACGGCCTTGTCCATCACCGGCACCACCCGTGGCGCGACTTTCGCGAAGCCCCGCGTAGCGGAAACCCGCTGCACCAGCGGCGTCATGCGCTCGATCAGTCGACGACTCCGACTCACGCCGCACTCTCCCCCTCGAAGATCCCCGCCAGCCCCGCCGCCTGCCCGCGCAACGCCCTGACCGGCCCGAACAGCAGGTCGTCGGCCACCGCCCGCTTGAAGTACAGGTGCGCGTGGTGCTCCCACGTGAAGCCGATGCCCCCGTGCAGCTGGATCGCCTCGCCCGCTGTGGCCCGCAGCGCCTCCAGCCCCTGCGCCAGCGCGAGGCGTGCGCTCACCGCACCCGCCTCCCAGGCCGCGTAGTACGCCGCCGACCGCGCCGCCTGGACCCGTACGTACAGGTCCGCGAGCCGGTGCTTGACGGCCTGGAAGGAGCCGATGGGCCGCCCGAACTGCTCGCGTACCCGGACGTACTCCACGGTCGAGGCCAGCGCGGCGTCCGCGGCGCCGACCGCCTCCGCGGCGAGGGCGGCAGCGGCACGTACGCCCGTACGGGTGAGGGCCGGGCCGGGGTCGGCATCGGGCTCGCCCAGCAGCTCGGCCGGGACGTCCCGGAGCTGGACGCGGGCCTGCGGGCGGGTCTCGTCGAGGACGGTGAGCCGCCGGCGTACGACCCCGGGGGCGCCGGCCTCGACCACGAAAAGCCGGGTACGGCTGCCCGCATAGCCGCCGACGTGCGCGGCCGCCAGCAGCAGCCCGGCGCTGTGGCCGCCGAGCACCTGGTCGGCCTGTCCGTAGAGCCGCCAGCCGCCTTCCGCCAGCCGCGCCTGGATACCGCCGGCCCGGCCGCCGCCCGCCCAGTCGCCGTCGGCCCCGCCGGTGAGCCCGAGCCCGGCGAGGGGCGCGGCGAAGGCGGCGGTCAGCGTGCCGTCGGCGAACCGCGGGAGCAGGGCGCGCCGCTGGGCCTCCGTACCGAGTTCGGCCACGAGGGGCGCGACGAGCAGCGCGGTGCCGAGCAGCGGCGACGGCAGCAGCACGCGGCCGGTCTCCTCGCAGGCCAGCGCGAGTTCGGTCGGCCCGAAGCCGGCGCCACCGTACTCGGCGCCCAGTGCCAGCCCCGGCAGCCCGAGTTGGCCCGCGAGGTGCTGCCGCCACAGGCCCTCGTCGTAACCGGCCTCCGCACGGGCTGCGGCCTTGACGTCGTCCGGGCCGCAGCGCTTGTGCAGCAATTCCCGCAGGGTGCGCCGGATTTCGTGCTGCTCCTCGGTGAACGCGGTATCCATCGGAACTCCACATCTGATGTACCGTCAGATTCATGCCGCTTCAGGGTACCCGCAACAGCCGCAAAGGCAGCCACCCGCGCCGCCGCGAAGTCGCCGTCCTCGGTGTGGCCCTCTCCGACTGCGGCCGCGTCGACGACGCCACCCCGTACGCCCTGCACGCCCAGGCCGCCCGCCGCGCCCTCGCCGACTCCGGCCTGGACCGCTCGGTCGTCGACGGCTTCGCCTCGGCCGGCCTCGGCACCCTGGCCCCCGCCGAGGTCGCCGATTACCTGGGCCTGTGCCCCACCTGGGTCGACTCCACCTCCGTCGGCGGCTCCACCTGGGAGGTCATGGCCGCCCACGCCGCCGACGCCATCGCCGCCGGCCACGCCGAAGCCGTCCTGCTCGTCTACGGCTCCACCGCCCGCGCCGACCTCAAAGCCGGCCGCCGCACCGCCAACCTGTCCTTCGGAGCGCGCGGCCCGCTGCAGTTCGAGGTCCCGTACGGCCACACGCTCGTCGCCAAGTACGCGATGGCCGCCCGCCGCCACATGCACCAGTACGGCACCACGCTCGCCCAACTCGCCGAGATCGCCGTCCAGGCCCGCGCCAACGCCGCCCGCAACCCCGACGCGATGTACCGCACACCGATCACCGTCGACGACGTGCTCTCCGGCCCGGTGATCGCCGACCCCTTCACCAAACTGCACTGCTGCATACGCTCCGACGGCGGCTGCGCCGTGCTGCTCGCCGCCGCCGAGTACGCCGCCGACGCCGCGAAGCCCCCGGTCTGGATCCTCGGCAGCGGTACCGCCCTCTCACACACCACCATGTCCGAGTGGGACGACTTCACCGTCTCCCCGGCCTCCGTCTCCGGTCCCCTCGCCTTCCGGCGAGCCGGCGTCAGCCCCGCCGACATCGACCTCGCCGAGATCTACGACGCCTTCACCTACATGACCCTGGTGACCCTCGAAGACCTCGGCTTCTGCGCCAAGGGCGAGGGGGGCGCCTTCGTCGAGAAGGGCCGTCTGACCATCGACGGCGACCTCCCCGTCAACACCGACGGCGGCGGACTCGCCGCATGCCACCCCGGAATGCGCGGCCTTTTCCTGCTCGTCGAGGCCGTCCGCCAACTTCGCGGCGAGGCCGGCGACCGCCAGGTCCGGAAGGCGGGCGGGCGGCTTCCCCGTCTCGCCGTCGCCTCGGGCACGGGCGGCTGGTTCTGCTCCTCCGGGACGGTGGTACTCGGCCGCGATTGAGTACCCGCACTCATGTGGGGGCCGGGCGCGCGACGGCACTCTCATGCCATGACCAACAGCAGCGTGCCGAGACGGATCCTGAGGACCGTCGCCGGCAACTGGGCCTCCGCCGCCTACCTGACCTTCGTCGCCGGTGTGATCGTCTGCACCGGAACCGATCTCTCCGACTTCGGCGCGGTGATGCCGCTGCTGTCGACGTCACCGACGAGCTGGCTCTTCCTCGGCCTGATCGAGACCGGCGGTATCGGCGCCCTCGGCTTCTACGGCATCATCGTCGCCGCCGCCCTGGTGAACTCCGCCGCCATCGGCCTGTTCGCCCACTGGATCGGCCGGGTTGCCGGGGCGGGCCGGGTGGGCGACCGCGCGTCGGCGGGGCGGGTCACGTCCCCGGCAGGGCATCCGTAGGCAGGGCATCCGTGGCCAGGGCATCCGTAGGCAGGGCATCCGTAGCCAGGCGGGCGTGCAGGTGGATGTCCCGCGGCATCCCGGCGATGTCGATCATCGCCCCCCGCAGCAGGCCCTCCAGGGCATACGCACAGCGCCGGGCGACCCCGCACGACGCGTCGTTGCCGATGGCATGGCCGAGCTCCAGGCGGTGCAGCCCCAGGTCGCGGAAGGCCCAGCGGGTGACCCCTTCGAGGGCGCGGGAGGCTATGCCGCGCCCTCGGCCCTCCGGCAGGACCCAGTACCCGACGCGGGCGTTGCGCATCGTGAAGTCGATCATGCCGAGGCCGACTTGGCCGATCACCGTGCCGCCCTCGGTGACGGCGAAGGAGGCCGTCGTACCGTGCTCCCAGCCCTCGGTGCGGCTGCGGATGAAGCGGCGGGCGCCCCCTTCGTCGGGAGTCGGGGAGTTCGCGGTGTTCCAGCGGCGGAAGTCGGGGTCGGAGAGGCCGCGCTGGGCGGCGCCCAGGTCGGACTCCTCCCAGGGCCGCAGCAGAAGTCCGTACGCCTCCAGCTCTACGGGTTGCAGCATGTCCCCATTCAAGCAACCGGGCGGAACACCGGCACCGCCGGGCCGCCGCGCTCTCCCGCCGCCCCCGCCTGCCGGAAGTGGACCCGCAGGCGCATCCCGATCCGCAGTGCGGCCCCCTCGCAGTCCGTCACCTCGGTCATCATCCGGGGCCCCTCCGCCAGGTCGACGACGGCGGCGACATACGGCACGCGATCGCCGAACGGCGGCAGGTCGTTCCGATGGACGACGGACCACGTGTAGAGCGTGGCGAGCCCGGACGCCTGCTCCCACCCGACATCGTCGCTCCAGCAGCGCGGACAGAACTCACGCGGGTAGTGATGCGGCGCCCCACAACCGGCGGCGCGACAGCGGCGGATCAGGAGACGCCCCTCGGCGGCGGCGTCCCAGTAGGCGCGGGTGAAGGCATCGGTCTCGGGAAGATCCGTCATCCGAAGATCCCGAAGGCGTTGTCGAGCGACCAGGTCTGCCAGCTCATCGCGAAGAGGGCGACGCATGAGATCAGCGCCATCATCGCGTTCTGCCCCTGCTCGGCCCAGTCGTGGATCATCAGCACGAGGTAGAGCAGGTTGAGCAGCAACCCTCCGACCAGGGCGATCGGCGTGAGGAAGCCCAGCGTCAGGCCGAGGCCGAGCGCCAGCTCGGCGTAGACGACGAGGTACGCCATCGCCTTGGGGCGGGGGGCGACCACTGCCGCGAAGCCGCCCTGGACCGTGCTCCAGCGGTGCTTGGCCGCGACATCGGCGGCCCAGGCGATCCCGGTGCCGCGCTCGAACCAGCCCTTCTTGTCCTTGTGCCGCCAGCTTTCCAGCCACCACAGGCCGAGGCCGATGCGCAGCACGGCGAGCCATTCGGCACCGGTGAGCCATATCGTCTCCACGGCGACCTCCTATCTGACGGTACGTCAGTTCACTGGATACGGACAGCCCTGCGCAAGGCCCTCTGGCGAAGCCGCGCTACCTTCCGTTAGGACGACTTTGCACGCTCTTTCCACCAACCCCACACATCCGGGAGCACGCCATGGCCGACACCTCCGCCACCACATCGGCAACGACCGGCGCCGCAGGCACGGCCGCAGGCACGGCCGCAGGCACGGCCGCAGGCACGGCCGCAGGCACGGCCGCAGGCACGGCCGCAGGCACGGCCGCAGGCACGGCCGCAGGCCCCGGCGCCGGCGCTTCCACGGCTGAGCCCGACGCCATCGTCATCGGCGCCGGTCCCGGTGGCCTCGCCGCCGCGGCGGCCCTGCAGAGGCGCGGCGTACGCACCCTCGTGCTGGAGCGGTCCGATGCCGTCGGCGCGTCCTGGCGGCAGCATTACGACCGGCTGCATCTGCACACCACCAGACGGCTGTCCAGCCTGCCCGGCTTCGCGATACCCCGGGCGTACGGGCGCTGGGTCGGCCGGGACAACGTGGTCCGCTACCTGGAGCAGTACACGGAAGCCCACGACCTCGACATCGCCACCGGCATAGAGGTGTCCCGGATCGAGCGCGCCCCGGAGGGCACCGAGGGCTGGGCGCTGCCCGCCACCGGTGGCCGCCGGCTGAGCGCCCGCGCCGTCGTGATCGCCACCGGGACCAACCACACCCCGCGCGTGCCGGACTGGCCCGGCCGCGACACGTACGGCGGCGAGCTGCTGCACGCCTCCGGCTACCGCAACGGCAAGCCCTACGAGGGCCGCGACGTCCTGGTCGTCGGCGTCGGCAACACCGGTGCGGAGATCGCCGTGGACCTGGTGGAGGCGGGCGCGGCCCGGGTCCGGCTCGCGGTGCGCACGCCCCCGCACATCATGCGGCGGTCCACGGCCGGCTGGCCGGCCCAGGCCACCGGGATCCTGGTGCGGCGCCTGCCGACCGGGCTGGTGGACCGGATCGCCCCGTACGTGGAGCGGATCAGCGTGCCCGACCTGTCGGAGTACGGCCTGCCGCGCCCGGACAACGGCCTCTACTCCCGCGTCCTGGACGGCTCCATCCCGGTCCAGGACGTCGGCCTCATCGCCGCCGTCCGTGCCCGCAAGGTCGAGCCCGTAGCCGCCGTCGAGAGTTTCGACGGTCACGAGGTACTGCTCGCCGACGGCTCCCGCATCACCCCGGACGCCGTGATCGCCGCGACCGGCTACCGCAACGGCCTGGAGCCACTGGTCGGCCACCTCGGCGTCCTGAACGGGCGCGGCCGCCCCACCGTGCACGGCTCCCGGACTCCCAAGGAAGCCCCGGGCCTGTACTTCACCGGCTACACCAACCCCATCAGCGGCATGTTCCGCGAGATGGCCATCGACGCGGAGCGCATCGCCAAGTCGGTCGCCAAAGCCGTGGCCAAGCGATAGGACACCCCCCTTTCCGGGTAATCGAACCTACGGAGGGCACTACAGGCGCCCGTACGGCGTGTACGGGCAAAGAACTCCACCCGCTCCCTCATGATCCGGCGGGTCGGCCGACCCACTCCCCCTCAGCCGACCGGCCCGCCCCGTGCACCGTCGGTGCACCGTCCCGTGGGCCGCCCGGCTGCCCTTCCCCTGCTGTCCCCAGCCGCTCCCGCCTCCCCTCGTAGGATCCTCCACAGGTTTCCCCCAACCGCACCCATTCCTGACGGTCCGTCAGTTCAAGTAATCTGACATCACGTCAGTTCTCGTGGACCTACCGGCAGGAGCGGGCGAGACCATGCTTGGATCGTCGTACAGCACCCGTGACCCCGACCCCTCCGGCCCCGGTCGGCTCGAACCACGCCCGGACGACGTGGACGTCAGCGGCCGTCCGTTGTACGCCGCCGTCCCGGACCTGGACCGGTTCTTCCGGCCCGAGGCCGTGGCCGTCGTCGGCGCGTCCGACGCCGAGGGGCGCCCCAACACCGGCATCACCCGGCAGCTCATCGCCTGGGCCGAGCGGGTCGGCGCCCGGCTCTACCCGGTCAACCCCGGCCGCGAGACCGTGTTCGGCCTGTCCTGCCACCCTTCCGTGGCGGGGTTGCCCGAGACCGCGGACCTCGCGGTGCTGCTGGTCGCCGACCCCCTTCCCGTCATCGAGCAACTCGGTGAGGCCAAGGTCAGGTTCGCCGTCGTCTTCGCCTCCGGCTTCGCCGAGACCGGCGAGGAGGGCGCCGCCGCGCAGACCCGGCTGGCCCAGGCCGCCGCCAGGGCCGGGCTGCGGCTGCTCGGCCCCAACACCAACCTCAACGCCTTCGAGACCTTCCGCGAGGACCTGACCGGACCTGCCATCGCCCTGATCACCCAGTCAGGCCACCAGGGCCGGCCGCTCCACACCCTCCAGGAACTCGGCATCCGGCTCAGCCACTGGGCGCCCACCGGCAATGAGGCCGACCTCGAAACCGCCGACTTCATCTCCTACTTCGCCCAGCGACCGGAAACCGGCGCCATCGCGGTCTACGCCGAAGGACTCAAGGACGGCCGCTCCTTCACCCTCGCCGCCGACCGCGCCGCCCGCAACAAGGTGCCGGTCGTCATGGTCAAGGTCGGCCGCACCGAGACCGGAGCCCGCACCGCCGCCTCACACACCGGCAAGCTGACCGGTGCCGACGACGTGATCGACGCCGCCTTCCGGCAGTTCGGCGTCATCCGCGTCGACGGCCTCGACGAGCTGCAGGACACCGCGACCCTGCTGGCCCGGGCCAGGCCCCCGGCCGCCGAGGGCGTCGTCGTGTATTCGATATCCGGCGGCACCGGCGCCCACTTCGCCGACCTCGCCACAGCGGCCGGCCTCCCCCTGCCCACCCTTTCCGAGGCCAAGCAGGCCGAGCTGCACCAGTGGATCCCGGAGTATCTGCAGGTCGCCAACCCCGTCGACAACGGCGGTCACCCCGTCGGCGACTGGCGGGGCCGCAAGATCATCGACGCGATCCTCGCCGACCCGGACGTCGGTGTCCTCATCTGCCCGATCACCGGCCCCTTCCCGCCGATGAGCGACAAGCTGGCGCAGGACCTGGCCGATGCGGCGGAGGCGACCGACAAGCTGATCTGCGTCGTCTGGGGCTCCCCCATCGGCACCGAGGACGCCTACCGCCACACCCTCCTCGGCTCCTCCCGGCTCGCCACCTTCCGTACCTTCGGCAACTGCATCACTGCCGTACGGGCCTACCTCGGCCACCATCGCTTCACCGCCGCCTATCACTCCCCCTTCGACGACGCCCCGCGCACGCCGTCGTCCTCCGCCCGCAAAGCGCGCGGCCTGCTCCGCCCGGGCACGCAGCTCAGCGAGCACGCGGCGAAGCAGCTTCTGCGGGCGTACGGCATCCGCGTCCCGCGCGAGCAGCTGGTCACCAGCGCCGCCGGCTCCGTCCGGGCGGCCGGGCTGGTCGGCTACCCGGTGGTGATGAAGGCCTCCGGCGCGCAGATCGCCCACAAGACCGAACTCGGCCTGGTCAAGGTCGGCCTCACCTCCGCCAGCCAGGTCCGCGACGCCTATCGCGAGCTCACCGACGCCGCCCGCTACGAAGGCGTCGACCTCGACGGCATCCTCGTCTGCCAAATGATCGAGCGCGGCGTCGAGATGGTCCTCGGCGTCACCCACGACCCCCTCTTCGGCCCCACCGTCACCGCCGGCCTCGGCGGCGTCCTCGTCGAGGTCCTGCGCGACACCGCCGTCCGCATACCGCCCTTCGGCGACGCCACCGCGCGGGACCTGCTCCGCGAACTGCGCGGCGCGCGGCTGCTCGACGGCGTACGCGGCGCGCCCCCCGCCGATGTCGACGGGCTCGTCGACATCGTCCTCCGCGTCCAGCGCATGGCCATGGAACTCGGCGACAGCCTCGCCGAGCTCGACATCAACCCGCTGATGGTCCTGCCCCGCGGCCAGGGTGCGGTGGCCCTCGACGCGCTCGCCGTCTGCCGCTAGGAGCTGCTCTCCCATGCCCTCCATGACCGATTCCCCCCGTGAAGATCCGGTTGATCCCGTTGATTCAGTTGTACGGCACGCCACTGACAACGGGGTCTCGTGGATCACCCTCGACCGCCCCGAGGCCATGAACGCCCTGACCTGGGACCACCGCGAGCGGATCATTCACCTGCTGGAGGAAACCTCCGCCGACCCCGCCGTACGCGCCGTGGTGATCACCGCCACCGGCCGGGCGTTCTGCGCCGGCGCGGACCTCCGCGGCGGCGCGGCCGCCACCGATCCCCGACCCGGCGACGTGGCCCGTACGATCCGGCGCGGCGCGCAGCGCCTCATCGCCGCCGTCCTGGACTGCGAGAAGCCCGTGCTCGCCGCCGTCAACGGCACCGCCGCCGGAATCGGCGCGCACCTCGCCCTGGCCTGCGACCTCGTGATCGCCGCCGACAGCGCCAAGTTCGTCGAGGTCTTCGTCCGCCGCGGCCTCGTGCCGGACGGCGGCGGCGCGTACCTCCTTCCCCGCCTGGTCGGCCCGCAGCGCGCGAAGGAACTGCTCTTCTTCGGCGACGACCTCCCCGCCGTCGCCGCCGAGCGCCTCGGCCTCGTCAACCGCGTCGTCCCCGCCGACGACCTCGCCAAGACCGCCCGCGCCTGGGCCGAACGCCTCGCCTCCGGCCCCACCCGTGCCTTCGCCCTCACCAAACAGCTCGTCAACGCCTCCCTCGACTCCGACCGCAGCACCGCCTTCGCCGCCGAAGCCGCCGCCCAGGAGCTCAACATGGCCACCGCCGACGCCCAGGAAGGCGTACGCAGCTTCATCGAACGCCGCCCGCCCGAATTCCGGGGCCGCTAAGGGCTCACGCCCACCCTCCCCCACCCTTCCTATCTGACGATGCGTCAGCTTCAATGGGAGATGTGATGGGACACGCAGGCATGGCGGCCGCGGCCGTCCGCTATCTACGGTCGGTCGGCGCCGCGACAACTGCCGGCCCGCTCGACCCGCTGCCACGCCCCGATCTGCGCGCGGTGCGGCCGGACGAGCGGGCACCGGTCGAGCCGGGCGAATTCCGCCGGGTGCTGGGCAACTTCGCGAGCGGGGTCACCGTGATCACCGCGCCGGGCGGCGCCGAGGACGGCCCTGCGGGCTTCGCCTGCCAGTCGTTCGCTTCGCTGTCCCTGGATCCGCCGCTGGTCGCCTTCATGGTGGGGCGTACGTCGACGAGCTGGCCCCGGATCGCCGGTGCGGGCGTCTTCTGCGTCAACGTCCTGGGCGCGGGACAGGAAGCCCTGTGCCGGCAGTTCGCGGCGAGCGGGACGGACAAGTTCGCGGGCGTGGCATGGGATCCGGCGCCCGTGACCGGCTCTCCACGCCTGGGCGGCGTGCCCGCATGGATCGACTGCACGATCCACGCGGTGCACACCGGCGGCGATCACCTGATCGTCGTCGGCCGGGTGGAACGTCTGGGCAGCACGGACGAGGCCGAGGGGCCGTTGCTCTTCCACCAGGGCCGCTTCGGGACTTACGCGCGTGAGTAGACGACGATCCGCCGTGTGTTCCCGGCCTCCTCGGTGACGAAGAGCCCCCGGTCGTCGAATACGGCGACCGGTATCTCCAGCCCCTTGGTGAGCGCCTTGGCCGAGCCGGAGGTGAGCGACACGGGGACGGGCGGTACGGAGAGCTTGGTGAGCGGTGAGGCGGACGCGCCGTTCCCGGACAGGCCGGCCGGGTCGGAGCCGTTCTTGCCGCCGCCGTCGGATCCTCCGCCGCAGGCGGCCGGTGACACAGCCACCGCGGCGGCAGTCACCGAGGCCACCGCGGCCACCAGGGTCCTCACGTGCCTCACCCGATGCCTCCCTCCGTACCGAAGGAGGCCGGCATGTGCCGCCGCAGTCGTCCCCCGGCGACGCGAACAATGTGCCGCCAGGCTACCAACAGCCTCAGACAGTCGCCGGAGCTGCCGTCGGGGCCGCCGTGACCCCCCGCTGCCGGATCACCAGAGCCATCAGCGCGGCCACCGCGCACAGCGCGCCGGAGCTGTACCAGACGACGTCGTACGAGCCGAAGGCGTCCCGCGCGACGCCGCCGAGGAAGGCGACAAGGGCGGCGCCCACCTGGTGGGAGGCGAGGACCCAGCCGAAGACGATGGCGGCGTCGTCACCGTAGTGCTCGCGGCACAGCGCGATGGTGGGCGGGACGGTGGCCACCCAGTCGAGGCCGTAGAAGACGATGAAGAGCACCATGGGCGGGTGCAGGGTGTCGGCCAGCAGCATCGGCAGGAACATCAGCGACAGACCACGCAGTCCGTAGTAGACGGCCAGCAGCCGCCGAGGACTGAAGCGGTCGGTGAACCATCCCGAGGCGACCGTCCCCACGATGTCGAAGATCCCGATGACCGCGAGCAGGGACGCGGCGGCCGTCACCGGCATGCCGTGATCGTGGGCGGCCGGCACGAAGTGGGTTTTGACCAGACCGTTCGTAGAAGCGCCGCATATCGCGAACGTGCCGCCGAGCAGCCAGAAGGTCCCCGTACGGGATGCCGAGAACAGCGCCTTCACCGCCCGCCTGGCGGCCCCCGGCACAGGTGCGGGCTTCGGCACGAAGGCCTCGGCACCGTACGCGGCCAGGCCCACGTCGGCCGGGTGGTCGCGCAGCAGCAGCCATACGAAGGGGACGACCGCGAGCGCCGCACAGGCGACGGTGAGCGCGGCCGGACGCCAGCCGGAGTGCTCGACGATCACCGACAGCAGCGGCAGGAAGACCAGCTGGCCTGCCGCGCCCGCCGCCGTCAGGACGCCGGTGATCAGGCCGCGCCGGGCGACGAACCAGCGGTTGGTGACGGTCGCGGCGAAGGCCAGCGCCATGGAGCCGCTGCCGAGTCCGACCAGGACGCCCCAGCACAGCACCAGTTGCCAGCTCTGCGTCATGAAGACGGTCAGCCCGGCGCCGACCGCGATCGTGGTGAGTGCGCACGCCACGACCCGCCGGATGCCGAAACGATCCATCAGCGCGGCGGCGAAGGGTGCCGTGAACCCGTACAGCGCGAGGTTGACCGACACCGCGAAGCCGATCATGCCCCGTGACCAGCCGAATTCGGTGTGCAGCGGGTCGATCAGCAGGGAGGGGAGGGAGGCGAAGCCGGCCGAGCCGATCAGCGTGACAAAGGCGACCGCCGCCACCGACCAGGCGCGGTGGACGCGGGGCTTGCGTGGCAACGGAGGGCGGGTGTCCTGGGCGGCGGCGAGTTGAGGTGTCTGCGTCACCGGATCAGCCTCGGCCATCGGGTCGTACGAAACGAGTGGCCCGATAGCCATGATGTGCAAGGATCGGGCCATGACAGTCGTCAGCAGCGTAAGGACGCCCCACCGCGTCGCCGTCCTCGTCCAGCACGGCGTCATCCCCTTCGAGCTGGGCATCCCCTTCCGGATCTTCCGGGGCGCGAAGACCCCCGGCGGTGAGCCGCTCTACGAGGTGCTGACCTGCACCCCGGACGGACCTGGGACGGTCCGTGCCGACGCCGACTTCGAGATCGACGTCCACCATGGACCGGAGGCCCTGGAGACCGCCGACACCGTCATCGTCCCCGCCGCGCACGAGCAGTCGCGCGCCCATACGGAAGGCCGTAACCCGGAGCCTCTTGCCGCCGCCTTCGACCGGATCCGGCCGGGTGCGCGCCTAGTTTCCATCTGCACGGGTGCGTACTTCCTGGCCGCCGCCGGCCGGCTCGACGGCCTGCGGGCCACCACCCACTGGAACAGCGCCCAGCACTTCCAGTCGCTGTTCCCCAAGGTCAAGGTCGAGCCGGACGTCCTCTACGTCGACAATGGCGACGTCCTCACCTCCGCCGGCGTCGCTTCCGGCATCGACCTGTGCCTGCATCTCGTACGACGCGACCACGGCACCGCCGTCGCCAACTCCAGTGCCCGCTCCAGCCTCGTCCCCCCACACCGCGAGGGCGGCCAGGCGCAGTACGTCCAACGGCCCGTCCCCGAGCCGCAGCTCGCCACCACCGCCGCCGCCCGCGCCTGGGCGCTGGCCCGCCTCGAACGGCCGCTGGTGCTGCGCGAACTGGCCGAGCACGAGTCGATGAGCGTTCGGACCTTCACGCGCCGCTTCCGTGAGGAGGTCGGCGTCAGCCCGGGGCAATGGCTGGTCGCGCAGCGCATCGAACGCGCCCGCGGGCTGCTGGAGTCCAGCGATCTGTCTGTCGACCAGGTCGCCCGGGAGGCCGGCTTCGGAACCGCCGCTTCTATGCGGCAGCACCTTCAAACGGCGCTCGGGGTCTCCCCGACGGCGTACCGGCGCACTTTCAGAACGTGACCTTCAGAAGCCTCAGAAGGTGAGTACGCCCCGCGCCACGCGCCCGTGGTGAGCGTCGTCGGCAGCCTTGGCGAAGTCCTCGACCGGGTAGGTCTCGGTGACCAGTTCGTCGAGGAGGAGCTGCCCTCTGCGGTAGAGCTCGGCGTACAGGGCGATGTCGTGCTGCGGTCGCGAGGATCCGTAACGGCAGCCGAGAATCGCCTTGTCGAGGTACATCGAGGAGACCAGGAAGGACGCCTCGGCATCGGCGGGCGGGACGCCCAGGAGGACGGCCTGCCCGTGGCGGTCGAGCAGGTCGACGGCCTCCCGGATGAGCGAGGTGCGGCCGACGCATTCGAAGACGTGGTCCGCGCCGGTGCGCAGCAGGCGGCGTACGTCCGCCGCCGAGCCGACGAAGTCCGTGGCGCCGAACTGCCTCGCCAGCGCCTCCTTGGCCGGATTCGTCTCGACGGCGACGATCCGGACCGCCCCGGCGAGGCGTGCGCCCTGAAGGACGTTGAGGCCGATGCCGCCGGTGCCGATGACGACCACGGTCTCGCCCCGGGCGACCTTGGCCCGGTTGAGGACGGCGCCGACGCCGGTGAGCACGCCGCAGCCGATCAGGGCTGCGGAGGTGAAGGGGATGTCCTCGGGGATCCGGACCGCCTGGACGGCCTTGACGACGGTGCGCTCGGCGAAGGCGGAGTTGGAGGCGAAGTTGAACACGCCCTCACCCTGCCGGGTGAACGGTCTGGTGGGGCCGCCGATCGCCTTGCGGCACATCGTCGGGCGGCCCCGGTCGCAGTCCGCGCACGTACCGCAGCTGGCCAGGGTGGACAGCGCGACATGGTCGCCCGGCACGACATGGCCGACCCCCGGGCCGACCGCCTCCACGATCCCGGCGCCCTCATGGCCGAGCACGACGGGGGCGGGGAAGGGGATGGTGCCGTCGATGACGGACAGGTCGCTGTGGCAGAGGCCGGCGGCCTGGATGCGTACGAGCACCTCACCGGGACCCGGATCGCGGACGGTCAGGTCATCGACAACCGCGGCTGCCGTACCGTCGAAGATCACGCCTCTCATGACCACACCACCGCCTGGAGTTCGCTGTACGCATGGAGGCCGAAGGAGCCGCCGTCGCGGCCGACACCGCTCTCCTTGAAGCCGCCGAACGGCGTCTCGGGGTGCCGCTGAGCGGTGTTGATGCCGACGTTTCCGGTGCGGAGCCGGGCGGCCACGGCCCAGGCACGGCCGGGGTCGGCGGAGAAGACGTAGTCGTAGAGGCCGTAGGGGGTGCCGTTGGCGATCTCGACGGCCTCGTCCTCGGTGTCGTACGCGATGGCGACGACGACGGGGCCGAAGATCTCCTCCTGGGCGACGGTCATGTCGGGGGTGACGTCGGCGATGAGGGTGGGGGCGGCGTAGAAGCCCGGTTTGAGGTCCGGGCGTTGACCGCCAGTGACGATGCGGGCGCCCTGGTCGCGGGCGCCGGCGATGAATGTCTCTACACGGTCGCGCTGAGCTGCGCTGATGAGGGGGCCGACGATGGTGGAGTTATCCACAGGGTCCCCGATTGTCAGTGACTGAGCGTATTGTTCAAGTGTGGTGATCACCAGCTCGTATTGATCACGGTGTACCAGCACGCGTGTTGGCGCCGTGCAGATCTGACCGGAATGGAAAGCCCATGTCGAACCGACAGCAGATATCGCTGATCTGAGGACCGAGGCGTCGGCCTCGGCGTCCCGCAGGACGATGGCGGCGCCTTTGCCGCCGAGTTCCAGCAGGGTCCGCTTCATCGTGGTTCCGGCCGAGCGTGCGATCGCCTTCCCGACCGCCGTCGAGCCGGTGAAGCTGACCATGTCGACGCCCGGGTGCGCGACCAGTGCCTCGCCGGCCGCCGCACCCGAGCCGGTGACGACATTGAATACGCCGTCGGGCAGGCCTGCTTCCTTCATGACCTCACCCAGCAGGAGGCAGGTCAGCGGGTCCTGCTGGGCCGGCTTGGCGACGACCGTATTACCCATGGCCAGCGCGGGTGCCACCTTGCCCGCGAGATTCACCAGAGGGAAGTTGTAGGAGGTGATGCATCCGACCACACCCACAGGACGGCGTACGGCGGCGGCGCCGATGAGCCCGCCCGCTGCGAGCGGCGTGGCCCTGACCGGCTGCGGCGCCAGCGGGAGCGTGTCCGGCTCGACGGCCCCGCGCGCATAGCGCCGGAAGCGCTCGACAGCCGTAGGAATCTGCATGCTTGACGCGACCCGGATCGTCGCCCCCGTCTCCGACTGGAGCAGCGGTACGAGATCCGCCGACCGCGAGGCGAGGACGTCCGCGATCCGCTCCAGGACCGCGGCGCGCCCCCGAGGGCTCGTACGGGACCACTCCCCGTACGCCTCCCGGGCCGCGCGCACCGCAGCGTCCACGTCCGCCGGGCCCGCTTCGGGGGCGTGCCCGACGGTCTCCTCAGTGGCCGGATTGACAACTGCATAGTGTGCTTCCGCCTGGCGCCACTGCCCGCCGATCCAGTGCCCGTACCGATGCCCGTACGCCTGCCCGTACGCCTGCCCGTCCGTCTGCCCGTGCCTTTGCTGGGTCATCCTCGGGGCTCCTTCGGGAGGCCGAGCACCCGCTCGGCGATGATGGTGCGCTGGATTTCGTCCGAGCCGCCGTAGATCGTGTCGGCACGGCTGAAGAGCAACAGCCGCTGTGTCCGGTCGAGTTCGTACGGCGCCTCCGGGGACCACGCCGTCGGTCCGGCGGTCGCCGCCGCCCCGCGTACGGCCACCGCCAGCTCGCCCAGCCGCTGATGCCAGCCGCCCCACAGCAGCTTGGCCACGCTGGGGGCGGCCTGGTCGGCTGTCCCCAGCGTGCGCAGGGCGTTCCAGCGCATGGTCTTCAACTCGGCCCACTGGCGGACGATGCGGTCGCGGATGACAGGGTCATCGGCGGCGCCCGAGGTGATGGCCTGCGCGATCACCTCATGCAGTTCGAGCCCGAATCCGATTTGCTGGACGAGGGTCGACACCCCCCGCTCATAGCCCAGCAGGGCCATGGCCACGCGCCAGCCGTTGCCCGGACCGCCGACGATGTGATCGGCGGAGGCCTGCGCACCGTCGAACCAGACCTCGTTGAATTCGGCGCTGCCCGTCAGCTGGCGGATCGGCCGGACCTCGATCCGGCCGGGCTGACGCATGGGGACCAGGAGGAGGCTCAGGCCGTAGTGGCGCCGGGAGTCCGGCTCCGTGCGGGCCAGCACGAAGCACCAGTCCGCCTCGTGCGCGAGGGACGTCCAGATCTTCTGGCCCGTGACCCGGTAGGTGCCGTGGCCGTCGTGTGCCGCCGAGGTCCGGATCCCGGCGAGATCCGAGCCCGCACCCGGCTCGCTGTAGCCCTGGCACCACAGCTCCTCGCCGCGCGCGATGGCCGGCAGGAAGCGGCTTCGCTGCTCCTGGCTGCCGTGGGCCTCCAAGGTGGGCGCGAGCAGGTTCTCGCCGATGTGCCCCGCCCTGCCGGGCGCCCCCGCCCGGGCGTACTCCTCGCCCCAGGCGACCTGTTGGGCGAGGTCGGCGTGACGGTTACCGTAGTCGCCCTGCCAGGCGAGACCGATCCACCCGTCGGCGCCCAGTGTCCGCTCCCACTCACGTCCGCCGTCCCCGGCGGGGTGCGCGGCGAGCCATGTGCGGGCCTCAGCGCGGAAGGTCTCGGCCTCAGGGCCGAAGCTGAAGTCCACGTCACGACTCCGCCGTGCCCGAGGCACGGGACGCGGCGGCTGCCCGCATGGCCTCGAGCTGGGCGAGCATCGGCATCGGGTCGGTCCCGACCGTGCCGGGCAGGCAGTCCGCGATCCGCTGCGGCGTCCAGGCCCCGCCCTCGGCGTAGGCCGAACGCAGTTCACGCGGCTGCGCCCACACCGCGATCTTGGGTCCTGCGACCGTGTAGACCTGCCCGGTGATGCCGGCCGCACGGTCGCTCAGCAGGAACACCACCATGGCGGCGACGTCCTCGGGCTCGCCGATCTCCGTCAGCTCCATCGGCACGTTGGCGGACATCCGGGTCCGCGCCACCGGGGCGACGCAGTTGGCGGTGACCCCGTAGCGGTTCAGGCCGAGTGCCGCGCTGCGCACCAGGGAGATGATGCCGCCCTTGGCCGCGGAGTAGTTGGCCTGCGAGACGCTGCCCTGGTGGTTGCCGCTGGTGAAGCCCACCAGCGTGCCGGCGCCCTGTTTCCGCATGACCGCGCCGGCCGCCCGGAAGACGGTGAAGGTGCCCTTGAGATGGGTGGCGATGACCGGATCCCACTCCTCCTCGGCCATGTTGAAGAGCATCCGCTCCCGCAGGATTCCGGCGACGCAGACCGCGCCGTCGATCCGCCCGTACGTCTCGACGGCCGTCGAGACGATCCGCTCGCCGCCCGCCATCGTGGCCACGTCGTCGGCGACGGCGACGGCCTCGCCGCCGGCCGCCTCGATCTCCTTCACGACCGCTGCCGCGATCTCGCTGGTCGGTTCGCTGCCGTCGATACCGACTCCGTAGTCGTTGACGACCACTTTCGCGCCCTCGGCCGCACAGGCCAGGGCCACTGCCCGCCCGATGCCGCGACCGGCGCCGGTCACTGCCACGACCTTGCCCGCAAGGAAATTGCCCACGTCCCGTCCCAGCCCTTCTCAGAGTTTCTGACGGACCGTTAGATTCTAGAAGCAGATACGCGCCCCAGCACAAGCCCTACGACCGGCCCTACGACCAGGAGGCATCGATGTCCCTCCCCGCCGAGTTCCACGCCATGGCCAAGCGCGTCAACAACTGGGGCCGCTGGGGCGAGGACGACGAGATCGGCACCCTCAACCTGATCACCGATGAGGTGGTCCGGCAGGCGGCGGCCACCGTCCGCACCGGGCGCCGGATCCCGCTGGCACTGCCCCTGCAGCAGGACGGCGTGCAGACCGGGATGATCCCGGGCCGGGTCAATCCCCTGCACACCATGGTGATGCTGAACTGGGAGATGTTCGGCCCCGGCACCGTCGCCACCAGCGACGACGCCGTCACGATGGGCCTACAGGCGGCGACCCACTGGGACGGCCTGACCCATGTCTCGCACTCCGGCCGGATATACAACGGCCGCCCCGCCGACTCCGTCACCGCTCACGCCGGCGCGGCCTTCAGCGGCATCGAGAAGGTGACCAGCCTGGTCTCCCGGGGCGTACTTCTCGACGTGGCCCGGGCCCGGGACGCCCAACGCCTGCCGGGCGGCCACGCAGTGACCCCCGAGGACCTGGAAGCGGCCGAGGAACTGACCGGCACCAGGGTCCGGTCCGGGGACATCGTGCTGGTCCGCACCGGGCAGATCCAGCTCTGCCTCGCCGGGGACAAACATGCCTACGCGTTCCCGTCACCGGGCCTGTCGGTGCGCACACCGGAGTGGTTCCACGCGCGGGACGTGGCAGCCGTCGCCAACGACACGCTGACCTTTGAGATCTTCCCGCCGGAGATCGAGAATCTATGGCTGCCCGTGCACGCGCTCGACCTCGTCGAGATGGGCATGCTTCAGGGCCAGAACTGGAATCTGGAGGCGCTGTCCGAGGCGTGCGCCGATGCCGGGCGGTACGAGTTCCTGCTGGACGCCACCCCGGAGCCCTTCGTCGGCGGCACGGGCAGCCCGGTCGCACCGGTGGCCGTTCTCTAGGCCCCTGAGGCTCAAGGCTCTCGAGGCTCTAGGCCTGGCGGCTGAGCAGCCCCCCGGGCTGCTTGGGCACGGTCGCGGACGGCAGCGCGGCACGGTCGATCTCGCACCAGATCTGCTTGCCGTGACCCTCGGGCTCCCAGCCCCACCGGTCGGCCAGCCCGTCGACCAGTTCCAGGCCCCGGCCGCCCGTCTCGTCCCGTTCGGCGTGCCGGGGGCGGGGCGGGCAGTCGCTGGTGTCGGCGACCTCGACGCGCACGGTGTCGCGCTCCGGGGACTGGGCGGACTCGAAGAGCATCCGCAGGACAGCCGGGCAGCCGGTGTGCACGACGGCGTTGGTGACCAGCTCCGAGATCAGCAGGATCAGCGTCTCGGCAAGTGGCTCATCGGCCCCTATCCCGGACCCCATGAGCCGCGAGCGCGCCCACCGACGGGCTCGCCCCACCTCGGCAGGGTCGGGACCCACTTCAAGCTGAACCTGAAGGACCTGCACCTCTCACACCATCCGAACCGGCGGACACATCGCCTGGCGCCCTGCCACGCTCACCGAGCGTGACCTCGACGCAACACAGCATGATTTACCTGCGGTCACCCCAACAAGCGCTTCAGGCATATTCCAGCGCAAAGGGGCATCAGTGCTGCATACTGTGCGGGGCTCATTACAGAGAGTCGGACAGCGCGAAGCTCGCGGGACCTCATTCCTGAGATCCACGCAATTGCCGCGCCTCGTCACTACTCGCACCCGATGGAGCGTACCCGAGCCGGGCCTCGACTCCACCGCGTGACAAGTCACACCTCGGACACAACCCGATATCAACACTCGGGCACCACTTATCCCTGCCCTATCGGACATAGCTCGCAAATCACCTCACATGCTGACATCGAGCAACCGCTCGGCGAGTGCCTCCTCGTAGTCGCCCGCACCCCCACAGCGGGCCGCCAACACCCAGGAACGCTTAATGTGCAGGTGCACCTCCGCCTCCCAGGTGAAGCCCATCCCCCCGAATATCTGCAGACAGTCACGGGCGTTGCCGCCGGCCGCCTGGTCGGCGAGGAGCTTCGCGGCGGCGGTCTCGCCGCGGTCGCCGGTCACCGCAGCCGCGTACACTGCGGTACGCGCCATCTCGACGCGCAGCAGCATGTCCGCGCACAGATGCTTGACGGCCTGGAAGGACCCGATGGGCCGTCCGAACTGCTCTCGCGCCCGGGCGTGTTGTACGGCCAGTTCGAGGGTCCGGCCGGCACTGCCGAGCTGTTGGGCCGAGGTCAGCAGAACGATCTCCGGGCCGGGCGGCCGCACCGGTCCACCCGACGCGAGGTGCAGGGGGGTGAGCGGGTCGACGGACCGGATGGGCTCGGCGCTCTCGTAGGAGCCGACGACTTGGTCCGCCTCGTCGAGCCACTCGATGAGTTCGCCGTCCACAGCGGTGACGACGGCCTCGCCGCTCGCGGCGCCGGGGATCCGTCCGGCCGCGAGGTGTGTCGCCGCCAGAGGCCCGGGCAGTAGCGCCCGGCCCGCCTCCTCGAAGAGCAGCACCGCCTCCGGGAGGCCCAGCCCCACCCCGCCCTCCGCCTCCGGCAGCCGCAGCGCGAAGAAGCCGGCCCCGGCCAGCTCCCGCCACAGCCCTCGGTCGAGCGCGGGAGCACCGGTCGGTGCCCCGGCAAGAGCGCGCAGCGCCTCGGGCGGGAACCGGGCTGCCAACAGCTGGCGCATACCCGTCCGCAGGGCCCGCTGTTCCACGGAGAGCTGGAAGTGCACCGCCGCTCACCTTCCCTTGGGGAGGCCGAGGATCCGCTCGGCGACGATGTTCTTCTGGATCTGCGAGGTGCCCGCCGCGATGGTGTACGACAACGAGGACAGACGGTCGGCGGTCCAGGGGCGCCCGCCGCCCAGATCCAGCGCGCGGGGGCCCAGGATGTCGGCCGCCGTGTCGTACAGCTCCTGCCGGGCGTGCGAGTACCGCAGCTTGAACACCGAGCCGCCGACCCCCGGCTCGCCCGCGCTGACGTTCCACTGGATCAGCCGCCACAGGACGGAGAACTCGGCGGCGAGCCGGCCGAGGCGTCGCCGCAGCACCGGGTCGTCCCAGGTCCCGGTCTCCCTGGCGGCGCGGGCGAGCTCGCCCAGCACCCGACGGCAGGCCACGACCTCACCGACGAAGGCGGTGCCGCGCTCGAAGGAGAGGGTGACCATGGTGACCCGCCAGCCGTCGTTCTCGGCGCCGACCCGGTTGGCGGCCGGCACCCGCACCTCGTCCAGGAAGACCTCGGCGAACTCCGCCGTCCCGGCAAGCGTGCGCAGCGGGCGGATGGTGATGCCGGGAGCGTCCATCGACATGGCCAGCCAGGTGATGCCCCGGTGCTTCGGCCCGGTGGCGGCGGGGCCGGTGCGCACCAGCAGCTCGCACCAGTCGGCGACCTCGGCGTGCGAGGTCCAGATCTTGCTGCCGCTGACGATGTAGTCGTCGCCGTCCCGGACCGCCCGGGTTCGGAGGGACGCCAGGTCCGAGCCGGCCTCCGGCTCGCTGAAGCCCTGGCACCACACCTCGTCACCGCGCAGGATCGGCGGCAGCCACCGCTCGCGCTGCTCCGGCGTTCCCTCGGCGGCGATCGTCGGCCCGGCGTGCAGCAGCCCGACGAAGTTCGCTCCCACATAGGGTGCCCCGGCCCGCTCGGTCTCCTCAAGGAAGATCAGTCGCCGGGTCGGCGGGGCGTTCCAGCGCAGGTCGGCGTATCCGGCGACGTACAGCATCCGCTGCCATCCGGCGTCGTACGCCCGCCGCCCGGGCCAGTCCGCCGGGTCGGGCTTCGGGGGAAGGGTGGGCAGCGCCTTCCCGAGCCAGTCCCGCAGCTCATGCCGGAAGGCTTCCTCGGCCTCCGTGTATCTCAGGTCCATCTCAACTACCCACGGTCCGGCTCCAGCCCCAGCATCCGGATGGCGTTGCCGCGCATGAGCTTGTAGACGGTCTCGTCGTCGAGCCCCTTCACATGGTCGAGGGCGACTTCCTTGGTGTGCGGGAAGGTCGAGTCGACGTGCGGGTAGTCGGTCTCGAAGGTCGCGTTGTCGCGGCCCACGACATCGATGGACGCGACGCCGTGCTTGTCGCGGAAGAAGCAGCAGAAGATCTGCCGGTAGTAGTACGTCGACGGGGGCTCGGGGATCAGGTCGCGCACCCCGCCCCAGGCGCGGTGCTCCTCCCAGACGTCGTCGGCGCGCTCCAGGGCGTACGGGATCCATCCCATCTGGCCCTCGCTGTACGCGAGCTTGAGGCGGGGGAATTTCACCAGCACCCCGCTGAAGAGGAAGTCCATCATCGAGGCCATCGCGTTGTTGAAGCTCAGCGAGGCCTGGACGGCGGGCGGCGCGTCCGGGGATGCGGCCGGCATCTGCGAGGACGAGCCGATGTGCATGTTGACGACCGTGCCGGTCTCCTCGCAGACCGCGAAGAAGGGGTCCCAGTAGCCGGAGTGGATGCTGGGCAGGCCCAGGTGGGTCGGGATCTCGCTGAAGGTCACTGCCCGCACCCCCCGCGCGGCATTGCGGCGGATCTCCGCGACGGCGAGGTCGACGTCCCACAGCGGGATCAGGCAGAGCGGGATCAGCCGGCCGCCGCTGTCGCCGCACCATTCCTCGACCATCCAGTCGTTGTAGGCGCGTACGCAGGCGAGGGCGACCTCCTTGTCCTTGGCCTCGGCGAAGGTCTGGCCGCAGAAGCGCGGGAAGGTCGGGAAGCAGAGCGAGCCCTCGACGTGGTTGAGGTCCATGTCGGCGAGGCGGGCCTTGGGGTCCCAGCAGCCGCGTCGCATCTGGTCGCGGGTGATGCCCTCCAGGGTCATGTCGTCCCGGTCGAAGCCGACGGCCGCGATGTTCCGCTTGTACGGGAACTTCAGGTCCTCGTAGATCCACCAGTCCGTCGGCGGCCCGTCCGGGTCCATCGTGATCTGGTACTTCCCGCCCACATAGGCGAGCTCCCCGATTCCCGCGGTGAGCGGCTGCGGACCCCGGTCCCGGTATGCGGCGGGCAGCCAGGTCTCGAAGAGGTGTGCGGGCTCGATCACGTGATCGTCGACACTGATGATCCGGGGCAGTTCCATCGGCCTCTCCCACCGTTTCTGACTATCCGTCAGATCCAAGGTACGCCCCGCCAGGACGGTCGTCCATGCGCGCACCCTGGACCCGCACGGCAGGTGCGCCTACGCTCCGGGCGGGCAGATCTGACAGACCGTCAGCCGAATGCGGGGAGGCGTGCCATGGACGACACCGTCAAGGCCCTGAATGACTCACCCACCCTCTGGGCACTCATCGCGGGCCGGGCGGCGGCGAGCCCGCTGGCACCCGTGCTCCTGGACACCGACGACCGGAGGATGACCTTCGGCGAGCTGGCCCGACGGGCCGAGCGCGTGGCGGCGGGCCTGTACGGACTCGGCGCGCGGCCCGGCACCAGATTCGCCTGGCAGCTCCCGACCCGGATCGAAAGCGTCGTGCTGTCGGCGGCGCTCGCCCGCCTCGGCGCGGTCCAGACGCCCGTCATCCCGATCTACCGGGACCGCGAGGTCGCCCACATCATCCGCCGGACCAGGGCGGAGTTCTTCGTCGTGCCCGGCGAGTGGCGCGGCTTCGACTACACGGCGATGGCCCGCCGCGTCTCCCGCGAGCTGCCCGAGCCACCGCTGCTGCTGACCGCCTACGACCGGCTCCCCGAGGGCGATCCGGCCCTCCTGCCCGAGCCGCCCACCGACGGCACCGCCGTCCGCTGGATCTACTGGACCTCCGGCACCACCTCCGAACCCAAGGGCGTCCTGCACACCGACCGCAGCCTCATCGCGGGCGGCTCCTGCCTCGCCCACGCCCTGGAGATGCGCCCCGACGACGTGGGCTCGATCGCCTTCCCCTACGCCCACATCGGCGGCCCCGACTACCTCGTCATGCTGCTGCTGTACGGCTTCCCGGCGCTGCTGCTGGAGAAGTTCGCCCTTCCCGACTGCCTGGACGCCTACCGCCGCCACGGCGTCACCATGGCCGGCGGCAGCACCGCCTTCTACTCCCTCTTCCTCGCCGCGCAGCGCGGACTGCCCGCCGGTGAGAAGCTGATCCCCACCCTCCGGCTGCTCTCCGGCGGTGGCGCCCCCAAGCCGCCCGAGCTCTACCACGAGGTGGCCCGCGAGCTCGGCTGCCGGCTCACCCACGGCTACGGCATGACCGAGGCCCCGATGATCACCATGGGCTCGCCACGCGATCCCGAGGAGCGCCTCGCCGCCACCGAGGGCCGCCCGCCCGCGTCGATGGCCATCCGCATCGTCGACGGTGAGGTCCGGCTGCGCGGCGAGGCCGTCTGCCAGGGCTACACGGACCCGCTGCTCACCGCCGAGGCCTTCGACGCCGACGGCTGGTTCCGCACCGGCGACCTGGGCCGGCTCACCGAGGACGGCTACCTCGTCCTCACCGGCCGCCTGAAGGACATCATCATCCGCAAGGGCGAGAACATCTCCGCCAAGGAGATAGAGGAACTCCTCTACGCCCATCCCGACATCGCCGACGCCGCCGTCATCGGCCTGCCCGACCCGGAACGCGGGGAGCGCGTATGCGCGGTCATCGAGCAGCCCGCCGACGCCAAGCCGGTCGGCCTCGCCGACATCACCGCGTATCTGCGCGAGGCGGGCCTCGCCCCCCAGAAGCTCCCCGAGCAGTTGGAGGTCGTCGACGCGCTGCCGCGCAACGAGACCCTTCGCAAGGTGCTGAAGTACCAGCTCCGCGAGCGCTTTGCGAAGCGGTGACACGACAGGGGTTTATCCGGTGCGCAGCCGCAACACAGCCGCTGTAACCTCCTCCGCATGACGGAGATATCCGCGACGGAGGCCGACGCGGAACAGGCCTTCGCCCTGCTGCGGCTCGGCGAGGCGGCACTTGATGCCGGCGAACTCAACCAGGCGCGAGAGCACTTCGCCGCCGCCGAAGAACGTTTCGCCGACGGCCCCGTCGCGCAGCGCTCCGCGGCCGTACGCGGCCGGGCGGTCTCCCACCTGCTCGCCGGCGAAGTGCGCTACGCCTCCCACCTGCTGGAACAGGCCATCGCCCAACTGGAGCTCGACGAGCGCCCCGACCCCGACGCCCTGCTCCTGCTGCATGTCGCCGCCATCGGCCCCTACACCGACCTCGGCGCCTACGCACGCGCCGCCCGCGCCGCCGAGCAGGCGCTCAACCTCGCCCCCAGCGCCACCGATCCTGCGCTCGTAGCCCTGATGCACCGCAGCATCGCCCGCACCCTCATCGTCGCCGGCCGCACGAGCGAGGCCGAGGCCTCGCTCGCCAGGGCCCAGGAGATCTTCCAGCGCCTGGAGCTCCACACCGACCTCGCCCACTGCCATTGGATGCGCGGTTACGTCCACGCCCAGGACGGCGACCTCGAACAGGCCGAACGCGAGCTGCGCACCGCCCGTGACATGCTCGCGGCGGGCAACTCGGTGCTCTTCACCGTCCAGGTGGAGGTCGAGCTCGCCGACGTCCTCCGGCGGCGCGGCAAGGGCCCCGAGGCGGAACGCCTGCTGCAGGCCCTCCTGGACGAACTCACCCCCTGGCGTGGCGCCGTCCACGCGGGCGGCGCCCACCGCCTGCTCGGGCTGCTTGCGGAGGAACGCGGCGACAACGAGGCGGCGGAGGAGCACTACGTATCCGCCCTCGCCCTGCTCGAACGCGCCGGCGCCGCAGGGGATCTGGCCGACATCTGCCGGCTCCTGGGTGACCTGATGCGGCGTACGGGCCGTGTCGAGGCCGCACTCGACGCCTACCGGACCGGGCTCGGCCACCGCGCGGCGATCGGCACGACCACCCTGGGCCCGGCACCGGCCGACTCCTGAACCGACTGCCGGGGCAAGCCGCGCCCGGCAGTCCTAGGCGGACAGCGGGCGGGCCGCGTCATCCGTGGCGGCGGCGAGATCGGGGAAGACCTCGAAGAGCCGGCGGACACCCAGCGCCGACAGGACCCGGTTGACGTGCGAGCCCTCCAGGCCGCCGTCGGGCGGGAGGATGAGGCGCAGCCGGCCCGCGCAGGAGCGCATCAGGCGACGGGCCGCGATCAGGACACCGACGCCGCTGGAGTCGCAGAACTGCACGTCGGCGAGATCGAGAACGATGTCGCGGCGGCCCTCGGCCACCGCGTCATGCACTTGCTGCCGGACAGCGGGCGAGGTCACCAGGTCCATTTCGCCCGATACGGACACAATCGCCCAGCCGTCCTGTTCGGCCTGCGTCACCTTCAGCGCCACTGTCTTGGGCCTTTCGTCCGGCAGTGGGTCCTCCGACCTTATGCCCTGCCCGCAGCCGCTTGTCGCCCTCATCCGG
The DNA here is from genome assembly GCF_042751495.1 of Streptomyces sp. NPDC059373. Lineage (NCBI taxonomy): Bacteria > Bacillati > Actinomycetota > Actinomycetes > Kitasatosporales > Streptomycetaceae > Streptomyces > Streptomyces sp. NPDC059373. The sequence goes on along the minus strand of NZ_JBHYXC010000005.1, from coordinate 23,004 downwards.
TCACACCCGCATAACGCATTATCAAAACCGGTCCGCATCGGCAGCAGGTTGGCGCAAAGGGGCGTACGCCGTCGGAACCGCCGGTTACATTCGATCTGAGGCAGTGGACACAGCCGCATCGGGCTACGAGGGCGATGAGGGGGACGGCCGCATGGTGACACCCGCACCACCTCGCTGGGACCGCAAGATGCAGCAGCGGCTGGCGCGTGGCGAAGAGGCGGCACTGGGCGAGCTGTACGACCGCTTCGCCTCCCTTGTGCACAGCCTCGCCCACCGGGTGATGGACGACGAGGACGCGGCGGCGCAGATCACCCGCGAGGTCTTCGGGTACATCTGGGAGAATCCGGACGCGTACGACCCCAAGCACGGCTCGCTGCGCTCCTGGATCGCGGGCCTCACCCAGCGGCAGGCCGTGCACCGGCTGCGGCAGTTCGAGAACTCCGGCGAGGGCACGCCGGACGAGGTCGAGGCCAGGGTGCGCGAGGCCTCGGCGGCCGCCCGCGCCGACTACATCGTGACCTCGATGCCCGCCCCACTGCGGCAGGCCCTCGACCTGGCCTACCGCGGGCGCCAGGACTACCGGCAGACCGCCGCCGACCTGGGCGTCACCGAGGACGAGGCGAGGCGCAGGCTGCGGCTCGGGCTGCAGCTGCTGTCCACGGCCATGGACCATCCCGCCAGGCTCAACGGGCCGCACGGCCAGGGACGGGGACGGCTGCTGTGAACGGCCACGCCGACAACGGCGACCCGGCCTCCCACGGCGGCGCCCCGCTGCCCCGGGTGCCGCAGCCCCGGGAGGCCGCCGAGGACGCCGGAGCGTTGCCGGAGCTCCCGCCCGAGCCGACCACACCGGCCGGCCCACCGCCGCCCCCACCGCCCGCGCCGGACCCGGCGGAGCTGACCGCCTACAACCACAACACCCTGCGCTCCCTCCTCGGCGCCTGGGCGCTGACCGCCTGCTCCCGCGACGAGGCCGCCGCGGTCGAGGTGCACCTGGGCGACTGCGCCTCCTGCGCGGACGAGGCGCTGCGGCTGCGCGACGCCGTCGGCCTGCTGCACCAGGAGGAGTCCCTCGACCTCGATCCGCTGCTGCGGGCCCGGGTCCTGGAGAACTGCCTCGGCCGCCGCCCGGCGCGGATCCCCGTCCCCGAGTGGGCCGCGCCGTACGACGCCGAGACCGCCCGGCTCGACGCGCTCCTCGGCGACCTCGGCATCCCCGAGTGGGAAGTGCCGATCAAGCTCACCTGGTCCCGCGGCGAACGCGTCCTCACGCTCTGCGGAGTGCTGGCCCACCTCGGCTCGGTGGACGGCATCGTCGCCACCTCCCTCGGCCTGGACGACCCGCTCGGCCCCGGCGCGCCCCGCACGATGCTGGACCGTACGAACGCGGCGGTCGACCGGTGCAGGCAGCATCCGAAGGACTTCGTACGGAACAAGTGGCGCAACCAGACCCGCAGCATCGTGCGGACGCTGTCCTTCGCGGGCTCCTCGACCGGGGGACTGCCGGTCGGCTTCACCGAGTTCGAGGTGCCGATGCGCGACGCGCTCATCGACCGGGCCTTCGAGTGCTGGATCCACGCCGAGGACATCGCCAACGCCCTCGACTACCCGGAGTACGGACCGCCCGCCCCGCGTCACCTCAACCGGATGATCGACCTCGCCGCCCGCATGCTGCCCACGGCGATAGCCGAACGACGCCGGGCGGGACTCGCCGCCTCGGCCACCCGCCTGGTCACCGCGGGATCCCCGGGCCGGGCCCTGCATCTCCATGTCGAGGGCCCCGGCGGCGGCCGCTGGAACATCTCGCTCGACTCCCCGGGCGCGGTGGCCTCCGAGGACAACATCGTCGCCGAAATCGCCGTCGACCAGCTGGACTTCTGCCAGCTCACCGCCGGCCATCTCGCTCCCGAGCGGATCGCCGCAGGCCAGCAGGGCGACCGCGCCGCGATCCGGGACGTGCTCTTCGCCGCGGCGAACCTGTCGCGGCTCTGAACGCCCCCAGGACCCAAGGGCCCCAGGGCTGAGCAGCGGGCCTAGGCGAAGACGACCGTACGGCGGCCGTTGAGCAGCACGCGGTGCTCGCTGTGCCACTTCACAGCCCGCGCCAGCGCCTGGCACTCGACATCGCGGCCGACGGCGACCAGCTGCTCGGGCGTGACCTCGTGCCCCACGCGCTCGACCTCCTGCTCGATGATCGGGCCCTCGTCGAGGTCGGCGGTGACGTAGTGCGCGGTGGCGCCGATCAGCTTCACACCTCGGGCGTGCGCCTGGTGGTAGGGCTTGGCGCCCTTGAAGCTCGGCAGGAAGGAGTGGTGGATGTTGATGATCTTGCCCGACAGCTCCTTGCAGAGGTGGTCCGAGAGCACCTGCATATAGCGGGCGAGCACGACCAGTTCGACGCGCTCCGCCTCCACCAGCGCGAGCAGCTCGGCCTCCGCCTCCGCCTTGTTCTCCTTCGTCACCGGGATATGGCGGAAGGGAACGCCGTACGAGCCGACCAACTCTTCGAAGTCGGTGTGGTTGGAGACCACCGCGGCGATCTCGATCGGCAGCGCGCCGATGCGGGTGCGGAACAGCAGATCATTCAGGCAGTGCCCGAACTTGCTGACCATGAGGATGACCCGCATCCGCTCCTCGGCCAGGTGGATCTGCCAGTCCATGTGATACGAGTCACCGATCGCCGCGAAGCTGGCGCGCAGCTTCTCCGCGGTCACCGGAGCGTCTGCCGAGAAGTGCACCCGCATGAAGAACAGACCCGTGTCGTGGTCCCCGAACTGCTGGCTGTCCTCGATGTTGCAGCCGGTCATGAAGAGGTAGCTCGACACGGCGTGCACGATGCCCTGCTTGTCGGGGCAGGACAGGGTCAGGACGTACTGCTCGGGCTTGGGCTGCGACTCGTTCACGAGGCTAGCGTCGCATACCGCGTTTGCCCCGGACCAAGCCGTCCGTCAGGCGGAACGCGTATAGATCTTCAGCACGTCCAGCGAACGCGGCGGCGTGTCCGGGTCCTCCCCGTCGGCCGTCGCGAGGCGTACGTGGGCCTCGCGCGCCGCGCGCACGGCCTCCGGCCACGCGTGGTGCTCCAGATAGGTGGAGACCGGGGCGTCGGCGCCGACCTGGTGCAGGATCTTCAGCACGCGGAGCACCGCGAGGTCGACCAGCGCGGCCTCCTGTGAGTCACGGAAGATCGTCCCGACGTACTTCTCGGCGGACCAGTTGTCGAGCCAGGTGTCCTCGACGAGCCGGTAGACCGCGTCCGTGACGTCCCCGTAGCCCGGCAGGCCTGCCTGCCAGCACTCCTGCTGGAAGACCGGATCGCTGATCATGTGCAGCGCCGAGCGCACATTGCTGCGCCAGCGCCACCAGGGCATGTCATTGAGGGGCATGCCACCCATCGTGGATGAGCGGGCGCCTCGACGGGAAGACTTTTGCGGACTCTGCACGATGCACGATCGTACGTGCCGTCGGATCCGGTCCCGCGGGCACAGTCTGTTCACCGGAATGTGACCCTCTGTTCCCCTTCAGTCACCCGAGCGTTGAGTCCGGCGCGGAATCTTCACTTGCCATGGGTGACAGGCGCGAGGGGCGCGACCGTCGTAAGCGCAAGGCCGTACTTTTCGGCATCGCCATGGCCAGTGCCGCGCTACTCAGCGGCTGCGGTGTGGTCCCGGGGAGCGCGGGGGGCTCCCCGGCACCCATCACCGTCATGACCTGGGCCCCCGAAAAGACCGAAGCGACCAATATGCCGGGTATGCCCGCAATGGCGACGGCGTACGCGAAGTACATCAACGCCAAGGGCGGCATCAACGGCCACCAGTTGAAGGTGCTCACCTGCAACGAGCACAACACCACGACCGGCGCCGCCGCCTGCGCCCAGCGCGCCGCCGACGAGGGCGTGGCCGCCGTGGTCGGCTCGTACAGCCAGCACGGCAGCAGCTTCCTGTCCACGCTGGAGGCGGAGGGCATTCCGTACCTCGGCGGATTCGGCGTCACCGACGACGAGTTCGACAGCCCGCTGTCCTACCCCGTCAACGGCGGCCTCACCGCCCTGCTCGCGGGCAACGGCCAGCAGCTGGCCCCGGATTGCGCCTCGGTCGCCCTCGTACGCCCCGACACCGCCGCCGGCGACCAGTTCCCCGCCTTCATCGACGCCGGGCTGCACGTCAGCGGCCGCGCGAACGCCGTCGACCTGCGCGCGGCCGAGGACTCCACCGACTACACGTCCACCGCCGAGCGGGCCATCGGCGACAACACGGACGGGCGGTGCGTCACCGCCGTACTCGGCGACAAGACGCCGACCTTCTTCGACTCCTTCCGCCGGATCACCACGACCGACCCGCTCACCGGCAAGGAGATCCCGCCCAAGGCCCGGATCGCCTCCGTCCTCGGCAGCGTCCAGCAGTCCACCGTCGACAGCAGCGGCGGCAGCGAGAGCCCGCTGGAGGGCGCGTACGTCACCGGCTGGTACCCGCCCGCGTCCGACCCCCACTGGGCGACGATGAAGCAGGCCATCACCAAGTACGCCTTCGACGACAACCGGATCGACGCCGACGATCCCGGCGCGCAGACCACCTGGATCGCCTACCGCGTCCTCACCGAGGTCGTCGAGTCCATGGGGAGCGAAAGCGTCGACGCCACCAGCCTCAAGCGGGCCCTCGACAACGCCCACGGCATCTCCACCGACGGCCTGACACCCAACCTCGGCTGGCGTGACCAGGATCTCGCCTCCGTGGAGAACCACCCCCGGATGTGCAACGGCAAGGTCACCTACCAGGTCGTCTCCAACGGCCGCCTGGTCGCCGCCCGCAAGGGCTTCGTCGACGTGACGCGGACGCTGGAGAGCTCGACGGGCTAGGGCGAAGGCCAGGGCCCGGGACAGGACTGGGCCAGGACTGGGGCAGGGCAGCCGGGCCCTGGGCTCAGAGCTGGGTGTACGAGCGCTGGGTCAGGCCGTACTTCTTGGCGATGGTGTTCCAGAGCCGGACGGCGGTCTTCTTGTTCTGCGTGGCGGTGCCGCTGGCCTGGGTGCCGGCGGAGGTCTGGCCGGTGTTGCGGGCCGAACCGTGCTTGCAGTACTTCTTGCCGTCGTTCGCGACCTGGTCGCCCCAGGCCGCGTAGTGGGTGTCGGCCTCGGCGGAGGCGTTCCACGCCTTGGTGAGGGCGTCGGTGAGCGCCTGATGATTCGGGAGCTGGTCGACCGAGAGGGTGCCGAGCTGGGTGACCAGGCTCTGGCGCTGGGTGGCGGCCGAGCGCAGGTCGGAGGCGGCCGTACCGGCGTTCTGGCAGGACTCGATGCTCGCCACGGCGCTGATCACGGACGCCCGGCTGCTGCCGCTGGTCTTGAGCAGCGCGTCCAGCTTCTTCGCCTGCTCCTCCGCAGCACTCGAGCCGCTGCCCGAGTCCGACGACGCGGCCGTGTTCGCCGCCGCCGACGGCGAGCCGGTCGCCGCCGCCTGCGCGTCGCCTCCGCCACCGCTGAGCAGGGCGCCCGCCGCGAGGCCCGCGATGGCGCAGCCGGCCACCACGATGCCGATCACCGCGGCCGGGGACAGCTTCTTGCGGCCGGCCGGCCGCGGGGCGTAGGGGGGCTCGTAGGCCTGCTGTTCGTAGGCCTGCTGCTGGTACGGCTGCTGGTAGGGCGCCGCCTGGGGAGCGGGAGGCGCCTGCGGGGCGCCCTCCTGCCGGTAGAGGTGCGCGAAGTCGTCCTGCGGCTGCTGCTGGGGCTGGGCCTGAGGCCCCCCGTAGCCGCCGTAGTCGTCGAAGCGCGGCAGGTGCTGGGTCGGCTCCGCGTCGCCGGGCGCACCCGGCCGTATCGCGAACGGCGCTGCCTCCGGAGGCAGCGCCGCCGGCACCGGCCGGAGGATCTGCGTGGCGTCCGCCACGGGAGGCATGGTCTGGGGCATGCCCTGCGGATACGGAGGCAGCATCTGCGTCGCGTCCGCGGCTACCTGCGCCGGTGCCGGGGCCTGCGGGTAGGGCGGGAAGAGCTGCGTGGCATCGCTGTCCGGCAGCGGCAGCGGCGGCGGGGACTGCGGCTGCGGGGGGTGCAGGGGCTGCGACTGCTGTACGTAGCCCCCATCGAAGGGCGAGTACGAACCCTGCGGGAGCTGCTGCGGCGGCTGGCCCCAGGGCTGGCCGCCTACCGGCGCCACGTCCCACGGCTCGCTCTGCGCGGGCAGCACCACACCCTCACGCACCTCCGGCGTCTCCTCGTCGCGCCCGTTGTGCATCACCGGAACTCCTGCCTCAACCGCACGTACGGAATCGTCAGCTCACGCTACCCGGTGCCGTTCGGGCCCCACCACGCCGCAGGGTGGGCGCGGGACGGCGTGCGTCCCGATCACTCTGCATATCAGCCCAATTGGGCTGGCCGGGGCGCCGCGACGCCCCGGTGTCGGTCCCGTAACGATTCCGGATGACGGCCAGGCCTTGTCTGACAAATAGCGCCGGCCGCCCCGAGGGCGGGCCCCGCGGCGTCTGGTGCGTGTGATCGCAAGGCGCAGGATCGCCCTCGTAGTGGGCTACTCGGGCGACTCCGACAACGCAGCGAGCGAGCGCAAGGCGTCGCGGGGCAGGCGGGATTTGTCAGACAGGCCTAGGCCACAGCGTCCAGTTCCTCCAGCCGGGAGCCGAATTCGCGGACGACGGGCTCCTGGGCGTACGGCTCGAGGCGCCGGCGGAAGTCGTCGAGGTATTCGGCGCCGCGGGTGGAGCGGAGGCCGGAGAGGAGTTCGACGGCCTGGGTGCCGGAGTGGCAGGCCTGCTCGAGCTCGCGCTGCTGGACCTGGGCCTGGGCGAGGACCAGGAGGCCGATCGCGCGGCGCCGCGCCTTCGTGGGGCCGTGTCCGGCGAGGGCCTCCTCGGCGCGGCGGACGGCGAGGGCGGACTGGGCGAGGTCGCGGTGGCAGTGGGCGAGTTCGTCGGCCAGGTAGGCCTGGTTGAAGTGGGCGATCCAGTCGGGGTCGTCGTCGGGGGTGGCGCGTTCCAGCGCCTCGACAGCCTGGCCGGCGACGGCGGTACAGGCGCGGGCGTCGCCGAGCAGCGCATGGCCGCGGGCCTCGGCGGCGTAGAACATGGCCTGGGCGGTGGGAGTCACCTGCCCCCGGGCGCCTTCCTGCGCAGCGCGGGCGAGTTGGGCGATCTCCCGCGGATTGCCGAGTTGGGCGGCGAGGTGGCTCATCCCGGCGGCGAGCACGTAACCGCCGTAGGCACGGTCGCCGGCGGCCTGGGCGAGGCGGAGGGCCTGGATGTAGTAGCGCTGGGCCAGGCCGGGCTGGCCGGTGTCGACGGCCATGTAACCGGCGAGTTCGGTCAGGCGCGCGACGGCGGCGAAGAGTTGACGGCCCGTCGACTCACGGTACGAGCCGGCGAGCAGCCCGGAGACGACGCTGTTGAGGTAGTGCACGACGACGGGCCGCACATGCCCGCTGCCGAAGCGGTGGTCGAGGTCGGTGAGCGCCTGGGTGGTGGCCCGAACCGCGTCGACGTCCGACATGCCGACCCGGGGCCCGCCGGTGCGGGCGACGGCCGCGTCGGTGCGGGTGATCAGCCAGTCGCGGCTGGGCTCGACGAGGGCGGAGGAGGCGACGGTCGAGCCGGTGAGGAAGTCACGGCGGCCGACGTCACTGCGCCAGAGCTCGCAGACCTGCTCGATCGCGCCGAGCACGGTCGGCGCGAAGTGCAGGCCGACGCCGGTGGCGAGGTTCTTGCCGTTGGCCATGCCGATCTCGTCGATGGTGACCGTATGGCCCAGCTTGCGGCCGATCGCCTCGGCGATGACGGCCGGGGCGCGCCCGCGCGGCTGCTGGCCGCGTAGCCAGCGGGCGACGGAGGTCTTGTCGTAGCGGAGGTCGAGGCCGTGCTCCGCGCCGCACATGTTGACCCGGCGGGCCAGTCCGGCGTTGGAGCAGCCTGCCTCCTGGATCAGCGCCTGCAACCGTTCGTTCGGCTGCCGGGCCACGAGTGGACGTGCGGCCATCGGATCCCCCTCATCACTGCCGCGGCTGGCATCTTCAAGATCCATGCCCGGTGCGCGGCCTATCAATTCGCCACAATCGCTATTATTTGCGGCTGGATGTATGTCTACGCACCCAAGGGTGATTACCCGGATCATGGGGCCCAGCCTCACGCGCGCCCCCGTTCGTGCATCCGTGCGCCCGGCATGAGACCGACGGTTCACCGCGCATCGGCACGTAACTGCCCGTAACCCATGCTGTACGTCGGAGTTGTGAAGGTCGTGGACGACACCATCACGACCGGCGGCCAACTGCTCAACGCGGCGGTCCGATACGCCGAGGAGCGGCACTGGGACGTGCTCCCCGGCGCCTGGCTCGAGGACGGCCCCGGCACCGGCGCGCTCTGCTCCTGCGGCGAGCCGCGCTGCGGGGCGCCCGGCGCGCACCCCAACCGCCCCGACTGGGCCACGCAGGCGGGCGGCAGTGCGGTGGCCGTGCGCCGGATGTGGACCAAGGAGCCGCGCGCCTCGATCCTGCTGCCGACCGGGCGGACCTTCGACGCGATCGATGTGCCGGAGGTCGCGGGCTGCCTGGCGCTGGCGCGGCTGGAACGGATGGATCTGCCGCTCGGCCCGGTCCTGGGCACCCCCGCCCGCCGGTTGATCTTCCTCGTCCTCCCCGGCGCGACGGTCAAGGTCCCCGGCCTGCTGCGCCGCCTCGGCTGGCCGCCCGCGTCCCTCGACCTCACGGTGCACGGCGAGGGCGGCTACGTTCCGGCGCCGCCGACCCGGCTGGCGGGCGGGGCCTCGGTGCAGTGGGCCCGCCGTCCGACCGCCCTCAACCGCTGGCTGCCGGACGTGGAGGAGCTGCTGAGCCCGCTGGCGTACGCGTGCGGGCGCGAGGCGGCCGAGACGCGCGGCCGGTAGCGAACCGCCTGCAACTGTCGGCGGCTGCGCTGTCGGCGGTCGGGCTGTCGGCGGTCGGGCTGTCGGCGGTCGGGCTCTTACCGGCTGGGCTGTTGGCGACCACCGGCGGTCGGTGGGCCGGGGGGCGGTCGTACGCTGGGCCCGTGTCTGACGATGTGGTGGCGGAGGCGGACCCTGCGGTCCGGGTGCACGGGCTGTGGAAACGGTTCGGGCAGCAGGTCGCGGTGGCCGGGATCGACCTGACGCTGCCCGCCGGGCGCTTCGTCGGCCTGGTCGGTCCCAACGGCGCCGGGAAGACCACGACCCTGTCGATGGTCACCGGGCTGCTCCGCCCGGACGGCGGCACCGTCGAGGTCCGGGGCACGGACGTGTGGAGCGACCCGGTGGCGGTGAAGGCACGGATCGGCGTACTGCCCGAAGGGCTGCGGCTGTTCGAGCGGCTCAGCGGCCGCGAGCTGCTCGCGTACACCGGCCGGCTGCGCGGCATCCCCGGCGCGGAGACCGACCGCCGCGCCGCCCAACTGCTCGACGTACTGGACCTGACGGCGGACCGGCACAAGCTGGTGGTCGACTACTCGACCGGCATGCGCAAGAAGATCGGCCTCGCGGCGGCGCTGCTGCACAACCCCGAAGTGCTGTTCCTGGACGAGCCGTTCGAGGGTGTCGACCCGGTCTCGGCGCAGGTCATCCGGGGGGTGCTCGAACGCTATACGCAGTCCGGGGCGACCGTCGTCTTCTCCTCGCACGTCATGGAGCTGGTGGAGAGCCTCTGCGACTGGGTCGCGGTGATGGCGGCCGGCCGGATCGTCGCGCAGGGCCCGCTCGCGGACGTACGCGGTACGGCGCCGAGCCTGCAGGACGCCTTCCTGACCCTGGTCGGCGCGACCGGGCGCAGCAGCGGCCAGGACCTGGACTGGCTCGGCAGCGGGGGCGGGGGCGGCGTCGGTAACCGCAACGGCAACGGCGGCGGAGCGAACGGACCGAGCCGAGCGAGCGGACCGAGCGGAGCGAAGTGACCGGCACCTTCGTCCGGCTCAAGCTGGCCATCATCCGCAACGGCCTGCACCAGTCCACCGGCCGCACCGTCGGCTGGGTCCTGGGCACGGTCTTCTCGCTGCTCTACGCCCTCAGCGCGGCCACCGGGTTGGTCGTGCTGCGCGGCAACGACCACGCGCCGTCCGCCGCCGTCGGTCTCGCCGTCGTCCTCGTCGTCGGCTGGGCGGTGATGCCGCTGTTCCTCTTCGGCGGCGACGACACCCTCGACCCGACGCGGCTGGCCATGCTGCCGCTGCGCCCCCGCCCGCTGGTCACCGCCCTGCTGGTGTCGTCGCTGGTCGGCGTCGGCCCGCTGGTCACGCTGCTGGTGACGGCGGGCGCGGCCGTCGCCCTCGCGGGCGGTGCGGCGTCGGTGGTGGTGGCGGTGGTGGCCGTACCGCTGGTGCTGGTGCTGTGCGTCGCGCTGTCGCGGGCCGTGGCGGCAGCGAATACCCGGCTGCTCACCAGTCGCAAGGGCCGTGATCTGGCCATCCTCAGCGGGCTGTTCGTCGCGGTCGGCGTGCAGCTGGTCAACCTCGCCGTGTCGTCGCTGTCCTCCTCCGGCGGCCTGGACCGGGTCGCCTCCATCGCCTCGGTGCTGCGCTGGGTCCCGCCGGCCCCGGCGCTGGACGCCGTGCGGTCGGCGGCGCACGGCTCGTACGGGGTGGCGGTGGCCCAACTCGCGTACGTGGGCGTGGTGCTGGGTGCGGTGCTGGTGTGGTGGTACCGCAGCCTCTACCGGCTGATGGTCGTGCCGGACGCCTCCACGCTGCAGGCCGCCGAGGGGCGGGACCGGTCCGGGCGCTCGACCGGGCTGCACCGGCTGCTGCCCGCCGGGCGCACCGGCACCGTCATGGAGCGGCAGTTCCGCTACGCCTGGCGTGACCCCCGTTCCAAGGCCGCCTGGGCGTCGGCCCTCGCCGTGGGCCTGCTGCTGCCGGTGGTCTCCGCCGTGCAGCACGGCAGCGTCTACTCCTCCTGCTGGGCGGCCGGGCTGCTCGGCATGCAGATGTACAACCAGTTCGGCGTCGACGGCTCCGCCTTCTGGACCGTCGCCGCGACCCTCGCCACGCGTGACGACGCCCGGGCCGAGCTGCGTGGGCGGGCGGCCGTCATCGCGTCCGTCGCCGTCCCGTACGTGGTGCTGGTGACCGTCGGCGCGGCCCTGCTGCTGCATCGCGCCGCCGCCGTTCCCGAGGTCCTGGGGCTTTCGTTCGCGCTGCTGGGCGCCCTGATCGCCACCGGTGCGTACGCGAGCGTCCGCTTCCCCTACGCCATGCCGCAGGAGACCCGCTTCGGCGGCGGCTCGGCGGCCCCCGGCCAGGGCGGACTGGCCGCCCTGAGCCTCTTCGGCGGCGGTGTGCTGGGCGCCGCGCTGTGCGTGCCCGTCCTGGTGCTCGTCGTCGCCCTGCATGTCAGCGGGCGGCACGGGCTGCTGTGGCTGGTCCTCCCGGCCGGTCTGGCGTACGGGGCCGGGCTCGCGGCGGCCGGGCTGCGCTTCGCCGCGCCCCGGCTGACCCGGCGGCTGCCTGAGATCCTTACCGCGGTCAGCCGAGGCTGAGCCACTGAGGGGGCCGGCGTCAGACCCGGGCGCTCCCGGCGGCTCCGGCCATCTCGGCGAGGAAGCGCTCGACCACCTCGTACCAGGCCTCTGGCTGGTCCCAGGGCACGAGATGCCCGGCGTCGGGGATCTCGGCGTACGAGCCCCGGGGCAGCACGCGGACCATCTCCTGGGCCTCGGCGCGGCCGAGTTCGCCGTCCCAGCCACGGACGACGAGCGCCGGGCAGCGGACCTGGGACAGCTCCTCCCAGTGCGAGTCGGAGACCCAGGGCTCGCGGGAGCGGAGCATGTGGCGGCGGGCGAAGACGGGGCGCCAGCCGTCGCCGCGCTCCTCCATCAGCTCGGCGAAGAAGGCGCCGCGCGTGGGCCGGGGCTGTTCGAGGACCCAGGCGTCGTCCTCGGCGAACCAGCGGCGCACGTCGTCGAGCGAGGCGAAGGGCAGCGGCCAGCTCTTGAACCAGGCCTCCCAGGCACGCTGGCTCTCCTCGCCCAGCGCCGAGGCCCGCATGTCGCAGATGACCACGGCGCTGACCAGGTCGGGCCGGCGGGCGGCGAGCTGCCAGGCGGTGAGGGCGCCCATGGAGTGGCCGATGAGGACGGCGGGGCCGAGGTCCAGTTGTTCGATTACTGCCTCGGCATCCGAGACGTACGCCTCGCGCGAGTACGGGCCCTCGGGCTTGCCGCTGGCGCCGTGGCCGCGCTGGTCGAGGGCGACGGCCCGGTAGCCGGGGGCGAGTCGGCGGGCGGTGCCGACCCAGTGCGAGGCGCGGCCCATCAGGCCGTGCAGGAGCAGGACTCCGGGCAGGTCGGAGGGGGTTCCGGGGGCTGCCTGACGAGGCACCGGGGCGGCGGTGTGATCCCACGCGATCAGCGGAACGGCGCCCGCTCCGGTGACCTCGACGCGCCTGGCCATATCCCGCACCCCCTTCGTGACGTTCTAGACAGCCACGTTATCGAACTCAGGTTCGAAACGCCTCTTCACACGCGCAACACCGCTCTTTCGAGTGACAACGCTCAAGGATTGGCGGCCCGCGCCGAGGGGAGGACTCCAGCGGGACGCGGCCCGGCGGGGAAGACGGGCAGCGGGGAGCCACCCGGAAAGCTCGGGGTTCCGGGTGTCTCCAGGGGAGCACCAAGGGAGGGACAGGGGGAGGAGGGGCCCCGGCGCCGAAAAGCGCCGGGGCCCTCAAAGCCCCGATCAGAGCCGTCGGGACCGTCGGAGCCCTCCGGCCCCCTGAGCGCACAGCCGTGCCGCCCCGGTCCCTGTCTACCGCTTGGCCACGAACACGTGAGAGGCGACCTCCGAGCTCAGCTCCGCCGCCTCTCCCCCGCTGCCGACCAGCACACCACCGGCCGACGGCGTCACGCTCACCACCGCGCCCGGCTGCACACCGGCCCGCCGCAGCGTGTACATCAACTGCGCGTCCGTCTGGATCGGCTCCCCGATCCGCCGTACGACGACGCTCGATCCGGCCGGCCCCGGGTCCAGCTCGGACAGGCTGACCATGCCCTCGTCCAGGAAGGGATCGGCGCCGTCCTTCTCGCCCAGCTCCTCCAGGCCCGGGATCGGATTCCCGTACGGCGACTCGGTCGGGTGCCGGAGCAGCTCGAGGACGCGGCGCTCGACCGCCTCGCTCATCACGTGCTCCCAGCGACACGCCTCCGCGTGCACCTGTTCCCACTCCAGGCCGATCACGTCGACCAGCAGGCATTCGGCCAACCTGTGCTTGCGCATCACGCGCGTCGCGATCCGGCGGCCCTCCGCCGTCAGCTCCAGATGGCGGTCCCCCGCGACGTGCACAAGCCCGTCGCGCTCCATCCGCGCCACCGTCTGGCTGACCGTCGGGCCGCTCTGGTCCAGCCGCTCGGCGATTCGGGCGCGCATGGGGACCACACCCTCCTCCTCCAGCTCCAGGATGGTGCGGAGATACATCTCCGTAGTGTCAATGAGTCCTGACATGCGTGCCCCTCGATGGCTGGTGCGTGGCCCTGCCCCAATTCTGACGCATCCCGCGGACAACCGGCCCCCACATGGTTGACAGCGGGCCCGGCAGCCCTTCATGGTCCTCGGCATGAGCGATCCGGCAGGGCACTTCGCAGGGCGGTACCTCGACGCCGCCATCACCTTGCTCCAGCGCGTACGGGACGAGGAGGGCGGCCCCATCGCCGCCGCCGGCGCCGCCATCGCCGACACCGTCGCCGCCGGTGGACGGATCTTCGCCTACGGCGCCGGCCACTCCTCGCTGGCCGCGCAGGACCTCGTCTACCGGGCGGGCGGGCTGGCCCTGGTCAACCTGCTGGTCGTCCCCGGCACCGTCGGCGTCGACGTCATGCCCGCCACCCTCGGATCCGCCCTGGAACGGGTCGAGGGCCTCGCCCGCGTCTGCCTCGACTCGTCACCGGCCCGGGCCGGTGACCTGCTCATCATCATCTCCCTGTCGGGCCGCAACGCCCTGCCGGTGGAGATGGCCCAGCACGCGCGGACCCTCGGGCTCACGGTGATCGGCGTCACCTCGGCCGCGTACGCGAAGGAGTCGACGCCGAACAATCCGTCCGGGACCTTCCTGAAGGACCACTGCCACGTGGTGCTGGACTCCAAGATCGCCCTCGGCGACGCGGAGCTCACGGCGCCGGAGATCCCGGCACCCTTCGCCCCCGCGTCGACCGTCGTGACGTCCGCACTGCTCCAGGCCGTCATGGCGACGGCCGCGATCAGCCTCGCCGAGCGTGGTTACGCGCCGCCCATGCTGCGCTCCGGCAACGTGGCAGGCGGCCTCGAGTGGAACGCGGAAATCGTCGAGCGGTACGCGGACCGCGTGTTCTGGCGGCAGTGATCCCCGGCAAGAAGGTCGGCTTTCCGCCGTCGGCGGTTTCCCGCCGACGGCCGGATCGGCCCCGAATCAGCCCCGGATCATCCCGGATGAGCCCCGAATCAGCGCCGGATGAGCCGGATCAGTGCTTGATGTCGCCGAAGCCCTCCACGTCGCGCGGGCTGCGCGACCCGGGGCCGATGTAGCGCGCCGAAGGCCGTACGAGGCGACCGGTGCGCTTCTGCTCCAGGATGTGCGCGGACCAGCCGGCGGTCCGCGCACAGGTGAACATGGAGGTGAACATGTGCGCCGGGACCTCCGCGAAGTCCAGGACGATGGCCGCCCAGAACTCGACGTTGGTGGCCAGCACCCGGTCCGGGCGGCGGGCGTGCAGCTCCTCCAGGGCGGCCTTCTCCAGGGCCTCGGCCACCTCGAAGCGGGGGGCACCCAGCTCCCTGGCCGTACGGCGCAGCACGCGCGCCCGGGGGTCCTCGGCGCGGTAGACGCGGTGGCCGAAGCCCATCAGGCGCTCGCCCTTGTCGAGGGCCTGCTTGACGTACGCGACCGCGTCGCCGGTGCGCTCGATGTCCTCGATCATGCCCAGCACCCGCGAGGGCGCCCCGCCGTGCAGCGGTCCCGACATCGCGCCCACGGCGCCCGAGAGAGCGGCCGCGACATCGGCGCCGGTCGAGGCGATGACGCGGGCGGTGAAGGTGGAGGCGTTCATGCCGTGCTCGGCCGCCGACGTCCAGTAGGCGTCCACCGCCGCGACATGCTTGGGGTCGGGCTCGCCGCGCCAGCGCACCATGAAGCGCTCGACGATGGAATGGGCCTTGTCGATCTCGCCCTGCGGCACCATCGGCAGTCCCTGCCCGCGCGCGGACTGGGCGACGTACGAGAGTGCCATCACCGCGGCCCGCGCCAGGTCGTCGCGCGCCTGCTCGGCATCGATGTCGAGCAGCGGTTTCAGGCCCCACACCGGCGCGAGCATGGCCAGCGCCGACTGGACATCCACCCGGATGTCACCGGAGTGCACCGGGATCGGGAAGGGCTCGGCCGGCGGCAGGCCGGGGTTGAAGGCGCCGTCCACGAGAAGGCCCCAGACGTTCCCGAAGGAGACGTGGCCCACGAGTTCCTCGATATCGACGCCTCGATAGCGGAGGGAGCCGCCTTCCTTGTCGGGTTCGGCGATCTCCGTTTCGAACGCGACGACTCCTTCGAGTCCGGGTACGAAGTCGGACATCAGGCGGCTCCTCTTGATGCGGTCGACGTGCCTGGCCTTCCGGGTGATGCCCCGCCGGAGTGAAGGTCACCCTGCTCCATCCGGGCCAGGATCCGGGGAAGAAACGATATCTCTTGATGTCAAGAGTCAATAGGGCAAGATGGCCGCGTGCAGCACCTCCGTGACGAAGCCCACGACCCCGCCGCCATGCGCAAGCAGTACCGCGCCCAGGGCCTGGCCGAGGCAGACCTCGCCGCCGATCCGTACACGCAGTTCGCGCACTGGTTCGCCGACGCGGTCAACGGCGGCATCACCGAGCCGAACGCCATGATCGTCTCCACCGCGGACCCCGACGGCCGGCCCAGCTCGCGCACCGTGCTCCTCAAGAGCTACGACCACCGCGGCTTCGTCTTCTACACCAACTACGCGTCCCGCAAGGGCCGCGAACTCGGCGCCAACCCCTACGCCTCGCTGCTCTTCCCCTGGCACCCCATCGCCCGCCAGGTGATCGCCGACGGCCCCGTGGAGCGCGTCTCCCGCGAGGAGACCGAGGCCTACTTCCGCAGCCGCCCCCACGGCTCCCGCCTCGGCGCCTGGGCCAGCGCCCAGTCCCGCCCCGTCGCCCGCGAGGAGCTGGAGCGGGCGTACGAGGAGCTGGCCGCGCGCTACCCGGAGGGCTCCGACGTGCCGGTGCCGCCGCACTGGGGCGGCTTCCGGGTCCGAGCGGACCGCGTGGAGTTCTGGCAGGGGCGGGAGAACCGGCTGCACGACCGGCTGCGGTACGAGAACGGCGACGGAAGCTGGTCCGTACAGCGTCTGGCTCCCTAGAAGGCCTCTACTGCGCCTCCGGTAAGCCTCCAGCAAGCCTCTGGAAACGCCTCGAGAACGCAGACGACCCGCGGGCTGCTCCCCGGAGCGACAAGCGCTCCGAGCACCGGCCGAACGAATCCGGCGAGCCCGCGGGTCGGATGACTGCGTTGGATTTGGCCCGTCGCGCACAGCGCCACAGGCAAGGTGCGCGGCCTTAGCCCGCAGCCACCTCACGCGTCCGAGTGCTACTCATTCTCGGGACCACCTCCTTTCGTGTGTGCTCGACAGCCTAAGAAGCCACCTCGCGCATCACAAGCGATTTAGGGCCTGTCTTTCGGATCATGCTGGGCTCGCGACGCCTGGCACGGCACCTCGCGGCGTTGTCGTCGGTCGCCGACGCTCCGCGTCGTCTCCCTCCTCCGCCTTGCGATGCACCGCACCAGACCCCGCTCCCTGATCCAGCCTGATCCGAAAGACAGGCCCTAAGCCACCCGTCACCAATAGGCATCGATTTTCCCGAAGGACGTGTGTCCTGGGTCACATCGGAGTTGAATGGTTCGACGTGCAGTCATTCGATGCGACGCCGCTCAGTGACGGGGACGAGCAGCTGCTCGCCGCCCTCCTCGACGGTATGGAGGCCGGTCTGTGCGCCTTCGACCGCGACGGGGTCATCACGCACTGGAACTCCGAGGCCGCCCGCATCCTGGGCTGGTCCACCGAGGAGGCCGTCGGCCGCCACGGCTTCTCCGGCTGGGCTGCGCGCAGCGCCGACGCGGCCGAGGTCCAGGAGCGGCTGCTGGGCGTCATGGGCGGGCCCGGGCGGCAGGTCCATGAGTTCGCTCTGCTGACCAAGGACGGTCGGCGGGTGCTCGTACGGACCCAGTCCGCGGCCGTCCAGTCGGCCGGGGGGCAACCGGTCGGCGTCTACTGCGCCTTCTCCGAGGTGCACGCCCAGATCGACCTGGAGCGGTCCATCGCGCTGAGCGAGGCGCTCTTCGACGACGCGTCGTCGGGGGTCGTCCTGATCGACGCCGACCTGCGGCCCGCCGTCGTCAACGCCTACGCCGCCCGCGTACTGCACAGCAGCCGTGACGCCCTGCTCGGGCGGCCGCTCGGCGACCTCCTCGACCAGGGCGTCGAGGAGCTGGAGACCGTCCTCCAGCACGTCCTGGCAGAAGGCGCCCCGCCCGCCCCCTCCGACCTGTGGATCAGCCTGCGCGGCGACGACGGCGGCCACCGCTACTGCTGGCGCAGCGGCTTCGTACGCCTCGGCTCCCCGCTCGGCGAGGAGCCGGTCCCGTTGGGGGTCGGCTGGCTCTTCCACGACATCACCGACGCGAAGCTCGCCGAGCAGGAGGCGTCGCTGCTGCGCTTCCGTACGAACCAGTTGCAGCGCGCGGCCCGGGCCGCCGCCGAGTGCGCGGTGCCGATGGAGGCGGCGACGACCTACGTCGACTTCGCGCTGGCCGGGTTCGCCGAGCACGCGCTGCTCGACATGGTGTCCGGCTCCGACTCCGGCAAGCTCGTACGCATCGCCGCCACCCCCACCGGTGGCGCGGCCGGCCCCTGCCTTCCCGTCCCCGGCGCCATCCCCGTCCGCTACACCGAGGGCCATCCCGCCCTCCAGGCCGTCGACCGCTGCGGCGCCATCCGCGCCAGCTTCGGCGCCGAACCCCCCACCTCCCCCGCCCAGATCGACGCCTGGGCCGCCGCCCGCCGCTGGCCCGACGGCACCATGCACGGCCTCTGCGTCGTCCTGCGCAGCCGCGGCCGCACCCTGGGCGCCCTCACCTTCCTGCGCGGCGCCGGCCGCCGCCAGTTCGACCGGGGCGATGCCGCCTTCGCCGAGGACGTGGCTCTGCGGGTGTCCGCGGCGCTCGACCTGGACGAGGCACTTCGTACGTAGCCGGAGCCCTGCCCCACCCGGCACGTCTCATCGGCTGGACCTCGCCCCGAAACCCGGCCGTAACGGATTAGGCTGCGGCCGTGGCCGATATCCAGATCCCCGCTGACATCAAGCCCGCCGACGGTCGCTTCGGTTCGGGTCCCTCCAAGGTGCGGCCGGAGTCGCTGAGCGCGCTCGCCGCGACCGGTACGTCCCTGCTCGGCACGTCCCACCGCCAGGCCCCGGTGAAGAACCTGGTGGGCCAGGTACGGGACGGCATCCGGCAGCTCTTCTCCCTCCCCGAGGGATACGAGGTGGTGCTCGGCAACGGCGGTTCGACCGCGTTCTGGGACATCGCGACGCACGGTCTCATCCAGCAGAAGTCGCAGCACCTCTCCTTCGGTGAGTTCTCGTCGAAGTTCGCCAAGGCGGCCAAGCTCGCGCCGTGGCTGGACGAGCCGACCGTGATCTCCTCCGACCCGGGTTCCCACCCGGAGCCGGTGGCCGAGGCGGGCGTGGACGTCTACGGACTCACCCACAACGAGACCTCGACCGGTGTCGCGCTGCCCATCAAGCGCGTCGGTGGAGCGGACGAGGGCTCGCTGGTCCTGGTCGACGCCACCTCCGGCGCCGGCGGCCTGCCGGTCGACATCACCGAGACCGACGTCTACTACTTCGCCCCGCAGAAGTCCTTCGCGGCGGACGGCGGCCTGTGGATCGCCGTCTTCTCCCCGGCGGCGCTGGAGCGGGCCGAGGCGATCGCCGCCTCCGGCCGCCACATCCCGGCGTTCTTCGACCTGCCGACCGCGATCGACAACTCGAAGAAGAACCAGACGTACAACACCCCCGCGCTGGCGACCCTCTTCCTGCTCAACGACCAGCTGGAGTGGATCAACGGCCAGGGCGGACTGGACTGGGCGGTCTCCCGCACCGCCGACTCCTCCTCGCGCCTCTACAACTGGGCCGAGAAGTCCGAGCACGCCACGCCCTTCGTCACCGACCCGGCCAAGCGCTCGCAGGTCGTCGGCACGATCGACTTCGCCGAGGGCATCGACGCCGCCGCCGTCGCCAAGGTGCTGCGCGCCAACGGCATCGTCGACACCGAGCCGTACCGCAAGCTGGGCCGCAACCAGCTGCGCGTCGCGATGTTCCCGGCCGTCGACCCGGCGGACGTCGAGGCGCTGACGGCCTCGGTCGACTACGTCATCGACCGCCTCTGACAGGGACGTACGTCTCCGGCCGAGGGGCCCGGCACGCGCACCACGCGCGTACCGGGCCCCTCGCCGTTCAGCGGCCCCGCCGCAACCGCCGCGCCGCCACCAACACCGCGACGACCGCCGCCAGGGTGACCGCGCCGACCGTGAAGTTCCGGGTGGATGTGCCGTCCGAGGCCGTCGGCCCGGACGGCGACGATCCGGACGCGCCCGTACCCGCGGAAGCCGACGCCGAGGCCGACGTCACCGAGTCCGGCAGGTCGTCCCCGCTGAGGTTCTTCCGCGTGACGTCGCTGTCCTTGCCCTCGCTGCCGTACATCAGCGCGCGGCCGTCGGGCGTGAAGGACACCGACTCGCCCTGCTGCTGGATCGGCACGTCCAGGTCGCCGATCTTGTGCGGGGCGCCACCGGACCAGCGGTACATCAGCCCGCCGAAGTAGCCGCGCACCGCCAGCCGGGTGCCGTCCGGCGAGAAGGCGGCGTCGGTCGCCCACAGCGGGATGTCGGCGATCCGGCGGAAGATGTTGACCCCGCTCGCGCTGAGCTTCTGCGGGCCGACGTACAGGCCGCCGCCGTTCTCGTTCTTGCTGATGATGTAGGCCCGGCCGGTCTTGGGGTCGATCATCAGCGACTCGGCGTTGCGCGCGCCGTCCCGGTAGCGGACGACGTACTGCGTCGCGGTGACCGTCATGTTCTTGAGCTGGGACGGCTCCGGGAAGCGGTAGATCCAGACGTGGTCCCAGGCGCCGTCCAGGTTGTCGCCGATGTCGCCGACGTAGATCTGGTCGTCCGGGCCGATGGAGATCGCCTCGACGTCACGCGGGGTGCCGACGCCGCGCATGGTGACGGTCGCGACGGTCTTGCCGGTCGCCGAGTCGACGGCGTAGATGTACGGGCCGTCGCCGCTGTCGTTGTGCGTCCAGTAGATGCCCTTGTGGAGGTGGCTGGCGGCGAGCCCGCTCGATTCCTTGATCCGCGAGTCGGTGATCGTGAAGGAGGACGGCGAACCGTCGTCGGCCATGGCCGGGCCCGCGACGAAACAGGCCATGAAGAGGGCGACGGCAACGGCCGCAAGGTGACGCATGGGGCAAGCCTGCCATCAAGGGCTGAGGATCCGGCCGTCGGCGGGGGCCGTGGCGGACCTCACGCCGCGCCGCGTGGCCCGGGGGCGCTCGGATCCGCGATGATGCAACGTGCTCCGGGCACCGGTCCCGGCGGATGGTCGACCCGGACCCGGAGGCAACACCGTGCGTTTCATGTTCGTCGGCGACAGCATGACGATCGGCGCCGCCGGGGACTTCACCTGGCGCTACCGCATGTGGCAGCACCTGCGCACCAGCCTCGGCGAGCCCTTCGCCATCGTCGGCCCGCGCACCACCCTGCACGACAAGGCCGCCGACGCCCCGGTCTCGTACGACTACGCCGACCCGTCCTTTCCCGAGCGCGCCCGGCGCCATCTCGCCGGCTGGGGCGAGGGGTGGCAACACATGGCGCCGGTGATCGCGGACGAGGTGCGGGCACACCGGCCGGACATCCTGCTGGTCTCCCTCGGCCTGATCGACCTCGGTTTCTACACCAACGCCGGGCAGACGGACGCCAATCTGCGGGCCTTCATCGAGCAGGCCCGGACCGCCAACCCGGACATCGCTGCCGTCCTGCTGCCCGTCATCCCCAACACCCGGGCGGACCTCGACCCGGATTTCGCCGGTGAGTGCGACGAGCTCAACACCCGCATGGCCAAGGCCGTCGCCGACCTCGACACCCCCGCCTCGCCGCTGCTGCTCGCCTCCCGCCCGGCGGACTACGACATCCTGCTCGACACGTACGACGGCACCCACCCCAACGCCTCCGGCGAGCACCGGCTGGCCGCCGCCTTCGCGGACGCGATGCACCAGGCGTGGGGAATCGGCACGCCGTACGGCGCCGGAGCCTGAGTCCTCTTGATTCGAGTGCACTCCAAGCGATTGGCTTGTGCACCATGGAGTACACACAGCTCGGACGCACCGGTCTCAAGGTCAGCCGACTCGTACTGGGCACCATGAATTTCGGCCCACAGACGGACGAGGCGGACAGCCACTCGATCATGGACTCGGCGCTCGCCGCGGGCGTCAACTTCTTCGACACCGCGAACGTCTACGGCTGGGGCGAGAACAAGGGCCGCACGGAGGAGATCATCGGCAGCTGGTTCGCCAAGGGTGGCGGCCGGCGCGAGAAGACGGTCCTGGCGACCAAGGTCTACGGCAGCATGGGCATCGAGGGCTCGCCCTGGCCCAACGAGGACAAGCTGTCCGCCCTCAACATCCGCCGGGCCGCCGACGCCTCGCTCAAGCGGCTGGGCACGGACCACATCGACCTCTACCAGTTCCACCACATCGACCGGGCCACGCCCTGGGACGAGATCTGGCAGGCGATCGACGTCCTGATCCAGCAGGGGAAGATCCTCTACGCGGGGTCGTCCAACTTCAACGGCTGGGGCATCGCCCGCGCCAACGAGGCGGCCGCCCGCCGCAACTCCCTCGGACTGGTCAGCGAGCAGTGCCTCTACAACCTCGCCGAACGCCGCGCCGAGCAGGAGGTCATTCCCGCCGCCCAGGTCTACGGCCTCGGCGTCATCCCCTGGTCCCCGCTGCAGGGCGGCCTCCTCGGCGGCGCGCTGCGCAAGGAGCGCGAGGGCGGCGGCGCCCGCTCGACCTCCGGTCGCAGCGGCGACGCGCTCAAGGACTCCGCCCTGCGCGAGCAGGTCCAGGCGTACGAGGACCTGGTCGACAAGCACGGCCTGGAGCCGGGTGACGTGGCCCTGGCCTGGCTGCTCGCCCAGCCCGGCGTGACCGGCCCGATCGTCGGCCCGCGCACGCAGGAGCAGCTGGACTCGGCCCTGCGGGCGGTGGAGTTGAAGCTGTCGGAGGAGTTCCTGGCCTCGCTGGACGAGATCTTCCCCGGCACCGGTCCGTCGCCGGAGTCCTTCGCCTGGTGAGTGAGGACGCGAGGACAGCCATCCGCCAGGGTGGCGAGGACGACCTCCCCGTCATCCTGGCGATGCTCGACGGCGCCGTGGAATGGCTGGTCGCCAACGGCCGCGAGGGCCAGTGGGGCACCGAGCCCTGGTCCGCGCGGCCGAAGGCGGCCGCGCGCGTGCTGGAGCTGGTGCGGACCGGGACGCCATGGATCGCGGAGATCGACGGCGTCCCCGCCGGGACGGTGACGCTCAGGCAGGCGAGCCAGGACTACGTGCCTCCGGCCGACGAACCCGAGGTCTACGTCCACCTCCTGGTCACCGACCGCCGCTTCGCGGGCCTGGGCGTCGGCGCCGCTCTCCTCGCCCACGCCGTCAAGGAGACCCGCCGCCTGGGCGTCGGGCTGCTGCGGGTCGACTGCTACGCCGGAAGCGAGGGCCGGCTCGTCGACTACTACCTACGCAACGGCTTCGAGCCCGTCCAGACCTTCAAGGTCGGCGACTGGCCGGGCCAGTTGCTCGCGCAGCGGGTCTAGGGCCAATGCCGGTGACTTAGGTGGCTTTGCCTCGTTGTCTTTCGTATGGCGAGGGTGGGGCAGGTCAGGGCGCCTGCGGGTGAGCGGTTGTCGGACC